>CAKZUT010000235.1 GCA_937922185.1 uncultured Neomegalonema sp.
CAGTTGAAAACGGTGCAGAACCAGATCGACAATATCGCCGACGCGGCCCGCAAGGGCCAGGCCGATGAGGTCGTTCGCCTGCTCAAGGTCTTCATACCCGAATTCGACGCCTCATCATCCGAAGCCAGAAAGGCCCGTGAGAGAACGCCGAAACTCGTGGCGATACGCGGTCAGGCCTCCTGACCCTTCCCCCGAAACGGGGCTTACCGGCCTTTATGATCCTGATCTTTCCATCACAAAGAAAGACCGCCCTCCGGTAAGGAAGGGCGGTCCTTTTTATGTCCGGGCCTGCCTCATGCGGGCAGGGTCGTGGCGTAAAGCGCCGGGGGCGTTTGATGACCCCGACTGATCGGGGCTATCTTACCCTCTCTACCGCTGCCCCGACGCCAGGCCGGGACAGCGTGAAGAGAAGATGGGTTTGCGCCCCGCCTCAGAAGCCGACCCGAGCGCCGAGCAGCAGGTTGTGGCTATCGACATCGATATCTTCGGAATTGCCGTTCTCCGTGCGGAGGTTGGCGTCGATGAAGCTCTGATAGCGGTACAGCGCCTCGACTGCGATGGCATCGGTCACCTGATAGCTGACACCCGCATCCAGATGATAGCCGAAGGCCGTCGCGGTATCATCGAGCGCCGTGCCCGCGCGGCTGACGCCGTGGTCATCGAATTCGACCCGACCGACACCGACACCGCCACCAAGCGTTACCGCGAGACGTTTCGCGACCGGAATATCGCCATAGGCATTGATGAAGCCGTAGAGAACATTGGTGTCGCCGTTGGCATCGGAACCCCTGAACGTGCCGACACCGCGAAGCCGATGCGACTCGACCTCCACCGTCTGGTACCCGCCTTCGAGTTCGACGCGGTATCCCCAGCCACCCGCTGTCTTTCCGCCATAACCGGCGACGAGAGATCCCGTATAGCCCGGATCGTCATAGGTGTTGCGGATATCGACCGCCGGGTTCGCGCCCTGCGGTCCGACAGTGAAGTTCGTGTCACGGGCCAGTACCGCGCCTGCCCGCGCACCGACGTAGATTTGCCGGGCTTTCCACCCGGATGAGGCAGGTGCGGCGACGGTGTTATAGGTCGGCTCGGCATAGGTGACGGCAGCGGGTGCCGCCGAAGGCACGACGATATTGTAGATCTCGTTCTGATCGGCGGGCACTGTGTAGGACTGACTGAAGCCGGGCGTTGCGGTCACGGTAGTGCCATGGCCGGTGACCGGTGCGGTGGTCGTGACGATGCCCTGCGGCGATACCTGGTACTGGTCGCTCGCCGCATTCGTGACGGCGCCTGCGCCTGCATCATAGACGCTGCCGAGGGTCGGCTGCGTACCGAGCGTGACGTTGCCATTCGCCGGAAGCGTGATCGAACCGCCCGCCGGAGTATAGACGCCGTTGATATAGACGCCCTGTGCGACGGCGCTTGCCGCATGGCCGACAACTCCGACCAGGGCCGTGGTGAGGAAAAGGGTGCGGATCATGGGATGCCTCTCTCGCTGATATACGAACGCGAAAGTCGCAATTCATCATGGAGAGGGCAAACCGGATCAAAAGTTTTATTATGTAATGCTTAGTTATTTGTCTGTTAAGGTTAATATTGAGTTAGTAAAGCCACATTATACTATGTGCGTTGTTGTGGTGTGTAGCAAGTATCGCTGATGGACAGCGATTCTATTTACAGTGCCCGCCATCCGATATCCGATCGGAAGAAGCCGGTATCCCATCGCACCGCTTTCGCCGCCGCATAGGCGCGCTGCCGCGCTTCGGCGACATCCTTGCCAAGAGCCGTAATGCCGAGCACACGACCGCCATTCGACAGGATCGCATCGTCCTGCGCTTTGGTTCCCGCATGGAAAATCGTGACATCGGGATCGGACGCTGCCTCCTCCAGTCCCGAGATCACGTCGCCCCGTGCATAGCCACCCGGATAGCCCTGCGCCGCCATCACGACGGTCAGGCAGGTATCGCTGTTCCAGTCGAGGGATTGCCCCTCCAGTTCGCCATCGGCGCAGGCCAGCAGCACCGGGAGAAGGTCGGTTTTCAGCCGGGGCAGGATGCACTGGCATTCGGGGTCGCCGAACCGCGCATTGAACTCGATCACCTTCGGCCCCTCCCGAGTCAGCATCAGGCCGACATAGAGGACGCCGGAATAGGGCGTTCCCCGCGCCCGCATCTCCGCCAGCACAGGCATGACGATCCGTTCCATTGCCGCTTTCTCGATCTCCGCCGTGAAGGCCGGCGCAGGGGAGTAGGCCCCCATCCCGCCCGTATTCGGCCCGGTATCGCCATCGAATGCCCGTTTGTGGTCCTGTGCGCCCGCCAGAGGCAAGGCTGTCTCCCCGTCGGTAAGGACGAAGAAACTTGCTTCTTCCCCCACCAGCATCTCCTCCATCACGACCCGCCCTCCGCCGGGGCCGTCGAAGATGCTGTCCACGGCATCGCGGGCTTCATCCGGCGTTTGCGCCACGATCACGCCTTTGCCCGCCGCCAGACCATCGGCCTTGACGACGATAGGGGCGCCCTGTTTTTCCAGATAATCCTTCGCCGCCTCCGGCGTGTCGAAGACGCCATAGGTGGCGGTCGGCGCGCCGCTCGCGATGCAGATTTCCTTGCTGAACGCTTTGGATATCTCCAGCATTGCTGCGCCCTGACCGGGGCCGAAGACGGCGATTCCCGCCTGCCGTGCGGCATCGGAAACCCCGGCGGCCAGCGGGGCCTCCGGCCCGACCACCAGCAGATCGACGGCCTCGCGCTTGCAGAATCCGACCACCTGCTCCGCGTTTTCGATATCGAGAGTAACGCATTCTGCCTGCGCCGAAATCCCTGCATTTCCAGGGGCGCACCATAGTTTCTTCAGACGCGGGCTGCGCGCGATCGACCAGCACAGGGCATGTTCACGCCCGCCCCCGCCCAGAACCAGTACCCGCATCCTTCTTCTCCCCATGGACCCCGCTTCGGTCGCCGTTCTATGGTGTCGCGCGAAATGCGGCAAGGAGTGGACATGGTCATCGACCGGGACGACGACGGAGAAGATCAGGGAAACCTTGCGGAACAATCCGTTACGGACCTGTCCAATGCGATCAAGCGAACCGTGGAGGACCGGTTCGGCCTCGTCCGGGTGCGGGGCGAGATCGGTCGTGTCTCCCGCCCGCGCTCGGGGCATGTCTATTTGAGTCTCAAGGACGATAAATCCGTCATCGACGGTGTTCTCTGGAAAGGCGTCGCATCGCGCCTCGCCGTTTCGCCGGAGGAGGGCATGGAGGTGGTCGCGACCGGGCGGCTGACCACTTTCGGAGGACAGTCGAAATACCAGATCGTCGTCGATCACCTCGCTCCCGCCGGAGCGGGTGCGCTGATGGCGATGCTGGACGCACGGCGGCGGGCGCTGGATGCCGAGGGTCTGTTTGCGGCGGAGAGAAAACGCCCTATCCCTCTGATCCCGCGTACCATCGGCGTGGTGACATCTCCCTCCGGTGCGGTGATCCGCGATATTCTGCACCGCCTGTCCGAGCGGTTTCCCTGTGATGTCCTTGTCTGGCCTGTCGCGGTTCAGGGCCAGAAATGCGCTGCGGAAGTGGCGGCGGCGATTCGCGGCTTCGATGCGCTGGAACCGGGCGATCCGGTGGCGCGCCCCGATGTGCTGATCGTCGCGCGGGGGGGCGGCTCGCTGGAAGATCTGTGGGGATTCAACGAGGAGGTGGTCGTGCGCGCGGCGGCGGAGTGCCGAATACCGCTGATCTCGGCCATCGGGCATGAGACCGACGTGACCCTGCTCGATCACGTCGCCGACCTGCGCGCCCCGACACCCACGGGCGCGGCGGAAAAGGCGGTGCCTGTCCGCACCGATCTGCTCGCTCGATTATCCGAACAGGGCAGCCGACGCCTGCGCGCCATGGAGCGGTTGCTCGTCTCCCTGCGCCAGCGGACCGGGCAGGCGGGACGCATGTTGCCCAGACCCGATGCCCTGATCGGTGATCGGCGGCAGCGGCTCGATTTCGCGGGCCAGACCCTCTCTCGTTCCCTTCTCGATTATATCGGCGGCTATCGCCATGCCCTCGCGGGAAGCCATGCACGCTTGCGCCCTGTTGCCATGCGCGCGCGTCTGCGTGAAGCCGGTCGCGATTTATCGGGCCTTTCCGCGCGCTTGTCGCCCCAGCGGCTGAATCGGTCATTGAGAGAGCGGCGGGACCGTATCACAACGCTCGCCACCGCCTTCAGCAAGACCCGGCAGACGGTTCTCTCATCCCGCGCCGAGCGTCTGGCGGGCCTGACCCGCACCATCGAAGCCCTGTCTTACCAGCGTGTTCTGGAGCGTGGCTATGCGGTCGTTCGTGACGATACCGACCGTATTCTCGCTGGCCCGGATCAGGCGAAGACCGGTCAGACCCTGCATATCGAATTCGCGGGCCGCAAAACTCTCGATGCGGTGGTGGCCAAAGCGCCGCCGCGCCCGAAGCGGGCCGCGAAGAAAAAGGATGATCTGCCGACCCTGTTCGATTGATATCACGCGCTGCTTTGCGGGATGGGGTGACATTGCCCCTTCAGGAACCGATGCGGAAAAGTATCCGGCCGAACCCTTTTGGTGCTCTGTCGGATGCGGGATATTGACGCTATCCGTCCGGTTCCCGTACTCTGAACGCAAAGTTGCGAGACTGTCGCATCGTCTGGGGTTCCGGCATCGTGCCTCCCCCCCGGAGGCAGAGGGAAAGCGTTATGAAATCACGAATTCTGACGGCTTGCGCCGTCGCCGCGCTCATGGCCGGTACCGGAGCGAATGCACAGGAATTGCCCGGCTGGCAGCCGAAAACGATCTGTATCGAGGATGCAACGCCGCAATATTGCGGTTTTCTCGAAGGTCAGGCGCGTAACCAGATTTCGCAGCAATGGGAATTCATCCCCAGCCTTGTACGCGAGCGGTGCCTGCGGCGCAGCGAGGATGAGGGAACGCAGAGCTGGCGTCTGTTCGGGGATTGCATCGCTGATTCGGCGCGCGCCCCCAGCGGAGAGGCTTCCGCTCAGGCATCCGGCGACGGCGAAGTGTCGGAGATAGATACCCTGCGTGCCGAGCTTGAGACGGCAAAGAGCCGGATCTCTGAACTGGAAGCCGCAGGAGACGGCGGTTCCGGTGATGGGGCTGATACCGAGGCGCGGATCGCGGAACTCGAAGCTGAACTTGAAAAAGCACAGACGGCTGGCCGCTCAAGCGAAGTACGGATCGACGGCCTGCAACAGCGTCTGATGGCCGCAATGGCTGCGGTTCCGGTTGCGGCGGCTGCAACAGCAACAGCAGCGGCGGCGTCAGACAGTGGCGATGCGGATGATGCGGCGGCGCTGCAAGCCGCGCTCGACAAGGCCGAGTCCCGTGCGCGCGGCGCTGAATTCCGAACGAATGCGCTGCAATCGACCCTCAAGGAAATCATCGCCAGCTCTAAGGCGACGAAAGCCGAAGACGATGCCGCGCTCGACAAGGCCAGTACGGAACTCAAGCGCAGCAATGCGCGGATCGAAGGGTTGCAGGCCCGGTTGCAGGAAGTGCGCGCAGCGGCAGACAGCGCCTCCTCGTCGTCGGATGACGGGGCCGAGCGTATCGCCGAACTCGAAAAATCCCTTGAGGAAGCCGAGACGGACAATAAACGCAGCGCGGCGCGAATCGCCGGATTGCAGGAGCGTCTGCTCGCCGCCAATGAAGCGGCGGCCTCGGTATCGGACGATACGGGGTCCGATGAACGCATCGCGACTCTCGAAGCCGATCTCGCCAAGGCCAATGCCGGTGTCCGCAGCGGTGAAGCCCGGATCGAGGGTCTTCAGCAGCGCCTGATCGAAGCAAACGAACGCGCCGACGCGGCTCCGTCCGGCGGCGGCGGCGGTGATGAGGCCGCAGGGCTGCGCCAGCAGCTTGATACGGCCCAGTCCCGCATCGACAACCTGCAAACCCGCCTCCGCAGCAGCCGTGACGCATTGTCCGGCGCGAGGGAAGGGGAGTCCGGTGCCCAGCGCAATCTTGACAATGCCCGCCTTCGGATACTGGCATTGCAGGATGCGATGATCACCTCGCGCAAGGCATCCCAGGATGAGATGTCCTCGCTCAAGGCTGAACTGGCAAGGGCGCAGGAGAACGCCGGTGAAGGCGCGGACACGATGGAAGCCGACAAACGCTTCCAGAACCTCCTCGCCAACCAGCGGGAACGCTCTGCACGGGTCGCCGCGACCGTTGCCGCGCAGCGCATGAAAATCAGCGAGCTTGAAACCGAAGTCGAGTCCCTGCGGAGCATGGCCGAAACCGTCGGTGTGGCATCGTGTCAGCAGCGCATGAACGATGCTGTCGGAAGCGACGGCATCCAGTTTGCGAACAACAAGGCCGATATCCGCGCCGATGCCGCTCAGGTTATCGACCGCCTTATCACCATCGCGCGTGATTGTCCGGCAACGCGCATCACGGTGAAGGGCCATACCGACTCTATGGGCGAGCGGGACTACAACCTCGGCCTGTCGCAGCGCCGTGCTGATGCTGTCGTCGCCTATATGCAGCGTAACGGTATCGCTCCGGGCCGCGTGAATTCGGTCGGTGTCGGGCCTGATGAACCCATCGCCGACAACAACACCCGCGCCGGACGGGCGCAGAACCGGCGGATTGAACTCCTCGTAGAATGATGCACGAAAGGGGCTGACGGACATCTTGTCTCGCAAGGCTGTCAGCCCCTTCCGTTTCGTGTCATCCCCCTGTAACACCGGCTCATCTTTGCGCTGGAGAATACATCATGCCTGTTGTTACGGTCTTCGGAGGCTCCGGGTTCATCGGTCGTTATGCCGTTCGCAAACTGGCCAAGCAGGGCTGGCGCGTGAAGGTGGCGGTGCGCCGACCCAACGAGGCGATGTTCCTTCGCACGGCGGGTGATGTCGGTCAGGTCGAGACCATACAGGCCAATATCCGCGACGACGCCTCTACCGAACGCGCGATTCTCGGGTCGGATGCCGTCATCAATCTCGTCGGCATCCTCTTTCCCACCGGCAAGCAGACTTTCGACGCCGTTCAGCGCGACGGAGCGGAGCGCATCGCGCGTTTCTGCGCTCAGCACGGTATTGATCGCCTTATCCATATCTCCGCTATCGGCGCGGATGCCGATTCCGATATCTCCTATCAGCGCACGAAAGCCGAAGCCGAGGCGGCGGTGCTTCGCCATGTGCCGACGGCGACTATCCTGCGTCCCTCTCTCGTATTCGGGCCGGAAGACGAGTTCTTCAACCGGTTTGCCGGTATGGCGCGGATGTCTCCCGTTCTGCCCCTTATCGGCGGTGATACGCGATTCCAGCCTGTCTATGTCGGGGATGTCGCCGAAGCGGTGGTGCGCTCTCTGTCGGATGCGGGCGCGAAAGGGGCGACGTTTGAACTGGGCGGGCCGGAGGTCATCACGATGCGCGGCGTATTCGATCTCGTCATGGAGGAGACTGGCCGCAAGCGGTTCGTCATGCCCGTTCCGCGCTGGGTTGCCCGGATTCAGGCATGGCTTTTCGAGCTGCCCAATCGTCTGTTCGGCATGGCTCCGCTGCTGACCCGCGATCAGGTGGCTATGCTTGATCAGGATAATGTGGTCGGGGCCGATGCCGGATCGCTCGATGATCTGGGGATCAGGCCGACGACGCTGGATTCGATCCTGCCGACCTATCTCTACCGGTATCGTGCCTCGGGTCAG
>CAKZUT010000236.1 GCA_937922185.1 uncultured Neomegalonema sp.
ATGGTGTGCCGGAAATCGCCGCCCTCCTCCGGCGTGGCGACACGGACACCTTCCCCTGCCGCAAGCCCCCGGATGCCCGGTGAATGCCAGGGCAATTGCCTGAAAGAGTTTTTCTCTGCCCCGCACTCGATGCGGGGCCTCCTTATGCTTTGCGTTGACTGCAAATTATAGGTGGTCCCGCATCTGCAAAGCGTCATTTCATGCCGCATTGCGTTCGGGACAGCATGATTTCTTCTTTGGGCGATTGCCCTGCTCTGAGGGCCATTCGGTTTGCATTGCCGCCCCGACCCGGCGATGGATAGGGTCTATGCGAACACGAGGGCAGACCCATGCAGCCATTCACCGGTAACTTCACCCAGCAGGAACCTATCCCCGAGGATGCCATTGCGGCGGCGGTGGCGGTGATGCGGGGCGGGCGGCTGCACCGCTACAATACCGGCGAGGGAGAGATTGCTCCGGCCTCCCGGCTGGAAGAGGCCTATGCCCGTTATCAGGGGGCGAAATACTGTCTGGCCTGTGCTTCGGGCGGTTACGCGCTGTCCGTGTCTCTGCGCGCCGCCGGGGTCCGGGCAGGCGACAGGGTGCTCACCAATGGTTTCACCCTCGCCCCGGTGCCGGGAGCCATCGCCGCCGTGGGGGCCGAGCCGGTGCTGGTCGAGATAACCCGCGATCTGGTCATTGATCTGGACCATCTTGAACGCCGCATCGCCGATAGCGGCGCGCGGGTGCTGATGCTCTCGCACATGCGCGGGCATCTCGTGGACATGGACGCCCTCTGCGCGTTGTGCGAGGCAACGGGCGTCACCCTGATCGAGGATTGCGCCCATACGATGGGCGCGAAATGGAATGGCAGGGCAAGCGGCGGTTTCGGACTGGCCGGGTGTTTCTCGACCCAGACCTACAAGCACATCAATTCCGGCGAGGGGGGCCTGCTCACCTCCGACGATCCCGAATTCATGGCCCGCGCGATCATGATGTCCGGCTCCTACATGCTCTATGAACGCCATCGCGCCGCGCCGCCGCCGGAGGTGTTCGAGACCATCCGGCTTGAGACGCCGAATATGTCGGGCCGCATGGATAACCTGCGTGCCGCGATCCTTCTGCCGCAGCTTGAGACGCTTGATGCCAATGCGGCCCGCTGGAACGCGCGGTACGAGGCCATCGCGTCCCGGCTGTCCCAGGTCAATGCCCTCTATATGCCGCATCGCCCGCCCGAGGAGTTTTTCGTGGCCAGTTCCATCCAGTTCCTCGCCCCCGGTTTCTCGCCGCAGGATTGCGAGGGCTTCGTTGCGCGCCTGAAGGAGAAGGGGGTCGAGCTGAAATGGTTCGGTGCGGAGGAGCCTGTGGCCTTCACCTCGAACCACCGGAGCTGGCATTATGTGCCCGCGCAGGATTTGCCGCAGACCGATGCGATCCTTGCCGGATTGTTCGACATGCGCCTGCCCCTGACCTTCAGCATCGGGGATTGCGCCCATATCGCCGACCTGATCGCGGCGGAGGCGGGCATGTCATGAAGCGGGGGCGACAATTGCGAACAATTTTACTGAAAACATGAATTCATGCGGTTTGAAAGGTAACATATCGTCCGGTCATGACAAAATAGATCAAATTCTAACTCTTATTACTCCCGGCGTTCTTCGTTATGTTTACCTCCAACGGTCATATTGGTCTGAAGCCCATTGGGGGGGCACCTTAGACCAAGGGACACCGGAATAATGATCGCACTGAAGACCATGGCCGCCGCTATCGCACTCGTTGCCACCGGCATGACAGGCGCTGCCGCTGAATCGCTTACCGACCTGAATGCTGTTTCCGTTCTGGCTGTCGAGACATCCGGCAGCCGCGTGGGGTCGGCCAAGGGCAACAGCTATCGGCGCGGTGAGCAGGCGCGGTTCGGGGAAGCCGCCGATCCGAGTTTCCGGTCGATGGTCAAGCTTCAGGTGCGCTACGACGATGACGGTTACGTCCTGACAGAACATTGCGGAGCGACCGTTATTTCGTCCCGCTGGGTCGTGACCGCCGCCCATTGCCTTGCCCCTGCGGACGGCTCGAAATGGTCGCATATCGATCTGACCGTCGGCGACCGTGAATATGCGGGCCGGAGTGCGATCCGCCGCAAGGCAAGCTGGGCTGTCATCCATGCGGGTTTCGAATACAGTTCGCTGAGCAATGATATCGCCCTGATCCGCCTGTCCGAGCCGCTGCCGCGCGATATCGTGCCAGCGCAGATGGATGATTACCGCAGGCCGTCGGTGGTGCCGGGGGGCATCGCTCAGGCAGCGGGGTGGCCGGTAACGGGACCGCTGGCCGATCAGCCGACGCTCCAGACCGTCGCGCTTGCGGTCACGGATGTCCAGTGGCCCGGCTATATCACCGTGACCAGCCCGCAGGGGCGTCTTGAGGGCGTGTGCCGGGGCGAAAGCGGGGGACCGCTGGTCAGCTACGGTCTTGACGGGTCGGCATCGCTGGCGGGGGTATTGTCGGGTATCGAACCGGGCACCGAGGACAGCGCGGGCAATTCGTGCATGGTCGCGGGGTACGATATGTACTTCACGCCCATCGCCGCCTATCGTCAGTGGATCGGGGATGTGCAGGCATTCTGCGACCAGAACCCGGATGCGTGCCGGACGGGATCGTCCTCGAACTTTTTCCTCTCAGCCGCGACCCCGAATAACCGGGCCGCAAGCTGGCGTATCGCTGAGTAAACGGGTCGGGGGACCACTGACGGCAGGGGCGGCGTTCGGGGGAGCGTCGCCCCATTTTTTTATCAGCCCCAAGAGTTTTATCAGCCCCAGAGCGCGGGAACGGGCGGATATACGATACTGCCCGCGAAGACCAGCGGCGTCTCGCGATCCTTCGCCAGCAACAGCGGCCCGTCGAGATCCACGATCTCGGCTCCCTGCGCCACCAGCAGCGCCGGAGCCATCGCCAGCGACGTGCCGACCATGCAGCCGACCATGATCCGAAAACCCATCTCCCGCGCCTCATCGCGCAGAGCGAGAGCTTCCGTCAGGCCCCCGGTCTTGTCGAGCTTGATATTGATCATGTCGTACTTGCCGACCAGCTTCGGCAGCGAGGTGCGGTCGTGGCAGGCCTCATCGGCGCAGACGGGCAGGGGCCGTTCCATCCCGCGCAGGGCTTCGTCCTCTCCGGCGGGCAAAGGCTGTTCGACCATGGCAACGCCGAGGGACATAAGTTCGGGAGCCAGTGCGGCGTAGATTTCGGGGGTCCAGCCCTCGTTCGCGTCGATAATCAGCGTGGCATCGGGCGCGCCGGACCGTACGGCGCGCAGCCGCTCCAGATCGCCCTCCCCGCCCAGCTTGATCTTCAGCAAGGGCCGATGGGCATTCTCCGCCGCCCTGGCGCGCATGGTATCGGGGGTTTCCAGCGAGAGGGTATAGGCCGTCGTGACCGGCTGCGGCTCCGGCAGGCCGAGGAGTTGCCATACCGGCTCACCGCTGCGCTTTGCCTCCAGATCCCACAGCGCGCAATCGACCGCATTGCGCGCCGCCCCGGCGGGCATCGTCTGCGCGTCGCGCGGTGTTTCCAGCGGTCCCGCCGCCTCGACCTGCGCGATAACGCTCTCCACGGTCTCGCCATAACGGGCATAGGGAACACACTCACCATGGCCGGTATGGTCGCCATCCGTGACCGCAACCGTCACCACCCGCGCCTCCGTCCGACTCCCCCGCGAAATCGTGAAGGTGCCGTCCATGGGAAAGGTTTCGGGGGTGGCGGTGAGGGTAAGGGGCATGGTGTCTCTCGTGTGATTGGGGACGGTTACGCTCAGCTCAACCCATCCACGATCCGCCCAACCCCCGTCCGCACCGGGTCCACCGTCGGCAGCCCGAAGCGGTCCTCCGTCTCCTTCAGAAACCGTTCTGCCGCCGCATCGTCGAGATTCTTCGTGTTCACCGCCACGCCGACGAATTGTGCGTCCGGGTTCGTCAGCTTCGCATGGGGCAGGGCCATGGCCATGACGTCGCCCATGTCGGGCACAGGGTAGTCGGGCAGGGCGCGCATATGGGTGCGGGTGGGTTCGTGGCACAGCACCAGCGCATCGGCCTGCGCTCCGTGGATCAGGCCCAGCGTTACCCCCGCATAGGCGGGGTGATAGAGCGATCCCTGCCCCTCCACCAGATCCCAGTGGTCGGGGTCGTTCGCCGGGGCCAGCGTCTCGACCGCACCGGAGATGAAATCCGATACCACCGCA
>CAKZUT010000237.1 GCA_937922185.1 uncultured Neomegalonema sp.
ATCGAGTTCCGAGGCGAGTCCGATCTGCGTTCTCGAAGCGATGGCGATCGGTGTGCCCCAGGTTGTCTTCGATGTCGGCGGTGTCCGTGAGATGCTCGGCGAGGGCGAGGGGAGCGCCGGGATCATCGTTCCCGAAGGTGATGTCGATGCCATGGCGGAGGGCGTCGCGCGCTTGCTGCAAGAGCCGGGGTTATATGCGGCCATGGCGAGAAACGGCCCGCTCCGGGCGCGCGAGCATTTTTCACTGCAAACTTGTGTGGCGCAACATGAAGCAGCATACCATGTTGCGGCTGCGAAAAGGAAACATCAATGAACTGGCTCATCACGGGCGGATGCGGCTTTATCGGAAGGGCGCTCATCCAGGCCCTTCTCGACGACAACAGATCCAATGGTGCGGGTCATGCGATCCGGGTCTATGACAATCTGTCCGTGGGCACGAAAGCCGACCTTGCGGGAACCGCCGACTTCACCGAAGGCACGGACTGGAGCGCGACGCTGACCCTCGTTGAGGGCGATATCCTCGATGCGGATGCGATGCGCGAGGCGACGCAGGGTGCCGACGCGGTGATCCATCTGGCCGCCAATACAGGTGTGGCCCCCTCGGTCGAAGCCCCCCGCATGGATTGCAATGTGAACATCATCGGGACATTGAACGCGCTGGAGGCGGCGCGGGCAAACGGCACGGAACGGTTCGTCTTCGCCTCATCCGGCGCTCCGCTCGGGGTTCAGATACCTCCGCTGCACGAGGAAATGGCCCCGCGTCCGGCCTCGCCCTACGGGGCATCTAAACTGGCGGGCGAAGGATACTGCTCGGCTTATTTCCACTGCTTCGGTGTGCAGACCGTGGCCCTGCGATTCGGAAATGTCTATGGTGAGGGATCGACCCACAAGGCTTCCGTCGTCGCGAAATTCATCAAGGCCGCGCTCGACGGCGAGACGCTCGAAATCTACGGTGACGGATCACAGACACGGGATTTCATCCATATCTCGGATCTGGTGCGCGCCATTCGGGCCGCCGCCGTCGAAAAGGGCGTGGGAGGCGAGTGCTTCCAGATCGCCACCGCCGCCGAAACGACCGTCGGCGCGCTCACGGATGTTCTGGTCGAAACGATGGTCGAGGCCGGACTGCCGAAACCGTCGGTCTTCAACGGAGAGACTCGCACCGGGGACGTCGCCCGGAACTTCTCCGATACGTCCAAGGCGAAGCGGAAGCTGAACTGGCAGGCAGAAGTCGCCCTGCCTGACGGTCTCAGGAGGACCGTCCGCTTCTTTCAGGATACCTATATGCCCGACAGGGCGTCATAAGCTGTCTCAATTTCAGGAATACAATCATGAAGGTGCTCATCCTCGGAGGCGACGGATATCTCGGTTGGCCGACAGCCATGGATTTTGCGGCAGCCGGGCACGAAGTCTGTGTCACCGATAACTACATGCGTCGGCAGATCGCGGAGGCGACCGACAGCGAGGCGCTGATCGCGACACCGGGCCTGAGCGAACGCGCGCGGGTGTTCCATGCTCTCAGCGGGCATTCGATCGAGGTGCGTATCGGTGACCTCGCCCAGCCCGAATTCATGTTCGAGGTCGTGAGGGAGACGCAACCCGATTGCATCGTCCATTACGCCGAGCAGCCCTCCGCACCCTATTCGATGCGTGGCTTCCGGGAAGCCCGTGAAACCTTCCAGAACAATCTGGACGTGACGTTCAACTGCATCTGGGCCGTGAAGGATATCGTGCCGGACTGTCACATCGTGAAGCTCGGAACGATGGGAGAATACGGTACGCCGAATATCGACATCGAAGAAGGATGGATCGAGATCGACCACAAGGGCCGCAAGGACAAGTTCCTCTTTCCACGTGCCGCCGGATCGCTCTATCACACCACGAAGGTGCTCGATACCGACCTGCTCTGGTTCTATGTACGAACCTATGGCCTGCGGGTTACCGACCTGATGCAAGGCCCTGTCTATGGCCTCTCGACCGAACAGGCGGATATGGACCCGAGCCTGTGCCCTCATTTCCACTACGATGATATCTTCGGCACGGTCGTGAACCGCTTCCTCGTTCAGGCCGTCGCGGGTGTACCTCTGACAGTCTATGGCGGCGGCGGACAGACGCGGGGCTATCTCAATCTGCGCGATACCCTGCAATGTGTGCGCCTCGCCGCCGAGCAACCTGCGGAAAAAAGCGAGCTGCGTATCTTCAATCAGCTGACAGAGACATTCTCGGTCAACGAGATCGCGTCCCGGATCAAGGAAACAGGCGACCGACTGGGCCTCGGCGTCGAGATCAAGTCGATCCCGAACCCGCGCAAGGAACTGGAAGAGCATTACTACAACCCGACGAGTTCCGGTTTGCTGGAGCTGGGTCTCAAACCGCATTACATGACCGAGGACGTTCTGACCGGCATGTTCGAGCGTATCATTGCGAATAAGGACCGGATCGACAAAAACCGGATCATGCCGCGTGTGAGGTGGAAATCGTGAGTATCGAAAAGTTTTCCGGCAAAACAGTCCTCGTGACGGGATCATGCGGCACAGTCGGCGCGGAACTGGTCCGGCAGCTTGCCGAAATTCCCGACACGCGGATCGTCTGCATCGACAATAACGAAACCGAGCTGTTCTTTCAGCAGGAGCAATACCGCAAATCGGGTCGTGTCAGTTGTCACCTCGCGGATGTCCGCGATTTCGAGTCGCTGATGTTGCGGATGCAGGATGTTGAGATCGTCCTGCACGCGGCGGCGCTCAAGCATGTCGGCCTCTGCGAGGACAGCCCGGCTCAGGCCATCCAGACCAATATCGAAGGGACGCAGAACGTCATCAATGCCGCGCTGAACAACGGCGTCGAGCGGATGATCTACACGTCCACGGACAAGGCGGTGAACCCGACCAACGTGATGGGTACGTCAAAGCTGATGGGAGAGCGCCTGGTCACGGCGGCCAGCGAGAGCCGGGGCAACCATCAGACGGTCTTCGCCTCCACCCGTTTCGGCAATGTCCTCGGATCACGCGGATCGGTCGTTCCCCTGTTCCAGCGGCAGATCGCAAACGGAGGGCCGATCACGCTGACGGATCGTGAGATGACGCGGTTCATCATGACCCTGTCCGAAGCGGCGAAACTCGTGCTCGATTCCGTCTGGCTGGCAAGCGGCGGTGAGGTGATGGTCACCAAGATGCCCGTCGCGCGGATCGAGGATATCGCGACCAGCCTGCGACGCATCATCGGCAGGGAATCAATCGAGATCGTCGAGATCGGGGCCAAGCCGGGCGAGAAGATGTACGAGGAACTGATGAACGACGAGGAGGTGCGCCGCACCTTCGAATCCGGTGAATTCTTCGTCATCCTGTCGGCCTTCGCGGATGCATCGGCGGAGCAGTACAAGTATCTGCATGGTCAGCCACGCCCCGACCGACCCTATAATTCCTCTCACGAACCGGCCATGAATGCGGCGGAGGTCGAAGAGTATTTCCGCGCACGCGCGGCAGAGATTGACATATGAACAGGAAGCAACGGATGACTCCGGACGTAATCAGCAAAGAACTCGATCTGGCGCGTTCTGCCTATCCCGAAAACCAGAAATGGCTGATCGACGCCAACCGCAAACGCCTGCAATGGCAATTGGAACAGGTCGTCGAGAAAGTTCCCGAAGGGGGCGAGATCGTGGATATCGGAGGCGGTATCGTGCCGTTCATGTCCACGCTTCAGAAATACGGCTACAAAACCACGATCATTGATGATCTCGGCGACGATACAGTCCAGAATGACGGGTCCAGAGCCGTCATCGACCAAATCCGTGAAGCCGGTGTCCGGCTCATCGGAGCGGATGCGTTCGATGAACCCATTGAACCGCTGACAGAACGCGGTTTCGACATGGTGACAAGCCATGACTCGATGGAACACTGGCGCAACTCCCCCAAGGCGATGCTGCACCGGTTCTGGGAGCGAATGCCTTCGGGCGGCGTGATGTGGATCGGTGTGCCGAACTGTGTGAACCTGCGGAAAAGGATCACCGTCCCGCTCGGATACGGGAAATGGTCCCAGATGCGCGACTGGTATGAACAGGAGGTTTTCCGGGGGCATATCCGCGAACCCGATGTCGATGACCTGCGCTATATCGCGCGCGATCTCGGTGCCTCGAAGGTCGAAATTCAGGGAAAAAACTGGCTGGCCTATCGCAATCCCAACAAGTTCATCAAAACCGTCGCCCCCGTCATCGATCCGATTCTGCGAATAAAACCGAGCCTGTGCAGCGATATCTATCTCTTCGCATGGAAGTAGCAAAACCATGATCCGGCCACCGGACGGGAAGACTGCCGCAATCGTTCGGTCCGGCCTGAGCCTCGGTAACGTCATCATTTTAAGGGGTCTGGCGAGCATCGGCGGCATTGCGCTGAGCGTCGTGATCAGCCGGGCGGCGGGAGCCGAGGTTCTGGGAAGCACCACATTCGCGCTTTCCGTTGCAAGCCTGCTTGCCGTGCTGGGACGCTGGGGCCTTGATACCAGCCTGATGAAGCATGTGTCGGGCAGTCTGGCGAAGCAGAATCTCGGCACATTACCCGTCGCGCTCAGGCATACTCTGGCGAGGACGGGGGTGCTCGGGGGGGCGATGACGGCCCTGATCGTCGCTGCATGGCTTCTCTGGCCGGAATACTGGAACGAACTCTTCGGTGAAAGCGGCCTGATACTGCTTGCGACCCTGCCCCTGACATTCTTCGCAGTCACAGCCGGTTATGTAAAAGGGCTACGTCATGTGGCCATGTCCGGCATGATGGATCTCGGAATACTGTCCTTCGTGACGTCCGGCGTCTTATTGCTTGTTCTATATTACAGATCTTCGATGGATATCGAACTGCTCATTTCCATCATCTTTCTTTCTGTCACATTGTTCTGTGTTTTTATCGCATTATGGGGCTGCTTCAGTCATGCCCGCAAAATCAAAAACGATAATATGGATGCGTTTGACAAAGCAGATTTCCAAAAGGGATCGCTTTATTTCACCTTGATTACCGTCTCTATTTTCGCAACTCAGGCCGGGTCTTTTGCTGTCGTCGGCCCGTTCATGGGAGAGGTGGAGATCGGGTATGCCCGCGCCGCCGAAAGACTGGCCTTGCTGGTCAGTTTCCCGTTGACCGCAATCAACCTGTTCCTGAGTCCCCGCATCGTGCACCACAAAACGCTCGGCGATACACCGGCCTTGCGGAGCCTGATGCGACGGGCCTGTTTGGCGTCCAGCGCCCTGGCGTTCTTCCCTGCGCTTGTCCTGATCGCTTTTCCGGGGTTCTTTCTGAACATATTCGGTCAGGGAATGGATATCGCCACGCCCTCTTTGATTATATTCACGATCACGCAGTTCTTCATAGGGGCAACCGGCCCTTTCGGGATGCTGTTGTTTCTTGATGGCTCCGAGCGTTTGCTGGGGAAGATAATGCTGTTCACCCTTCTTCTTTGCCTGGTGATGTATCCGATCGGGGGTGCATTGGGCGGCGCGATAGGATTCGCGGTTGCGTATGCCGTTGTGAACATCCTCAAGGCTTTTTTACTGCTCTATTTCGGCCTGAAGCGCACAGAGATATAGTGCGACACCGGCTCCGTTCGGCTGAACCGGAACCATCCGCCGACAATGGAGCAGATATCCCCGGAAACAGGGTCAGGCAGTCCGCTCTCGCCAGCTTTTCTGCTTGCGATAGATGGTGGCCGGAGAGACTCCGAGGAACACGGCGGCCTTGCGGACATCGCCGCCGCATTGCTCGACAGCATTCTCGATAGCCTCGCGCTCGACATCTTCGAGGGGGCGGATCGCCGCCGCGAGGGCGTTGAGATCATTGGGATCAGGCCGCGCCGCGCCGTTCACAGCCGCACCGGGCTGTCCGGCATTGCCTGCGCCGGGCCGCACCTGCGGTGCCGGGGCGAGAGAGGCTGCCTGCTGACCGCTCGCATGGCCGATGGGCGCCCGCAGCATCGCGGCGGTCACCTCTGTTCCCTCGCCGAAGACGACGGCATGGCGGATGATGTTCTGGAGCTGTCGCACATTGCCGGGCCAGCCATAGGCCAGCAGCGCATCGCGCGCGCCGGAGGAGAAGCTCGACAGTTCCTTGCCCTCCTCGGCGGCATAGTCGCGCAGGAAGCCCTCGGCGATCCGCATGACATCCTCGCCCCGGTCGCGCAGGGCGGGCATCTCGATGGGGATGACATGAAGGCGGTAATACAGGTCTTCGCGGAATCGCCCCGCCGTTACTTCGGTCAGCGGGTCGCGATTGGTGGCACAGATGAACCGCGTATCGACCGTTACCGTCTCGGCCTTGCCGACGGGGTTGAAACTGCCGGTCTGGATAAAGCGCAGCAGCTTGGTCTGGAGATGCGGTGACATCTCGCAGATTTCATCGAGGAACAGCGTTCCCCCATCCGCAAGCTGGGCCGCGCCGGTCTTGTCGGAGGTCGCGCCCGTGAACGCGCCCTTCACATGACCGAAGATCTCGCTCTCCATCAGATCGCCGGGAATGGCGGCGCAGTTGAGAGGCACGAAATTCTTCGGTTTGCGGGCGCTGGTATCATGGATGGCGTTCGCGCAAACTTCCTTGCCCGTGCCGCTTTCACCCGTGATGAAAACGGTGGCATTGGAGGCCGAGGCGCTGCGGATCAGGCGATAGACGGCCTGCATGGGTACGCTGTCGCCGATGAACCCGGCGAAGGTACGATCCCCCGGCTCGATTGCCTTGGGTTGCGGTACCACCCGCACGGGGGCTTCGGCGACGGGGCGGGCGGCGGCCTTGAGAAAGCGACTCTGATCGAGATGCGTGCGGATCGAATGAACCAGACGATCCTCGGTGAAGGGCTTCATCAGGAAATCGACGGCCCCGGCGCGCATGGCCTCCACGGCGACGCCGACCGATCCCTGCGCCGTGATGACCACGACCGGCAGGTCGAGGCCGGTTTCGCGCATCCAGGTCATGATGTCCTCGCCCGGAATATCGGGCAGGCGCAGATCGAGGAGAACGAGGTCATGCTCGCCCGCTTTCAGCGCCTCCTTGGCGGCACCGCCGGTCTCGACATGATCGACGCTGTAGTCCTCGCCGCGCAGAAAACCCTTATAGGTTCGCGCAAGGGCAAGGGTGTCCTCCACGAGGAGAACCCTGCAATCGGAAAGCGACTCAGATGGGGCAGCAATGTCCATGGGCGCGGAGTTTAGCGCGCTGTCTGTCGCAATGTAAGACGCATTCTGCAACGACTGCAAATATCATGGCATAATGGCGATAAAAAATGCGTGTCCTGCTCTCTACTCCGCCGCTTCGCGTCGGGCCATTTCAGCCTCGGCCTCGGCAACCGCCCCCCAGGGCGGCGTAACGAGACCGGCGGATATGACGAGTTTGGCCGCATCCTCCACGCTCATATCGAGAATCACGACATCCTCGGCGGGCAGGAAAAGCAAAAAGCCCGATGTCGGGTTCGGGGTCGTGGGCAGGAACACGCTCATCATCTTGCGGGAGCCGGAGCGCGCCAGAACCTCCCCGCTTGTATCGGTCGAAACGAAAGCCAGCGCCCAGATGCCCTGTCGCGGATACTGGATCATGCAGACCTTCTCGAAACTGTCCTTGCCGCCCTGGGCGAAGATGGTCTCCACGATCTGCTTGAGGGTATTGTAGATCGAGCGCACGACCGGCATCCGGTCCACGAACCGCTCGCCGATACGGAATAACTGTCGCCCGAACAGTCCCTTCGTCAGCGCGCCAAGTCCCGCCACGATGAAGAAGAAGACCACCACACCCAGACCGGGCAGCGAGATCGGCAGATAGTCCTCCAGCTTGTAGACCACCGGCACAAGCGGCAGAACGCGCGCATCCACGAATTCCGCGAAGGTCCAGACAAGATAGATAGTGATGGAGATCGGCGCGAAAACGACGAATCCGGTCAGAAAATTCGATCGCAGGTTAGCCCACGGGCTTTGCTTTTTCGCCGGTTCGAGGAAGGTGACGCTGCGCCCTTCGCGTTTTTCGGATTCGTCGTCACTCATGCGCTATCCATACGTCATCCGCAGACTGCACTGCAATGCAGCAAAAGCCCGCATCGGGAGAACGGATACCGCAGGGATACCCTTCCGGGCATCTTCTGCATCCGTACAGGTTATCAATATCCGCTTTTCCTATCCACCACATGAACGAAAGCGTCTCCGCGTTCAAACCGGTCCACCTGCTCCACGATGGTCCGTGCGGCGGTTTCAGGACGGGTTATACTGGCGATATGCGGGCTGATGGTGACGGAAGGGTGGCCCCAATAAGGATGCTCCGCAGGCAACGGTTCAATACGGAACACATCGAGGGTCGCACTGGCCACCTGTCCGCTGTCCAGGGCCGCCAGCAGCGCATCGTCGTCGATCATCGCGCCGCGCGCCACATTGATGAGATGCGCGCCGGGCTTCATGCGGGCGATACTCTCCGCATCGATCAGGTTCTCGGTTTCCGGCGTCAGGGGCGCGAGCAGGACCAGAATATCCGATTCCGCCAGCAGCGTGTCGAATCCCTCCGGGCCATGCAGGCATCGCACACCGTCGATCCGCTTGGCCGACCGGCTCCAGCCGGAGACATCAAAGCGCAGGACAGCCAGTTTTTCGGCGACGTCGCGCCCCAGCACTCCGAGGCCGACGATTCCGACCCTGCGATCAGTGGACAGGGGCGGGTTGTCATCGGTCCAGACCCCGCGCGTCTGATTGTCGCGATGCCGGTCCATGCCCAGATGCAGGCGCAGGACGTGCCCCGCGACGTAATCGGTCATCCCGATGGTCAGCCCCGGCTCGACCATGCGGCACAGCGTGGTATCGGCGGGCAGGGTCGGGTTGGCGAGAATCGCCTCCACCCCGGCCCAGAGATTCTGGATCGCGGCCACCCCGGCATAGGGGGCGAGATCCTTCAGGGGTCCGCTGGCCTCATAGACGAGGATATCGACATCGCCCGGATCGGTCGCCCCGATATCGAGCCGGAAATCCAGGCCGGGGCGCAGGGCCAGCACCCGATCACGCCATGCCTGCCCTTCGGCGGTGTCACCCGCGTACAAAACCACCGTCATCGTTGTCCTCCGGCCACAGTCTTGCCAAACCAGCGGTGTCTGGACTAACCGACCGGAGCACGAAACGAAACAGGTTCCGCAGGGACGACACAATACGCCCGTCATCATGCGGGAAAGTCCCTTGCAGGCGTGGCGCATGAGCGGCGTACACGCTATGGAAGGCTGAACAGGCGGCGCGGGGGTGGCGCTCGCGAAGTAAGGTCGAGAAGGAGATCCCATGCTGAGGACCACCGCCGCCAGCCTGCTTGCGCTGGCAACCGCCATTCTCCCCGTACAGGCGCAGACCGTGCTCTATGGAGAGCCAACGCCGCCCTCTTCCGTCTTTCCGCAGGCGCAGCCCTTTTTCGCGGAGCCGCAACCGACTCCGCTGGCCACACAGCCCCTGTATTACGAATCGGTTCCGGCGATTCAGCCCCCCGACCCCGCTCCTTTCCAGCCGGAGCAGGACAACCGCCGTTTCCGCCCGGTCTCGCCGCAGGGTACCCTGCCCCGCGCACCCCGGCCCCTGGCCCCGGTCGAGCAGTATCGTCCGCCGCAGAACGGGCCGGTATTCGGCGGGCAGGAGGTTATTGTAGCACCGCCGCCCCCCGCCCCGCCGCAACAACAGCCACAGCAATTCCGCCCCGCCGAACCGGTCGCTCTGCCGCTGATCGCGCGCCCGGAGCCG
>CAKZUT010000238.1 GCA_937922185.1 uncultured Neomegalonema sp.
TGAATGGTGATACTCCTGATTCAGATAGAATTCAGAGTGCTCTAGATCAGTGACAGCACCCCTTGCGCGGCCTGCGCGCAGGGGGTCAGAGCTTCGCGGTTCTCGCTCGGATAGAACCGTGCCCGTGTCGCGGTCGGCATCGGGGGGGAGCGGTGGAAATGCACGGCGATGCCCGCCTTTTCACGTTCCGCCGCCCAGGCCCGCGCGAAGGCGATCCCGGCTTCTTTGGTCGCGTGATAGGGGGACCAGAGCGCCTTGCCGTCCTGCGAATCCGTCAGGAAAACCGCCGTCGGATTATCCGCTTTCCCCAGCAGGGGGTCGGTGACCCTCAGCACTGTCTGAACGGCACGCGCATTGATCGCGAAAGCCTTGTCGAGCGTCTTTGCATCGAGATGCGTCACCGGCGAGAGGTGGGGCGCATGGATCGCGCAATGGACCAGCAGATCGAGCCGCCCGTGTCTGAGATGGATCGCCTCCGCCATTCGCTCCAGCGCGGCGGTATCGGTGATATCGAGAGGCAGCAGGGTAGGGCGCAGGCCCCCGTCCGAAGCGATGGCGTCGTCCAGTTCCTCCAGTGCCCCCTGTGTGCGCGCCAGTGCCCAGACCTGATATTCGCGCCCTGCCAGCGCACGGGCCACGGCATAGCCCAGTCCGCGAGAGGCACCGGTGACCAGAGCGATACGGGTTTCCGCCGTCATTCAGCAGCATCCAGCACGAGATCGCCGCTGGCGATCGCATCCTGTGGCGGGAGCGGATACTCCCCCGTGAAACAGGCATCGCAATACTGGGGAGCCTCCGCATTGCGCCCGCCCTCGCCGCAGGCCCGGTACAGACCGTCGAGGGACGTGAAGGCCAGACTGTCCAGCCCCAGATGGGCGCGCATTTCCTCGGTGGTCATGTGCGAGGCGAGCAGTTTGGAACGGTTCGGGGTATCGACACCGTAATAGCAGGGCCATGCGGTCGGCGGCGAGGCGATGCGGAAATGCACTTCCTTTGCCCCGGCATCCCTGACCATCTGCATGATCTTGATCGAGGTCGTGCCCCGCACGAGCGAATCGTCAACCAGCACGACCCGCTTGCCCGCGACCACCGCCTTGTTGACATTCAGCTTCAGCTTTACGCCGAGATTGCGGATGTGATCCGTCGGCTCGATGAAGGTGCGGCCCGTATACTGGTTGCGGATCACGCCGAAGGCGAAGGGGATGCCGCTTTCCTGACTGTAGCCGATGGCGGCGGGCGTTCCGCTATCGGGCACGGGGCAGACGACATCGGCCTCCACGACGTGCTCGCGCGCCAGTTCCTCGCCGATCCGGCGGCGTGTCTCGTAGACGCTGCGCCCGTCGATCCGGCTGTCAGGACGCGAGAAATAGACGTATTCAAAGACGCAGAAGCGGCTCGGTTTCGGCTCGAAGGGGCGGCTCGACACGACGCCCTTCTCGCTGATGACCACCATCTCGCCGGGTTCGATATCCCGCACGTATTCGGCCCCGATGATATCGAGCGCGCAGGTCTCCGAACTCAGGACATAGGCGGTGCCGAAACGCCCCAGCACCAGCGGCCTCACCCCGGACGGATCGCGCAGCCCGATCATTTTCGTGCGTGTCATGGCGATGATCGAGAAGGCCCCCTCCACGGCGCGCAGGGCGTCGGTGATGCGTTCGGGCAGCTTGTTCTGGATCGAGCGCGCCATGAGGTGGACGATGCATTCGGTATCCGAGGAGGACTGGAAGATCGACCCCCGCTGGACCAGATCGGTGCGTAGCGCGGCGGCATTGGTGATATTGCCGTTATGGGCAATGGCACAGCCGCCGGGCGCGAATTCCGCGAAGATCGGCTGAATGTCGCGCAGGGCGGTGATGCCTTTCGAACCCGCCGTCGAATAGCGGTTATGCCCGATAGCGAGCGAACCGGGCAGGCGGTCGATGGCGCTTTGCTTGGTGAAGGTATCGCGAACGAGGCCGATCCGGCGGTCGTTGTAGAAATCCTCGGTCCGGTCATCGTAGGAGACGATCCCGGCGGCCTCCTGCCCCCGGTGTTGCAGGGCGTGCAGTCCGAGTGCAACCAGCGCCGCAGCATCCCCGGCCTCCGCGCCATAGACGCCGAATACCCCGCATTCCTCGTTCAGCTTGTCGTCGAGCAGTGTATCCGCTTCGGCCATCGCGTCCCCCTGTCATTCCCGCGCGGGCGGGAAGCTTTCTCCGCTGTCGCGATTTAGATCGGATTCGGTTCCACCAGTTCATTCACCGGTTCTGTGCTGGCACCGGGGGCCTTGTCGAAGAGGTCGCCCAGAGCTTTTTGCAGGAAGTCCGGCATTTCGGTCGGCATCGCGTCCTTCAGGGCCGTCGCGGTATCCCCGACGATCTTGCCGCCATAGGATTCCGTGATGATCGGGTCTTGCAGCGTTGCCGGGTTCGAGCCGCCGACGAAAATCCACACCAGCGCCAGCAGCACCAGACCTCTCGCCACACCGAACAGGAAGCCCAGCCCCTTGTCGATGGGGCCAAGGGCCGAATTGCTGATGAAGGAGGCAATGGCCCCGGCCACGATAGTGAGGATGATGAGCGCCAGCACGAAGGCAATGGCAATCGCCGCCCAGGGCGTCAGATCGCCCAGGTCAATGAAGTCGCGCAGCACCGGCTCGACCATCGGATAGAAGTTGAGCGCCGCCAGCGCCGCCACGATCCAGATGCCGAGGGTAAAGACCTCGCGCGTGAATCCCCGGCTGTAGGCGAACAGTGCCGATAGCAGCACGACTACGGCGATGACCGCATCAACGATTGTCGAAGTGAGTTCCATCTGTCTTTCCTGTCGCTACGTGGTGCTGTCGGTATCGAACCGCTCCACCAGATTACGCAGCTCGTCGAATTCCTCGATTCGGACGGCATCGGCGTCCGCCTTGTCCTTGTCCTCCCCCCGTGGTGGGGTGAAAACCGTGTCGAAACCCAGCTTGCGCGCCTCCCGCAGTCGTGCCCCCGATTGCGCCACCGGGCGAATGGCTCCCGACAGGCTTATCTCGCCGAAGACGACGGTACGCGCCGGGACCGGATTGTTCGTATAACTCGAAATCAGGGCCGCCGCCACTGCCAGATCGGCGGCAGGTTCGCTGATCCGCAACCCTCCCGCGACATTCAGATAGACGTCGAATGCGCCCAGTTGAAGGCCGCATCGCGCTTCCAGCACCGCCAGCACCATAGCCAGCCGTCCCGAATCCCAGCCCACCACCGCGCGGCGCGAGGTGCCGAGAGAGGATTGTGCGACAAGGGCCTGAAACTCCACCAGAACGGGCCGCGTTCCCTCGATACCGGCAAACACCACCGAACCGGGTGCCCGCTCGTCCCGGTCGCCGAGGAACAGGGCGGAGGGGTTGGATACCTCCTTCATGCCGGCCCCGGTCATCTCGAAGACGCCGATCTCGTCGGCGGGGCCGAAACGGTTTTTCACCGCGCGCAGGATACGAAACTGATGTCCGCGCTCGCCCTCGCAATAGAGCACCGTATCAACCATATGCTCGACCACGCGAGGCCCGGCGATCTGGCCTTCCTTGGTCACATGCCCGACGAGGATGACGGCCACCCCGCGCCGCTTGGCGAAATTCGTCAGTTCCAGCGCACAGGCGCGCACCTGACTGACCGAGCCGGGCGCGCTCTCGATGGTATCGGACCACATGGTCTGGATCGAATCGATCACCACGAGCGCCGGTTTCTCGGCATCCAGCGTGGTGAGGATATCCCGCAGGCTCGTTTCCGCCGCCAGCAGCACGTCGGTATCGGATACCCCGAGGCGTTCGGCGCGCAGGCGGATCTGTGCCCGTGCCTCCTCGCCCGAAACGTAGATCGTCTTTGCCCCCGTCCGCGCAATGGCGGCGGCGGCCTGCAACAGCAGCGTGGATTTTCCGATGCCGGGATCGCCGCCTACCAGAATGGCGGAACCGGGGACCAGACCGTTGCCGAGCACCCGGTCGAATTCTCCGATCCCGCTCTGCACCCTTTCGGGGGGCGGTTCATTGGCCGACAGCGAGGACAGGGCCACGCGCCGCCCCTTGCCCGTGGTCAGGGATTTCGAGGGGGGGCCTGCGGATTGCGTGGCCTCCTCGCTCAGGGAGTTCCAGGCCCCGCAATCCCCGCATTGCCCCGCCCATTTCGTATGGGCCGTGCCGCAGGACTGGCAGACATATCGGACCGGGGCGCGGGCCATGCTATCCCGTGATTCCGCTGGCCAGCAGGATGAAGATCGGCACCCCCAGCGCCACCATCCCGGCTATGGCCATGACGGCAACCGGGATATCCGAGCGGCGTGCCTCGGGCATCCTCGCCATGCGCTGATGCGTCACGAAGGTCATCGTGCCCGAAACGAACAGCAGTGGCACCCCGGCCAACCGACCCGCCGGAATGACATCAAAGGCCATGAGCAGGACGAGACCCACGATCAGAAAGACGCCCACCGACTGACCGATACGACCGCGCGGCAACAGGGTGAACCCGCTCGCCACGCTCGCCAGCATGACCGCGAACAGGCCAATCAGCCCGATGATCGCGAGAGGCAATCCGACCGCTAGGCCGAAGAAGATTTCTATGACGTCTTTCATCGGAGTGCCTCTATGGGGCCATCCGCACGGCCATGGATGAACTGTTCGATATAGGGGTCGCCGCAGGTTTCCAGATCACCCACCGGGCCGGTCCACTGGATGATGCCGTCATGCAGCATGGCCACCTTGTCCGCGATGCGGTGCACGCTGGTCATGTCGTGGGTGATGGTCACGGCGGTCGCGCCCATTTCGACCACGACTTCGCGGATCAGGGCATTGATGACATCGGCCATGATCGGATCGAGACCCGTGGTCGGTTCGTCGAAGAAGATGATCTCGGGATCATCCGCAATCGCTCTGGCCAGACCCACACGCTTTTGCATCCCTCCCGACAATTCGCCGGGATAGAGGTCGGCGTTCTCCGGCCCGAGGCCGACCCGGCGCAGCTTGGTGATCGCCACCTCGCGTGCTTCGTCCCGGCCCATTCGGCGACGCAGGCGAAAGGCGACGTTTTCCCAGACCGACAGTGAATCGAACAGCGCGCCGCCCTGAAACAGCATTCCGAACTTGTCGAGCAGGGCATCGCGCCTGCTGCCCCGTGCGGTATCGGCCCGGATATCATCGACCCAGACCTCGCCCCGGTCGGGCCTGACCAGGCCCAGCACGGTCTTGATCGTGATTGATTTCCCGGTCCCCGATCCGCCGATAATGACCATCGATTCGGAAGGCATCACGTCGAGATTGACACCCCTCAGAACGTGCTTCGATCCGAAAGCCCTGTGAACGTCCCTGAGAGCGATCTTCGGGGTCATGTGGAGAAGAACAGTTCGGTCAGGATGTAATTCGCCGCGAGGATCAGGACAGAGGCCGACACCACCGCATTCGTCGTCGCATTGCCCACGCCCTGCGCGCCCCGGCCCGAATTATAGCCGTGGTAGCAGCCCATCAACGTGATGATGAAGCCGAAGGCGGCGGCCTTGTAGAGACCAGAGAGGATATCCCCCGCCTCCAGGAAATTGACCGTGTTGGCGATATAGGTGCCCGCATTGAAGTTCAGCCGGTTCACTCCGACGAGGAACCCGCCCATCACCCCGATGATATCCGCCACCGCCACGAGGATCGGCAGGGTCAGCACCCCCGCGATCAGGCGCGGGGCCACGAGATACTTGAACGGGTTGGTGGAGAGCGTCGTCAGGGCGTCGATCTGCTCGGTCACCCGCATCGTGCCAAGTTCGGCGGCAATCGCGGCGGAGACGCGCCCCGCGACCATCAGCCCGCCGAGAACCGGCCCCAGCTCCCGCACGATCCCGATGGCGACGATGGAGGCCACGACCCCCTCGGCATTGAACCGGGAGCCGCCGATATAGATCTGCAACGCCAGCACCGCCCCGGTGAACAGGGCCGTCAGCCCCACGACCGGCAGCGAGAAATATCCGATCCGCAGCATCTGTCGCAGCGTCTCGCGCCAGTACCACGGCGGCAGGATGCAGTGGATGATCCCCTGAGCGGCGAACAGCACCAGCGCCCCGGTGGCCCGGAACAGGCCGAGGACGGAAGCACCGACCCCGGCGACGAATCCATGAAGAGCGGAGAGAACGGCCACGCGGTTATCCCGTCAGTTGCGATCAGCGCCCTTGTAGCGCCTCTCGTAGCGTGATCCAAGCGCGGTCAACACCTCGTAGCCGATTGTTCCGGCATCGGTTGCAAGTGCGTCGATACTGCGGTGCGGCCCGAGGATTTCCACGGGGTCGCCGGGACCAAGCCCCGGAAACTCCGTTACATCCACCGTCAGCAGATCCATGCTCACCCGTCCGGCCAGCGGGGCGGGGCGACCGTCGATCCACGCCCCGGTCGCACCCGACAGCGCCCGGTGGAATCCGTCCGCATAGCCAAGAGGCAGGGTCGCGATGCGCGACGGACGGGGCGCGATCCAGTCCGCGCCATAGCCGACAGGGGCACCCGCCGGGATATCGCGAATCTGGATGACAGGGGCCGTCAGCGTGACCACGGGTTCTGCATCCGCGAAGGGCAACCCGCCATACAGACCGATGCCGCAACGCACGAGGTCATAGTGATATTCCGGCCCCAGCAATGTGCCGCCCGTCGCCGCAAGACTGGCAAGGGCATTCGGTGCGACAGCCCTGACGACAGGGATCATGTCGTCGAATGTTGCGCGCTGGGCCGCGTTCTGCGGATGATCCGGGTCATCGGCACAGGCCAGATGCGACATCACGAGCACGCATTTGGCCAGCGTCTCCCGCTCGGTTTCCAGCAGATGTGCGAGATCGCCGGGCTGTACCCCCAGTCGCGCCATTCCGGTGTCGATCTGCAACGCGCAAGGCCCTCCCCCGGCCTGCCGCCATGCCGCAACCTGATGTGGCGCATTGAGGCAGGGGATCAGCGCATGTGCCTTCGCATCCTCCGCCCTGTCGCAGACACCGTTGAGAATGTAGATATCCGCGTCGGGCAGAATCGCGCGCAGGGCAATGCCTTCCTGTGGCGTGGCGACGAAAAAGGACGAGCATCCCCGGTCCCACAGGGCCAGTGCGACCGGGGCGAGGCCGCAGCCATAGGCATCGGCCTTGACCACCGCCGCCGCTTCCGTCAGCCCGACGAGTGTAGCGGGAGTTGCGGTCATCAGGCTGAGCCTGTGCCAGTTGCCGGTGAGCGCATCGAGATCGACAGTGAGCGTGGCCGCACTCATCCGAAATCGTGCCGCTCTTCCCGTGCCAGATTGCCGAAGCGGGTGAACTGGGCCTCGAAATGCAGTTTCTCGGTGCCGATGGGACCGTGCCGCTGCTTGCCGATGACCACTTCGGCCACCGAATGGACCTGATCCATCGCCTCGACCCATGCGAGGTGTTCCTGCGTTCCCTCGCGCGGTTCGGTGCGGGAGAGGTAGTATTCCTCGCGATAGACGAACATCACGACATCCGCATCCTGCTCGATGGAGCCGGATTCGCGCAGGTCCGACAACTGGGGCCGCTTGTCGTCCCGGTCCTCGACCCGTCGCGATAGCTGCGACAGCGCGATCACCGGAATATCAAGCTCCTTCGCAATGGCCTTCAGCCCGCGCGTGATCTGCGAGATTTCGTTCACGCGGTTGTCGCTGGCCCGCCCGTCACCATTGAGCAATTGCAGGTAATCGACCACCAGCAGGTCCAGACCCGATTGCCGCTTCAATCGTCGCGATCGCGCCGCCAGTTGCCCGATGGTCAGGGCGGGCGTGTCGTCGATATAGAGCGGTTTCGTCTCCAGCACGCGCGCGACTTCGACGAATTTGCGGAATTGTGCCTCGTCAAGATCGCCCCGGCGTATCTTCTCCGAACTGATCTCGCATTGCTCGGCGAGGATACGGGTGGCGAGCTGTTCCGCGCTCATTTCCAGTGAGAAGAACCCGACGATCCCACCATCGACGGTCTTGATCTGCCCGGTTTCGTCCTCGCCTTCCCGGAAGGCTTTCGCGACGTTGAAGGCGATATTCGTGGCCAGCGCCGTCTTGCCCATGGAGGGGCGTCCGGCGAGGATGATGAGGTCCGAGCGGTGCAGTCCGCCGAGTTTGGCATCGAGATCGCGCAGGGCAGTGGACAGGCCCGCGAGCATCCCGTCGCGCTGATAGGCGGCATTGGCCACCTCCACCGCATCGGTGACCACCCGCCCGAAATTCTTGAAGCCCCCTTCGATGCGGCCTTTCTCGGCCAGCGAATAGAGGCGCTGCTCGGCCTCGGTGATATGGTCGGAGGAGACGCTCTCGTCGGTGAAATCCCCGGCCTTGTCGGCGATCTCCTCGCCCAGTTCGATCAGGTGCCGCCGGATCGCCATTTCGTAGACGATGCGCCCGTAATCGAGCACGTTGAAGACATTCACGGCGGCATCGGCGAGGTGCAGCATGTAGACCGGGCCGCCCAACTCGGCCATGCCCTCGTCCTTGTCGAAGGCCGCGCGCAGGGTGACGGGCGAGGCCACCTGCCCGTTCTGGATACGCCGCTGTGCCAGCGCATAGATGCGCGCATGGACAGGATCGTAGAAATGCTCGTCGGCCAGAAACGGACTCAACCGGTCCAGCGCCTCGTTATTCACGAGAATCGCCCCCAGCACCGCCTGCTCCGCCTCGATATTATTCGGCAAGGCCCGGACGGGCAGTTCGGACGTATCCGGCAGGGGACTGTGCTCGTTCATGCCGCGCTCCTCGGGGTGAGTCTGGAGCATACGGTTTTATGGGTGGGGCGTCATGCGATTCGAGCACCCAATGAGAATATCTGGTTGGCGATCATGCCGCCCGGTCACGCGGCATGACCCGCTCCGCCTTTCTGTCGAGCGCAGCCCGCCGGGAAATCGTCGGCGTCTGATCGAACGAAAAAAAAGCCGCAGGGGCGACCCTGCGGCTTTCATTTCCTCTATCCGCCGCAGATCAATCCGCGTCGGCATATTCCTCGTCGCCCGTGTCGCGCAGGTCTTTCTTCCCGCGTACCGGCTCGTCGTCTTCGGCCTCGTCCGTGGCGGCTTCCTCGGAGGCCTTGCGGTCGTCGGAGCCGTCCTTGAGGATTTCCTCGCGGAT
>CAKZUT010000239.1 GCA_937922185.1 uncultured Neomegalonema sp.
GGGCGGAATCGAGGCGGGCGGCAAGCTCGGTCAGCTCATGGTAATGGGTAGCGAAGAGACCCCGGCAGCGGTTGACGTCGTGCAGGTGTTCCAGAACGGCCCAGGCGATGGAGAGGCCGTCGAAGGTGGCCGTGCCGCGCCCGATCTCGTCCAATATCACCAGTGAGCGGGGGGTGGAACGGTTGAGGATCGCCGCCGTCTCGACCATCTCGACCATGAAGGTGGAGCGGCCCCGCGCGAGGTCATCCGACGCGCCGACGCGGCTGAACAGGCGGTCGATGGCGCCGATATGGGCCGCGCGCGCAGGCACGTAGCTGCCCGACTGGGCGAGGACGGCGAGGAGGGCGTTCTGGCGCAGGAAGGTGGATTTACCGGCCATGTTCGGGCCGGTGAGCATCCAGAGGCGGTCGTCGCCCAGATCGCAGTCATTGGCGACGAAGGGGGTGGCCTCCCCGGTCAGCGCGGCCTCCACGACCGGGTGGCGACCGGCCTCGATATGGAAGGCATCGGAGGTATCGACGCGGGGGCGGGTCCAGCCTTCGGAGGCGGCCAGCGCGCCGAGGGCGGCGGCGACATCCAGAGTGGCCAATGCGCGGGCGGTCTCGGAGATCGCATCGGCGTGGCCGAGGGCCTCGGCGCGCAGGGTCTCGAAGATGGCGAGTTCCCGCTCCAGCGATTGCGAGGCGGCCTGAGCGATGCGGGTGTCGAGATCGGCGAGTTCTGTGGTGGTGAAGCGCATGGCGTTGGCCATGGTCTGGCGGTGGATGAAATCCGGGTCGGCGGTCAGCGCCTCGCCATGGGCGGCGGGCACCTCGATGAAATAGCCCAGCACGTTGTTGAACTTGACCTTCAGCGCCGTGATCTTCGTGTCGGCCTTCAGGCGGGTTTCCAGATCACGGATGACGAGGCGGCTGTCATCGCGCAGGGAGCGGGTGCGGTCGAGATCGGGGTCGTGGTTCTCGGCGACGAAATTGCCGTCGCGGGCCAGCAGGGGCGGCTCGGGGACGAGGGCGGCGCGCAGGGTGTCGATCAGGGTGTCGTGGCCGGTCAGCGCGGTTTCGGCCTGGGCCACGGCCTCGGGGGCATCGAGCAGGGATTCGAGCCGGATCGCGATGGCCGTGGCGGCGTCGAGACCGTCGCGCAGGGCGGCCAGATCGCGGGGGCCTCCGCGTCCCAGCGACAGGCGGGAGAGGGCGCGGGCGATGTCGGGCGCGGCCTTGAGCATCGCGCGCAGGTCTTCGGTGAGGGCCGCGTCCGCCTCGAACAGGGCGACGGCATCCAGACGCCGGGCGATGCGCGCGGGGTCGGTCAGCGGGGCGGCGAGGCGGGCGGCGAGAAGGCGCGCGCCGCCCCCGGTGACGGTGCGGTCGATGGTGGCGAGCAGCGAGCCGTTGCGTCCCCCGTCCAGCTTTTCGGTGAGTTCGAGATTGCGGCGGGTGGCGGCGTCGATCTGCATGACCGCATCGGCGCTCTCGCTGACGGGGGGGCGCAGGTGGGGCAGCGCGCCCTTCTGGGTGATGGCGATGTAATCGACCAGCGCACCCAGCGCCGAAAGCTGCGCGCGGGAGAACGTGCCGAAGCCCTCCAGCGACGTGACCCTGTAGAGATCATGCAGGCGTCCGGTGGCGGAGATGCTGTCGAAGCTGGCCGTGCCGAGGGGGGTGACGCGGGCGACTTCCTCGATCTGGGCGAGGGTGTCGGTGCCGTCGGCGATCCAGGCCTGATACGCCTTTTCCGGGACAAGGATTTCCGAAGGGGAAAGGCGGGCGAGATCGGCCCCCAGCGTGTCGGGCGTCGTGGGGGCAACGGCGACCTCGCCGGTGGAGATATCCACGCGGGCCAGCGCGCTGTCGGGGCCGGGGGCATAGGCGACGAGGTGGTTGGCCGTGCGGGCATCCAGCAGCGTATCCTCGGTCAGGGTGCCGGGGGTGACGAGGCGCACGACATCACGGTGGACGACCGATTTCGAGCCGCGTTTCCTCGCTTCTGCGGGACTTTCCATCTGCTCGCAAATCGCGATGGAGAGGCCGGTTTTCGTCAGCCGCGCGAGATAGCCCTCGGCGGCATGGACCGGCACGCCGCACATGGGGATGTCCTCGCCCAGATGCTTGCCGCGTTTGGTGAGGGCAATGTCGAGAGCGGCGGCGGCGGTGACGGCATCCTCGAAGAACAGTTCGTAGAAATCCCCCATGCGAAAGAACAGGAGCGCCTGGGGATGCTGCGCCTTGATGTCGAAATACTGACGCATGGAAGGGGTGATCGTGTCGGCCATGGGCCGGTCATACCGCGTCGCCGCGCGCGGGACCAGAGTGATCGGGACCGGGCAGGCCGCTCACTCGGTCGGGGAGTCCAGCGGGCGTTCGTAGATGGAGCGGCCCCCGTCAACGGTGAGAATCTGGCCGGTGATGTAGCTGGCCAGTTCGCTGGCCAGCATCACCGCCACGCCGCCCACCTCCATCGTTTCGCCGAGGCGGCCCATGGGGGTACGGGCCACGAGGGTCTTGCGGATTTCCGGGTCGCCCTTGCCGATGAAACGGCCCGCGACGCTGCCCGGTGCGATGCCGTTGACCCGGATGCCCCAGCCCGCCAGCGAGACGGCAAAGCCGCGTGTGAGCTGATCGAGACCGGCCATGGACATGCTCAGGAGAAAGCGGTCGGGGCGGGAGCGTTCGCCGGAAACGGCGGAGACGTTGATCACGGAACAGGGAAAGGGTTCGCCGTCCCGTTCCTCCACGCGCCGGATGACGTGGCGGGCGAAAAGCTGGGTGAGCAGGAAGGCGGATTTGACGTTGACGTCGAGGGCCTTGTCGAAAGCGGCCTCGTCCAGATCGAGCGGTTCGCCGGGGGCCTCCACCGAGACGGCATTGACGAGAATATCAATATGGTCGAAGGCGTCGAGGGTCGCGGCCATCAGGTTGTTGATATCGAGCCGCTGCATCGGATCGCAGCGAAAGCCTGCGACGCGGGTGCCGTCGGGGTCCATTTCGCGCGCCTCGGCCATAACGCTGTCCTCGTCGGCATCGGCCAGCATGACGAAGGCTCCCTCGTCATGGAAGCGGCTTGCAATGGCGAGGCCGACCCCGCGCGCCGCGCCGGTGACAATGGCCACACGGTTTTCCAGCAGTTTTGCCATGTCGCGGATTTCCTGAGTTGAGGGAGCCTGAGACGAGGCGTTCAGGTAAGGGGACGTTGCATTAAGACAAGGGTAAGCCAGCGTCCGAATTTTCGTCCGACCTCCGGCAGGCGCGCCGTCTCGGCAAAGCCGTGGCGGCGGTGGAGGGCGATGCTGGCCGTGTTTCCGGCCTCGATGCCGCCGATCATGACGTGTCGCCCCGCCTGCCGTGCATGGTGGATCAGGGCGTCCAGAAGCCGGTTGCCGATGCCCTGTCCGCGATGGGCGGCATCCACGTAGAGCGAATGTTCGACCGTGAGGGCATAGCCGGAATGAGGGCGGAAGGGGCCGTATCCGGCATAGCCGAGTATCGCGCCCTGCCGCTCGGCCACGATGACCGCCATGCCTGCCGCGCGGCGCTGGTCAAGCCAGTCGCGCATATCGGCCTCCGAGCGTTCGATCTCGTGCCAGATGCTCAGGCCGGTGGCGATTTCGGGATTCACGATGGCGCAGAGGGCAGGGCAGTCTCCGTCGCGCGCATCGCGCAGCTCGATTCCGGTCATGATGACACTATCCTCACGCGCGTTCGGCCCTGTCGGCCCCGTGGGGCAGGATATCGCTGTTCTCGACAGGTGCAAGGAAACGTGCTGCAAGGCGACGCTGACCATCGAAAGGAAAATGCATGGCGACCATTCTGATTACAGGCGCGAACCGGGGAATCGGGTTCGCCATGGCGCGGCAGGCGGCGGTGCGGGGCGATGATGTGATCGCCACGGTTCGCGATCCGCAAAAGGCGGGGGCGCTGGCCGCGCTGGGGCAGGAAACCGGGCGTATCACCATCCGCACACTCGACGTGATCGACGAGGAGAGCGTCGCGGCGCTGGCCGCGCAGACGGAACAGGCCGTGGATCTGCTGATCCTCAATGCCGGGATGCTCAACAGCTATGGCGGGATCGGGGATGCCGCCCATGACGCGCGGGCATGGCAAGACGTGCTGATGACCAATGTAGCCGGACCTTTCCTGGTGACCCGCGCATTGCTGCCCCATGTGGAGCGGGCGGACGGGGGCCGGATCGCCGTTATCTCATCGGTCATGGGGTCGAATGAACGGACCGGCGGCAATGCCTATCCCTATCGCGCGTCAAAGGCGGCGGCGGTGAATCTGGCGCGTAATCTTGCGGTCGAGCTGAAGCCCCTTGGCATCGCGGTCGGGGCGTATCATCCGGGCTGGGTGCAGACGGATATGGGCGGTGGCGGGGCCGATATTTCCGTGGAGGAAAGCGCCGGGGGCCTGCTGGCGCGGTTCGATGCACTGTCCATGGCCACAACGGGAGTGTTCGAGGACTACAAAGGCGCGGAGATTCCATTTTGATCGCGCAGGCGGCGCTCTATGCGGGGATTTTCCTGACGGTGCTGGGGCTGGTGGGACTGGCCGCCTGTATCCGCAAGGCTATCGCGGTGAAGCGGGGCGAGGCGGACGGGTCGAGCAAGGCGATGAACCGGCTCGTGGCGCTGAATATGGGGGCCGTCGGGACGGCGTTCTTCGGGCTGGCGCTGGTGACGGTGGGGCTGTTGCTGCGGTGAGGGTGCCGAAGCAGCGCGCGGTGTTGTAATTTGTCTGTGTTTATGGTTCGTTCTTTTTGAGCGAAGCGCAAACGGAAGCCCCATGCACTGGAACAGCCTCATCGAGATCAATCGCACGGCCCTGCTGGGGCTGGTGGCGGTGATGCTGGGGATGCTGCCGGGGCAGGGAAATGTCGCGCGGGCGGTGAAGCGGCGGGTGCTGGAGATATTG
>CAKZUT010000240.1 GCA_937922185.1 uncultured Neomegalonema sp.
ACCGGGTTCGAGCGACGCGGTTTCGACCCCGACACCGCTATTGCCGCCCTTGGCGAGACGGTCCCGCTGGGCCGGGTCGCCACCCCCGACGATATCGCCGAAGTGGTCCTCTTCCTCGCTTCCGATCATGCACGGTACCTGTGCGGTTCACTGGTCGAGGCCAATGGCGGAAAGCCGGTCGGATGATGCGCTTTACGGGCAAGGTCGCCCTCGTCACCGGCGGACGCTCCGGCATTGGCAAGGCCATCGCGGAACGGCTGCGGGAGGAGGGCGCACGGGTCTTCACCGCCCAGCGCGGAGACGATCCCGATTTCGACAGCATCGCAGCGGATTTCGCCGATCCCGACACCCCGGCACAGGTCATTCGCGCCGTCATCGACCGGGCCGGACGGCTCGATGTGCTGGTGAACAATGCGGGCATGATGCGCGAGGCGACCATCGAGGACATGCCGCTTGCCGACTGGACGCGCACCCTGACCGTCAATCTGACCGCGCCCTTCCTGAGCATCAGGGCTGCATTGCCCCACCTGCGCGCAACGAAGGGGGCCATCGTGAATATCGGCTCCATCGAAGGGTTGGCCAGCAACCCCGGCCACGCCGCCTATTGCGCTTCCAAGGCCGGTCTGCACGCCCTGACCCGCGCGGTCGCCGTGGATCACGGGGCCGAGGGTATCCGCTGCAATGCCGTGGCTCCGGGCTGGATCGACACCGATCTCAACACCGCCTTCATCGACGGAATGCCCGACCCGGAATCCTTTCGCCGGGATATCGCGGGCATTCATCCCGTTGGCCGCACCGGCGCGCCCGGCGAGGTCGCCGCAACGGTCGCTTTCCTCGCCTCCGGGGAAAGCGCCTTTGTCAGCGGTCAGGTCTTCGTGGTGGACGGGGGCAGGACGGCCCGGCTCAGTCTGCCGTAGCGGGGTTCCGCGCGCTGCGTCTGCGTTCCCGCAGCCGGAGGATCGCCCCCCCGGTGGCGAGGATGACGAGGAGGCACAGCACGGCCTTCGACACCATGCCCATCGCGCCCTCTATCAGGATTGCGTGGAGGGCGCTTCCGGTGACGGTCACGACCGCGAAACCGATATGGATGCCGCGCCAGACATTCGGGCGCAGGGCCACCCTGCGGCGCAATGCGGCCAGTGCCGCCGCCGCGAACACGGCCCACATCGCCAGCACGCCCCAGACGGCGAAAGGGGTCGGTGAGCGCAACAGCAGGGCGTCGATCACATCCGGCGGGCTGGTGATCCACAGGCCGATCACATGGATCACGACCGCGCAGACAAGCCCGGTCCCGATCCACAGATGCGCCCGCCGCCCGGCCCGCACCGATAATCCCGGCAGCAGACCCGCCGCCAGCAGGGGCTGGAACAGCAAAAGCCCCAGCGCGATGATCCCGGCAAAGCCCGCCGCGATATAGACGGTGTCGCGCCATGCCAGCAGCGGGCTGGTGGCGGCAATGGCCAGCGGCACGGCAAAGGCGGCCAGCACCGCCGCCCAGCTCAGGATCGCGCGGGGCCGGGGCATTGCGGTCAGGCCGGAACCAGCACGAACCGGACATCAAGGCTCGTATCACCCGCGCTCCGCATCACAGGGCGCAGGAATACGGTCTGAAAGCCGTTGTCATCGTAATCGGCATCATAGGCGAGATGCCCGTGCGCCTGCCCGAAGGCGGGCACGATCTGTGGCATATCCATGCGAAACACGCCGTTCGCATCGGTCAGGGTCGCGCCGTGGCTGCGCTGATCGCGCTCATGCCCCTCGGTCGTATGCGCCCACATCTGGATGCGGATACCCTCCAGCGGGATGCCGTCGCCCGCGCGGCGCACCGTTCCCGTCATGGTAAAGCCGCCGCCGCCGATGCGATCCACGACGGGCGCACCGGCCCGATAATTGTTCGCTCCGCCGCGCATGGTGGGGGTCGGGGCAAGGCCAGCCGCGCGGGCGGGGGTCAGCAGACCCGTCGTCGCGCCGAGTGTTGCCGCCGTGCCGGTCGCCAGCAGGGCGCGACGGGTCTGAAGAAGATGTGTCATCGTTCTGTCCCTTCTATCCGGTCTCATCGAACACCGTATATGGGAACCACAATATCGGTTTTCAGCGCGGCATTTCGAGCCACCATCACACGATGGTCATCGGCATCTGTATTTTACCGCGCCGCATAGATCGCTTCCACGATCTCCTGATTGCGGATATAGCGCCCCGCCGCTGTCTCCGGTTCCTCTCCGCGCCGCCATGCCTCCAGCGTTGCGCGGCTGGTGAGATAGACGCAATCGCCGCCGAACAGGTGATCGCGCCATGCGAAGGGTTGCGCCACCTCCTCGTTCGAGCCGAAGGGCCGCAGCCACAGCCGCGCTTCCCCGTCGAGCCGCAATGTCCCGCCCGATCCTTCGATCCACATCTCGCCCATCGTCAGGCGACGGTTCGTCGCGGCATGGTCGGACAGACGGTTCCCGTCGAAGATCCCTCGCGCCCCGCTCTCGAAATCGAAAAGGATCAGCCCGGCATCCTCCCCCGCGATGGCGGGGTTCAGCCGCCGCAGATGCGCGCTTACATCCCGCACTTCGCCCATCAGATAGCGGAAGGTATCGATCCAGTGGATCGCCGTCTCATGCACCAGAAAGCGGGGCATGGTCTGGAAATAGGGCTGGCGTTCAAGATAGGCATCCGGTCCCTGTCCATCGCCGGGGCGCAGACGAAAGGTGATCTGGTACGGTTCCCCGATGGCTCCGGCCTGCATCAGCCGTCCGGCCTCGCGATACCAGGGCTGGTAGCGCACGTTCTCATGAACGGCGAGACGGCATCCCTGCGCTGCGGCGACGGCCAGCGCCTCCCGTGCGCCGTCCAGCCCGCCACAGAACGGTTTCTGACAGATTATGTGCTTCACATGCGGGGCCAGCGCGCGGATCAGGTCGAGATGCGTCGCGGGCGGCGTGGTGATATCCACGATATCGGGCCGCAGCGCCTCGATCATCGCCACCGCATCGTCATGGCATTGCAGGCCGGTATGCTCGGCCTGCATTGTCGCCGCGCGACCGGCATCGCGCTCGCACAGGCCCGTCAGCGTCACGTCTTCCATCCGGCTCCATGCATCGAGATGGAATGCGCCGAAATACCCGGCCCCGATGACGGCAACGGTCGAAAGGTCAGACATCGACCCGCGCGAGGCTGTCTTTCACCGCCGCGAACACCGCCGCCGTCCCGGCATCGCCGCCCAGTTCGCAGGTCACAAGCTGTCTGTCCGCGAAGGCATCGTCCACCGCCCGGCGCAGGGCGGAGGCGGCGATGCCCGCCTCGCCGCTGTCATGGCGCATTCCCAGCCATTCCAGCATCATGGCCGCCGACAGGATCATCGCTGTCGGATTGGCCAGCCCCTTGCCCGCGATATCGGGTGCCGAGCCATGGCACGGCTGGAATACCGCATGATCATCCCCGATATCGGCGGAGGGCGCATAGCCCAGCCCGCCCATCAGGGCCGCGCCGAGATCGGAGAGAATATCCCCGAACATATTTTCGGTAACGGCAACATCAATTGTCCACGGCTTTTGAACCATGACCATCGCGAAGGCATCGACATAGCAATGGTCCGCCCTCACATCGGCGAAGCCCTTCGCCCGCTCGTAGAAGATATCGCGCCAGAAACCGAATGCGGGGAAGACATTCGATTTGTCCACCGATGTCACCTTGCGCTGTCCGCCGCGTTCACCGGCGAGGCGAAAGCAGAAATCGAACAGTTTTTCGCAATTGTCCCGTGTGAACAGCAGTGTCTCGCGCGCCTCGTGTTCGTCGATACTGCCGGGGGCGTCCGGCGCGAACAGGCCCTCGACCGATTCCCGGATGATGACGTAATCGATGTCATGGGCGCGCGGGTCGGCGAGGATGGGCCGCACTCCGGGAACCGGCTTGACGGGTCGGACCCCGGCATAAAGCCCCAGCTCGAAGCGCAGTTCCAGTTGCGGCGCGATCTCCCGTCCGTCGGGATAGCGCACTTCCGGCAATCCCATCGCTGCCAGCAGGATCGCATCGGCGTCCTGCGCCGTTCTCATCGCCTCTTCGGGCAGGGCCGTTCCGTGCTCGCGGTAATGCGCCGCTCCCGCCGCGCAGGATTGCCAGTCGAAAGCAAATCCACCGACGCGCGCCGCGACATCATCCAGCAGCATCCGGGTCGGCTCGGTGATTTCGTCGCCGATCCCGTCGCCGGGAAAGAGGGCGATGCGAAAGGTGTTGTTGCTTTTCACGGGCCGGCTCCGAAGCGGTCAAGTAAGGGGGCGATGTCGTGGGTCCAGTGGGGCAGGGCGCGCCCCGCGACAGGGAATTTGAAGGTCGCGATGCTCTCGCCCAGAAGGCAGCCCAGATAGGCCGTTTTCAGATCCGCCCCGCCGAACGCGATGCTTGAGATATTGTGCAGCCACCGCGATTGCACGGAGTCGAGATGGGAACGGCCCATCTCATGTGCCTGATAGGCCGTTTCCACGGCGGCGAGATGATCCGGCTCCACATCCTCGATCACTGTCTCGATATGCCCGTCGGGCCAGACCCTCATCACCCGGTTCGAGACGACGGAGACGACGAACAGCGATCCGTCCACCGCTTCGGTCAGGCCGTCAGGGAATGTGCCCGTGCCGAACTGCGCGACGGTTCGCCGGTTCTCCAGCCCGTCATCGGTGATGTCGAACGCCGTCAGCCGCCGCGCGAACGTCTCGTTGACCCAGAGCGTGCGCTCATCCGCCGAGAGCAGGCATTCGTTGGTATATCCCAGCCCGTCCGCCACGATCCGGGTCCGCCCGTTCTCGTGCAGCGCGATATATCCCGTACTGGCGTCGGGTCGGTAATCCCTGTCTCGCGGGTTCAGCGTGGTCGAGATGGTAATCCAGATGCGTCCCCGGCTGTCCGGCACGGCATAATTCGTCGGGGGCATCCGGTGGCCCTCCACCGTATCCGTCACCGTGGTCACCGATCCGTCCGGCGAGAGGCGGAACAGGCCGCCCCGGTCGCTGCCCAGATGCGTCAGCAGAAAGCTGCCACCCTGTTCGAGCGCGATGCCGTTGGGAAACAGCGGTTCGGGCACATCCGTGCCGAATGATACGGCATTATGGTTGTATGTCTTACCCGATGGTGACAGGGCGCTTACGCCCCCCGGTCCGTCGCAGCGGGGGGCGAACAGCCAGCCGGACCGATGCGCGATAACGCATTCCGGGCGGACAAGACCGCTGCCATGCTGGCCGATGGGCTGTGAGCCTATAAACATGCTTTACCGAATAAGGGATTCTACGCTTAATTGAGTCGTTCTTCGAGTATGCGACGGTTTTCTTTAGAAATATGGGACAGGCTGATGTTTGTTGTTACGGTTGTTTTTGAAGTCGAGCATGAGGCGGCGGATGCTTTTCTCATTCGTGTCAAACAGCAGGCACGCGACAGCCTCGATAACGAACCCGGTTGCAGGCGCTTTGACGTCAGCCGATGCATAACGCAACCGCATCGCATTCTGCTCTATGAAATCTATGACGACGCCGATGCCTTTGCCCTGCACCTTACCTCCGATCATTTCATCGCCTTCGACCGTGAGATATCACCTATTTCACGATCCAAACAGGTAGAATCGTGGCATTTGGAGTAAAATTTGATCGGGATGGGCCGAAAACTACCCCTCGGCGATCAGGCAGAACCCGGAAGATACGCAGGCCCCGAAGCGTAGAGAGTCAGGAAATGCCCGGCTCCGCTTTCAATGTTCTTTCCCGCATCCAGACATAAAGACCGCTCAGCAGGATGATCGCGGCCCCGGTGATGTGACGCATTTCGGGGGGCTGGTTGAAGATGATCCAGCTCGATGCGGTCATCCAGATAATCTGCACATAGACGAAAGGGGCCAGCGTCGAGGCGGGCGCGCAGCGATGGGCGACGACGAGAAGCTGATGCCCGCTCCAGCCGAAAAACCCGATCAGGCAGAATGCGGCCCATGATGCGGTCCCCTCCGGCCATGCCCATGTGCCCAGCGCAAAGGGCGCGATCAGGATCGTGGCGATCCATGCGGAATAGAATTGCTGCGTCGCTGCCGAGTCCACCCCCGCGAGACGGCGGGTCAGCACCATGTAGAACGACGCCATCGTCACCGCGCAGAGCGAGAACAGGATCGCCCAGTGCGCCTCCGCCCCCCAGGGCTGTGTCGCGATGAGAACCCCGATGAACCCCACGATGATCGCGGCCCAGCGCCGTGGCCCGACCTTCTCGCCGAGAAAGGGGATGGACAGGGCGCAGACGATCAGCGGGCTGGCGAAGAAGATCGTCGTCGTGAGGGTCAGCGACAGGTATTTGACGGCGGTGAAGTTGCACACTGTCGAGCCGAGCAGGAAAACACCGCGCAGGATTTCCAGCTTCATGTTTCTGGTATGAAAGAGCGCACGGCCCTCCTGCGGCAATACGATCAGCAGCGAGATCAGGGCATGGCCCGCATAGCGGACGAAGACGATCTGCAAGGGGGCCAGCCCCGCCAGCGCCAGCCATTTCGCGCTCGTGTCGATGCCGGTGAAGACGAGGAAGGCGAGCACCATCAGGATGATGCCCTTCAGAACGCTGTCCTCGACCGGCTCGACGCTCATCTCGGTGAAATGCGATACAGGTCAGGTATGGAGTGCATGAAAATGCCCGTTCCCGGAGCAATTTCATGCCCGGCTCCGTCGCCTCTCATCTTTGCGGGCCGTATGCGGGGGATGCTCAGGCTGTCAGTCCTTCCGGCTCCGGCAATCCCGCGCTGCGGGCGGCGGCGGTGACCGTATTGGCCAGCAGGCAGGCGATGGTCATCGGCCCGACGCCACCCGGAACCGGCGTGATCGCTCCGGCCACTTTCTCCGCACTCTCGAAATGTACGTCGCCGACGATCTTATGCTTGCCCTCGCCCTTTTCGGGGGCCGGAACGCGATTGATGCCGACATCAATGACCGTCGCCCCCGGCTTGATCCAGTCGCCGAGCACCATTTCGGGTCGGCCCACGGCGGCGACCACGATATCGGCCCGGCGCACCACGTCGGGCAGGTCTCTGGTGCGCGAATGGGCGATGGTGGGGGTGGCGTTCGCGCCCAGCAGAAGCTGCGCCATCGGCTTGCCCACGATATTCGAGCGCCCGACGATCACGGCATTCATGCCGCTGAGGTCGCCGTGATGGTCCTTGAGCATCATCAGCGAGCCGAGGGGCGTACAGGGGATCATCGCCTTCAGCCCCGCGCCGAGGCGGCCCACATTGACGACGTGAAAGCCGTCCACGTCCTTTTCGGGCGCGATGGTGTTGATGATGAGATCGGAATTGAGATGCGCGGGCAGGGGCAGTTGTACGAGGATGCCATGCACAGACGGGTCGGCGTTCAGCTTCTCGACGATGCCCAGCAGGGTCGCCTCGTCGGTATCGGCGGGCAGCTTATGCTCAAAGCTGGCCATGCCCGATTCCGCCGTCTGCTTGCCCTTGTTGCGGACATAGACCTGACTGGCGGGGTCTTCGCCGACCAGCACGACCGCCAGCCCCGGCTTGATCCCGTGTTCCTCGACCATGCGCGAGACATGCCCGGCGACTTTTTCCCGCACGGTCGCGGCAAAGGCTTTTCCGTCGATGATGTGAGCGCCCATGGCGTCTTTCCTCTCGTGTATCCACCGGGTCTGGAATCCGGTCCCGCGACCGTCTAAACCCTCCTGAGCGGATTAGGGACAGGGGACGGACATGGCAACCATCGGATTTATCGGCATCGGTAACATGGGTACGGGCATGGCCCGTAATCTGGTCAGGGCGGGCCATGAAGTGACGGTGTTCGACCTCGATACCGAAAAGGCGCGGGATATCGAGGGGGCCACGGTCGCCGGGTCGGGCGAAGCGGCGGCTGCGGGCCGCGATATCGTCATCACCATGCTTCCCGCCGGTCCGGTCGTGGCGAAGGTCTATCGCGACACGATCCGCCCGAATGCCGCACCCGATACCCTGTTCATTGATTGCTCGACCATTGATGTCGAGACGGCACGGGTTCTGGCCGGGGAGGCAAGCGGGGAAGGCTTCGCGATGCTCGATGCGCCTGTCTCCGGCGGCGTGGCCGGGGCCGATGCCGGGACGCTGGCCTTCATGGTGGGGGGCAGTGCGGAGGGCTTCGCGCGGGCCGAGCCGGTTCTGGCCGTCATGGGAGCCAAGGTGGTCCATTGCGGCGAGGCGGGTGCGGGGCAGGGCATCAAGATCTGCAACAACATGATGCTCGCCATCCAGATGATCTCGGTCGCGGAGGGTTTTGCACTGGCCGAGAAGCTGGGGCTGTCGCCGCAGAGCCTGTTCGATGTTTCCAGCGCCGCCTCCGGCCAGTGCTGGTCGCTCACGACCTATTGCCCGATGCCGGGGGTCGGGCCGCAGACCTCCGCCGATAACGGCTACAAACCCGGTTTCGCCGCCGGTCTCATGCACAAGGATCTCGGGCTGGCCATGGCGGCGGCGGAGCAGGCCGGGGCCGATGTCGCCTTCGGTCGCGCGGCCTTTGAAGCCTATGACCGGATGGTCGGGGCGGGCGATGCCGGGGTCGATTTCTCCGGCGTCATCCGGGCAAAGCGCGGGGTAGATTGATCCCCCTGTTTAATAAAGGTTAACCCGTTCGCGATACGGCATTCACAGTGCTGTTCAATACGGGTCAATCAATGCGCCTCGCCGGAATTTTCGCCGTTCTCGCCCTCGTTGGTATCGCCGCCGTTCAGTCTATCGTGGGCGGAGCACCTGAAAGCGAGGCGGATGACACGCCGCTCGTTCTTGCCGCCAGCGATATCTGCATCGTCGAGGCCGGAACCGGAGAAGTCTGGAAAACCGAAACGCGCGAGATCGTCACGACCCCCGCCCATAAGCAACTGACGGTCATTCCCGCCCGTTACGGCACCCGGATCGATACCGTCGAGATCGTGCCGGAGCACCGCGAGGGCGCAACCTTCTTCACCGAGCCGCGCCGGGTCATCGTCAGCGAGCCGACCCGCCGCCTGCGCGCGATACCCGCTGTCATCGACCCGGCCCCCGCCGTCGGGCAGGTGGCCGGGAAGATCTACAGGGTCGAGGGCGGCAAGCTGATCGAAAAGACCGTCATGCGGTCGCCACAGGCGGCATTGCAACGGGAGCGCATCCTTGTGCGCAAATCCCGCATCGACGCGGTTCGCATCAGCGCGGGTCTGAAGATGCTGGAAACGAAAGTGATCGACACCGACGGCGACGGCGAGATCGTGCCCGCCGAGACCATGGATATCGAGGTCCGCACCGTCGAGGCGCATCCGAGCGTCGAGACCCGCGACGTTCCCGCCGTGACGGAGACGGTCGAAATCCGCGAGATGGAGACCCCGGCGCGGCGTGTCGAGGTCGAGGCGGTCTGCACTCTCGCGGCGCGCGACAGGCTTCTGCGCCGTGTTCGGAACGTGCTGCTTGAAAAGGGCGAGACGCCGGAAATGTCGGACAGCCCGAAGACCGGGATCGGCGAGCCGGGCACATGGTCGATCCCTGCCATAGACATGATGGCGATGATGCAGGCCAGGGAATTCGGTCTCGTTTCACCTTATCTGCTGCTCGACACTCTGCGCGTCTGGCTTCCCGACGTTGATTTGCCGACGTCCTGACAGGACCGGTCGGGTGCATCCCGAAACCCTTGTCGGATTTATTTCATTCAAAGACTTGAATTTACCGTCCGTCTCGGGCAACGCTAAGGCCAGCGATAAACGAACGGCGGCGCAAAGCCGCGAGATTGGGAGGTCCGATGATCCTGCGTAACGCTCTGATCGCGGCAATGGCCTGTGCCCTGAGCGGCACCGCATTCGCCGCTGACGTGGTTCCGCCCGAGGCGGTGAAAATCGTCGATAGCGAAATCACCGAGTCCCTGACCGGCACCCCCGGTGATCCGGTCAACGGTAAGGCGGTCTTCACAGGCCGTAAGGCGGGCAACTGCCTCGCCTGCCATGCGCTCGAAGCCCTGGCGCAGACGCATCAGTTCCACGGTGAGGTCGGCCCGCCCCTCGATGGTGTCGGCGACACCTATACCGAGGCCGAACTGCGCGCCAGAGTGGTTAATCCGAAGGTGGACCTGCCCGATACGATCATGCCGTCCTTCTATCATGTGGGCGGCAATCGCGTGGCCAAGAAATTTCAGGGCAAGACCATCTTGTCCGCTCAGGAGGTAGAGGACGTCGTTGCCTATCTCCTGACCCTCAAGGACTGAGCGGGAGACGCATGATGAAACGCATCCTATCCGTTACCGCTGCGGCGCTCGTGTTCGCCGGGGCTTCCATGGCCGTTGCCGAGCTTGCCGAGGATTATGTCTTCGTCGAGCCGACAGCGCAGGACCATCCGCTGGACGAAATCATCTCCGGCTATCAGTTCCGCATCGAATCAACGCGGGAAACGCAGGACGACGATTTCGAGAATCCCGGTATGCTGTTACTCGATCAGGCCATGGATACATGGTCCGAGGTCGATGGCGCGGCGGGTAAATCCTGTGCCGATTGCCACGGTGATGATCCGCTCGACGCCATGAAGGGCGTCGGCTCGACCTATCCGAAATTCACGGAAGAGGGCGATCACCGTGCCTTCCGTAATATCGAGAACCAGATCAACCACTGCCGCACCGAACGGATGCAGGCCGATGCATGGAAATACGACAAGAACGACATGCTCGGCATGACCGTGCTCGTCCGCAATGCCGACCGGGGCGAGCCGGTCGATGTCGCCGTTGACGGCGATGCGGCTCCGTATTTCGAGCAGGGCAAGGAACTCTACTACACCCGCATGGGACAGCTCGATATGTCCTGCGCCCATTGCCATGAAGAGAATTACGGCAACTACATCCGGGCCGACCATCTCTCGCAGGGTCAGGTCAACGGTTTCCCGACCTACCGCTTCAAATGGCAGGGTGTCGGGTCGCTGCATCGCCGGTTTTCCGGGTGCATCAAGAACATCCGTGGCATTCCCTTCAAGAAGGGTGAGGATGAATTTCTGGCGCTCGAACTCTACACCTCCTGGCGCGGGCAGGGCCTGCCCGTCGAGACGCCCGCCGTCCGTAACTGACACCGGCTTGCCGACGGATACTCTACTCTCCGTCGGCATTGCCCGCCCCGTTATGGCTGTTGAACGGGTTCGGGTTCGACAGCAGGGTGTCCCGCACAGGGTGTCCCGCATTTGAAGCTGTTATCGGAGAAGTGGATGCTCCGCATTGCCGCCCTTCTCGCCCTGATCGCCGCGCCCCTTCATGCGGAAGAGGTCACGCTGCGACACGGTGAACTGACCCTTCTCGGCGATTTCGTGCAAGCCGATGAGACGGCTGCGCCTGTCGCGCTCATCACCCATGGCACACTCGCCCACAGGGACATGGAACTGATCGAGGCATTGCAGGATGTGCTTGCGGAACGCGGTATCTCCTCGCTGGCCCATACCCTGTCACTCGGGATCGACCGCCGGGAAGGCATGGCCGATTGCGATGCCCCGCATATCCACCGCGATACCGATGCCGATGAGGAAATCATCGCATGGATCGACTGGCTCGCGGATGAGGGTCACACGAACCCTGCCCTGATCGGCCACAGCCGGGGCGGCAGGCAGGTCGCGCGTGCTGCGGCAGGCCGTGACGATCTTTCCGCCGTGATCCTGCTGGCCCCGGCCACCACCCGCTCGGCGGAACGCGGGCGCGCCGGATACGAATCGCGTTTCGGCGGATCGCTCGACACCCTGCTGGCAACGGCGCGCGAGGCCGGGGCGGATGACCTGCTGGAGGTGCCGGGGCTGCTGTATTGCCCCGATGCCAGGGCCAGCGCGGCATCGGTTCTGTCATATTACGGCGGAGTGCCCACCGGCGCGGATACCTATCTGAGCGATATCACCGCCCCGGTTCTCGTGATCCTCGCGCAGAAGGATGACGTCCTGCCCGAAGCGCCCGCCACGTACATTCCCCTCCGCCGTCCCGGTCTGACCGTGGAAGTGGTCGAAGACGCGGATCATATGTTCCTCGATTTCTACACCGATGACGCGGGGGATCATATCGAGGCTTTTCTGGCGGGGATCGACGCGCCGGACGAGCGCGATACGGTGATCGATTTCGCCGCTGCCGATCCTGAATACGGTGCGTATCTCGCGCAGGAATGTTCCTCCTGCCACCGGGCGAGCGATGATACGCAGGCCGTTCCCGCCCTCAACGGGCTGGAAGCCGACCATATCTACCTTGCGCTCGAAGACTATGCGACCGGCCTGCGCGACAACGCCGCGATGGGCCTCGTTGCCCGTTCGCTTGACGACGAGCAACGCATTGCGCTTTCCGCCCATTTTTCCCGACTGGATGACTAGGAGGCTCCCATGGATATGACCCGCCGTGATACCGCGAAGCTGGCGCTTGCCGCCGGTGCCGCGACCCTCTTCGCCCCGAATGTCGCGCGCGCGGCCAATCCGAAGCTGATCGTCATCGGCGGCGGACCCGGTGGTGCCACGGTCGCCAAATACGCCGCCCGCGACTCGAAGGGCGCACTGGACGTCACGCTGGTAGAACAGAACCCGATGCACACGACGTGCTTTTTCTCGAATGTCTATCTCGGGGATGCCTTCGCCTTCGACGACCTGTCCCACAGCTACGACAATCTCGTCAACGCGCATGGGGTGAATATGGTCTATGCCCGTGCGGAGAAGGTCGAGACCGGCAGGGTCACCCTGTCCGACGGCTCGACTCTCGACGCCGATGCCATTGTCGTCGCGCCGGGGATCGATTTCAAATTCGATCTCTATGACGGATATGACGAACATATCGCCGCCACCCGCATCCCCCATGCCTACAAGGCCGGGCCGCAGACGCAGCTTCTCAAGAAACAGGTCAAGGCGATGGAGGATGGCGGCACCGTCATCATCTGCCCGCCGCCGAACCCCTATCGCTGCCCCCCCGGTCCCTACGAGCGGGCGTCCATGATCGCAAAGATCCTCAAGGCCGAGAAGCCCGCCTCGAAAATCCTGATTCTCGATTCCAAGGACAAGCATTCCAAGCAGGGACTGTTTCAGGAGGGCTGGGAAAAGCACTATCCCGGCATGATCGAATGGGTGCCGGCGGAATTCACCGGCGGCGGCATCGCCTCGGTCGATGCGAAGGGTATGAGCGTGACCACCATCGAGGGCGAAACCTTCGAGGGCAATGTCATCAACATGATCCCTGCCCAGAAGGCCGGGATGATCGCAACGGCATCCGGCCTTACCGGCGAGGGCGACTGGGCACCGATCAGGCCCGACACCTTCGAATCGACCCTCGTTCCGGGCGTCCATATCCTCGGTGATGCCTGCGCGCAGGGGGATATGCCCAAATCCGGCTATTCCGCCAATTCGCAGGCCAAGGTCGTCGCCAATGCCGTGCGCGCCTCGCTGACCGGATCGCGGGCCTTTCCGCCGCGTTTCCGCAATACCTGCTGGAGCCTCGTCGCCGATGACTGGGGCATCAAGGTCGGGGCTGATTATGTTGCGGGGGACGACAAGGTCACCAAGACCGAAGGCTTCCTCTCGCCTGCGGATGCGGAGGCGGAATTGCGCGCGGCCACCGCCGCCGAAGGCTATGACTGGTACGCGGCCATTGCTCAGGACACCTGGGGCGCTTAAATGCCGCCCATTCCGCCATGCCCGCATCCGCGCGGGCATGGCAACGCACTGAACGAAAGCCGTACCCTATGCCCTTGCCTGATCTCGATACGCTGGAGCCGGATGAACTGTCCGACATGATCGGCGATGTCCGCGATGCGACGACCTTTCTCAAGGCGCTGGCGCATGAGGGACGGCTGATGATGCTGTGCTATCTGTCGGACGGCGAGAAGACGGTGACGGATTTCGAGAAACTGCTCTCTATGCGCCAGCCTGCCGTCTCGCAGCAATTGATGCGGCTTCGGAGCGACGGGCTGGTCACGTCACGGCGGGAGGGTAAGGCGATCTACTATGCTATTGCCGATCCGCGTGTCGCCCGCCTGGTCGGGATACTCTACGAGATGTTCTGCGCGAACGGGGAGTGCAAGTGACATGCTTGCCGACTGGCTCAGCCCCTTGGTCGGTCTGCTCGGGGGCGTTGTGCTGGGTCTGGCTGCGCGGTTGGGGCGGTTCTGCACCCTCGGAGCCATAGAAGACGCGATCTTCGGGGCGGGAACCCGGCGTCTGCGTGTCTGGGCGCTGGCCATCGCGGTATCCATTGCCGGGGTCGCGATGCTCGATGGGGCAGGTTTTTTCGATTCTGCTGGCAGTTTCTACCTGTCGCGGCCCGTGCCTCTGATATCGACGGTGCTGGGCGGTGCGCTGTTCGGCCTCGGCATGGCCTTTGTGGGCACCTGCGGTTTCGGGTCGCTCGCGCGGCTGGGGGGCGGGGATCTGAGCGGCCTTGTCGTGTTCCTCGTGATCGGGGTGACCGGCTATATCGCCAGCGCAGGCTTCATCGGTGAATTGCGTGTGTCGCTGATGCCCGAGCGTACGGGGTCGCCCGGCGATAGCGGTATCGCGCAGTTTATCGCGGCCCGTGGCGGAATGCCGGTCTGGCTGGTCTCGCTGGCCGTTGCCGCGACCCTGCTGACGGTGGCGCGCGGCCTTGGCCGTCGCGATATGCTCTGCGGCATGGCCGTCGGTCTTGTGATCATCGCCGGATGGGCCGTGACCGCATGGCAGAGCGTCGAGGATTTCGGTGAAACGGCGATCCGCAGCTACAGCTTCGTGCGCCCTCTGGGCGACACGATGATCTATGTGATGACGTCCAGTGGCACGAGCCTGACTTTCGGTGTGGCCGGGGTTGCGGGCACTGTCATCGGCGCGGTGATCGGCGCGCTCCGCAACGGGGAGTTCGCCTGGGAGGCCTGCGATGATGCCCGGACCCTGAAGCGCCAGATCGTCGGGGCCGCGCTGATGGGAACGGGCGGCGTTTTCGCGATGGGGTGTACGGTGGGGCAGGGCATCTCCGCCGCCTCCGTCCTTGCCGTGAGTGCGCCGGTCTTTCTGCTGGCGATGTTCGCGGGCGCGTGGGTCGGTCTGCAATGGCTCGTGCGGGGCACGATCATCGACCCGCTGCGCGAGGTGCTGCATCTGGATTGAGGGCGTATCTATTTTTGTTCTATTATGATACACATTATCGTGATGTGAACGAGAGACAGCTCAATCTGCACGGATTACGGCTCTGGAATTCAAGTGTTCGGACAGGACAGGCACGTCTCTTCATTAATGGAGAATACGATGCGTATTGCCGATAATGCTCCGCCTCTTAACCGCGAAAACGTCAACTTCGAATCCTTCGTCAGGGGCGCTCGCGGCGACAAACCGGCGGGTGATCGACCACAACAACCGGGGGGGAATCCGATCCCGGTCGAACCCGATGGCGGCATCGGTGACGGCGCAGGCCCGATCCCTGTCGATCCCGATACGGGTGGCCCGGACGTCACCACCCTCGCAATAGGCGAGGAAGACGGGGGCGGCGCTCCCATCGGTGGGGGTGGCCCTATCGGGGGAGGGCGCGACGGTGAGTTCATCATGGGAACCCGAGGGAATGATACGCTCGATGGTACCAATGGTGACGATATCATATCGGGCAGGAATGGCGACGATGTCATCACCACCGGGCAAGGCAATGACAGCGTGCGCGGCGGCAGGGGCAACGACGTCATCAGTGTGACCGGCATCGGTGACAAGAGGATCAACGGTGGCACAGGCAACGACACCCTCGAATTGAAGGGCGCTGAAAGTGACTACGCTATTCAGAGTCGGAACGCCGGCACCACAATCTATACGTCGCCTGACGGATCGCGCATCGTTGCCCGCAATATCGAAGCAGTCCGCTTTACCGGCGTTACCCCGCCTGAGCCACCGTCCGAGCCGGGTTTCACCGCGCTCTACGAGCTTGCGCCCAATGCCCTCGGCGTGACGTCTCTCTCCATCACCGGTGACAGGGCCGTCCTTACCGGCCCCGGCACGAACTTTACCTACACCGGCGTCGATCCGTCCGGTTTTGCTGCGGATGGACCGCTCATCGCGACCGGCGGTTCGGGCACGATCAACGGTGAGGAAACAACTGCCGTGCCGGTCTCGCAATTCGGCGATGCGGTCCTGACCATTGGCTCGGGCTTCAACCCGACCGGCACACAGCCCGTTTCGGCGGCCTTCGCCAATGGAGCCACGCTGGATACGACCGTGGCGGGATGAAGTCAGCGCCTCGTCCGCAAACGCGGGCGAGGCTTATCGAAACAGCATCACCGGAATCTTGCACGACCGGATCATCTCGGTCGTCGTGGAGCCGATGATGAGATTGCGGATGCGGGAGTGGCCGTAGGCTCCCATGACCAGAAGGTCGGTTTCTCCCGCATCGGCCATTTCCGCGATGACCTTCTCCGGCTCGCCCGGTTCGATCCGCGCATCGGCGATATAGCCCGCATCGCGCAGGACATCGCGCGCGCTCTCGATCTTGCGGCGCGTCTCGGCGGTTTCGGTGCCGACCGAGAGCAGCCGGAAATCCAGCCCGTCGAAGCCCTTGAGGTTCGCGATGAAATCCACGGCCTTCGTGACGCTGGCTCCGCCGTCGAAGGCGATCAGCACTTTCTCGATGGGCTTGAACGCGCGGGATGCGACGAGGATCGGTCTTGAACTCGACCGCACCACCCGTTCGAGGTTCGACCCCAGATGCAGCTTTGCGAAATCCGCCGCCTCGCCGCGCTTGCCGATTACGATGACATCCGCGCCGTCCTCGTATTCCTGTATCGTCTCGACGATATCGGCATTCCGCAGGCGCGTCTCGACATCGGCCACACCCGTCGCCTCGATCCGGGCCTTGGATTCCTGAAGGATCAGCCGCCCGCGTTCCTGCGCCAGCTTTGCCGCCTGCGCGTCGCTTTCGGCCAGTTTCTCCAGCAGCGCGCTGCGGGCACCGAGGCCGATACTGCCGCTCAGGTTTCCGGGCGCGCTGGAGATGGAGCGACGACCGAGGATATGCATGATCTCTACCTGCGCGTCCGTCCGCTTCGCGATCCATGCGGCATGGTCGCAGACGCTTTCGGAATAGGTCGATCCGTCGATGAAGGCGATGAGCCTGGCCATGGTTACGTCCCCTCTAGTGCCCCAGCAGATCGTCGAGCGCGCCGGGCTTGTCGTGTACGCCCAGCTTGTCCACGATGGTCTCGCTTGCCTCGTTCAGTCCGACGATCTCCACATCGGCCCCCTCGCGACGGAATTTCAGCACGACCATGTCGAGAGCCGTGACGCTGGAGATATCCCAGATATGCGCGTCGCTCACGTCGATCACGACCTTTTCCACGGCCTCGCGGAAATCGAAAGCGTCGTTGAAGCTGTCCACCGAAGCGAAGAACAGTTGCCCCGCCACATGATAGCGGCGCGTCGTTCCATCGGGAGACAGGGTCGAGTCCACGCGGAATATCTGCGCGATCTTGCCCGCGAAGAAGATACCCGAAAGCAGCACCCCGATCAGCACTCCGATGGCCAGGTTGTGGGTATAGACCACCGTGACCACGGTAGCGATCATCACGATGGAGGATGAGCGCGGATGCTCGCGGATGTTCCTGATGGAGGACCACGAGAACGTGCCGATGGAGACCATGATCATGATCGCGACGAGGGCGGCCATGGGAATCTGCTTCACCCAGTCGCCCGCCACGACGCACATGAACAGGAGGAAGATGCCCGCGCAGAAGCACGACAGCCGCCCCCGCCCGCCCGACTGTACGTTGATGATCGACTGCCCGATCATCGCGCAGCCCGCCATGCCGCCGATGAAGCCGGTCGCCGTATTGGCGATGCCCTGACCCACGCATTCGCGGTTCTTGTCGCTCGTCGTATCGGTCAGTTCATCCACGATGGAGGCGGTCATGAGCGATTCCAGCAGACCGACAGCGGCCACCGCCGCCGAATAGGGCAGGATGATCTTCAGGGTTTCCAGGGTCAGCGGAATGTCCGGGATGAGAAAGACGGGCAGCGTGGCGGGCAATTCTCCCATGTCCCCCACTGTCCGCAGGTCGAGGCCGAGGCCGAGGGTAATGGCCGTCACCACGATGATGCAGACCAGCGGCGAGGGCACCGCGCGGCTGATATAGGGAAAGAGATAAATGACCGCCAGACCCAGTGCGACCATCACATAGGTCAGCCCCGGCACATTCACCAGTTCGGGAATCTGCGCCATGAAGATCAGGATCGCCAGCGCGTTCACGAACCCGGTCATCACCGACCGTGATACGAACCGCATGACCGTACCCAGCTTCAGCAGGCCCGCCCCGATCTGGAGCAATCCGGCCAGCACCGTCGCGGCCAGCAGATATTGCAGCCCATGTTCTTTCACCAGCGTGACCATCAGAACGGCGGTCGCGGCGGTGGCTGCCGAGATCATGCCCGGTCTGCCCCCCGTGATCGCGACGATGACCGCAATCGAGAAGGACGCATACAGCCCGATCTTCGGATCGACACCGGCTATGATCGAGAAGGCGATGGCTTCGGGGATAAGGGCGAGGGCGACGACCAGTCCGGCCAGCACGTCGCCGCGCACATTGCCGAACCATTCATCGCGCAGGCGATGCAGGGAGGATGGGGTCAAGGCGGGTCTCCAGCCGGAAAAGCGTCCGGTCGAGCGGAAGGACGGAGAATCATCGGGTGTGCGCGCGTTCTATGACAGCCACACGTCTCTGTCGTCGCTTTTGTTCACGATGCGCGCGTCATGAGGTATTAACGGTGAAGCGGCATATAAAAGTGACTTGTAAAAGCGGCTTGCATTGCGGTCCGCGATATGTATTTATTTTCTTGAATGTATCAAACGAACGATACGGGGAGGATACGACCATGAGAAGAGAGCTTTCGCGTCGTCAGGCGCTGGCGCTGGGTGTCGCCGGAGTGGCGCTTGCCGGCGTAGCGGGCAGGCCCGCTCATGCCAGCCTGGCCGAGGATGCCGTCACGGCCTTTGCCGGTGATGCGGAGATCAGCGACGGCAAGGTCGAGATCACCGCGCCCGAAATCGCGGAGAACGGAAATTCCGTGCCCATCGAAATTTCGGTCGATAGCGCCATGGAAGGCGACGATATGGTCGAGGAGGTGATGGTCCTCGCGGACGGGAATCCGAACCCCGCCGTCGCGACCTTCAAGTTCAGCAAGCACAGCGGCGAGGCCATGGCCTCCACCCGTATTCGTCTCGCCAAGTCGCAGAACGTGATTGCGGTCGCGCGGATGAAGGACGGCTCCATCTATCGCTCCTCGCGTGCGATCAAAGTGACCATCGGCGGCTGCGGCGGCTAAGGGAGACAGGCATCATGGCAAAGATCAAACCGCGCGTGAAAGTTCCGAAGACCGCCGAGGCGGGCGAAATCGTGACGATCAAGTCCCTGATCTCGCATCCGATGGAGTCGGGTCAGCGCAAGGACAAGAAGACCGGCGAGACGATCCCGATGAATATCGTCAATTACTTCAAGGCGACGTTCAACGGCGAAACCGTTTTTGAGGTCGATATCGACCCCGCAGTCTCGACGAACCCCTATATCGAATTCACGCTGAAAGT
>CAKZUT010000241.1 GCA_937922185.1 uncultured Neomegalonema sp.
GACCGTGACCGTGGATGTACGGATGGACCGCAACCGGGTCGCGGAATACGGACAGGACGTCAAGGCCTGTGCGCTCGGGCAGGCATCCGCCGCCATCCTCGCCGAGAAGGTCGTCGGCGCAAGCCGTTCGGATCTGATCGACGGGCGCGATGCTCTGCGCGCCATGCTCAAACAGGGGGCGGAAGCGCCGGAGGGCATGTGGTCCGCTCTGGAAGTCCTGACCCCTGCGAAGGATTACAAGAACCGCCACGCCTCGATCCTGCTGGTATGGGAAGGGGTGATCGAAGCCATCGACAACATCGGTGCGGAGGCCTGCGCGGGAGGGTAGCTTACGATATCTCGCCCAGGCCCTCGCGAAACCGCTGTGCATTGCGGACATAATGCGCCGCCGTCGCCGCACATCGCTGGATTTCCGCCTGCGAGAGATCGCGAACCGCTTTCGCAGGAGAGCCGAGGGCAAGCTTTCCGGCCTCGACCTCGCGGCCCTCGGGCACCAGCGCCCCGGCCCCGATTAGCGCCCCCGGCCCGATCCGCGCGCCGTTCAGGATCGTCGCCTTCATACCGATCAGCGCACCCGCCCCGACATGGCACCCGTGGACCATCGCCAGATGCCCCAGCGTGACATCTTCCTCCAAAATCAGCGGAAAACCGGGATCGGAATGCAGCACACACCCGTCCTGAACATTGCAGCGCGGGCCGATCATCATCGGTTCGTTGTCGCCGCGCAGCACCGCATTGAACCAGACGCTGGCCCCCTCGCCCAGAATGACATTGCCGATCACGGTAGCGGAAGGCGCGACCCATGCAGTCGGGTGGATTTGTGGCGATATGCCGTCCAGCGCGTAGATCATAAGCCCTTGTCACTTTCCAGCCCGGCCACGAAACCGTCGAGACCCGAATTGCGACGGTGAAGGCGCAACCGCTCCGCCGTCAGGATCGCGGCAAGCTGTGTCGCGCATTTGTCGAGATCATCATTGACCAGCACATAGTCGTATTCGCGCCAGTGGCTGATCTCGTCCATCGCTTTGGCCATGCGCCGCGCGACGGTCGCATCGTCGTCCTGCGCGCGTGATTTCAGACGACCCTCAAGGGTGGCGACCGAAGGGGGCAGGATGAAGACGCTGACCACATCGCCCTGCATGGCCAGCTTGATCTGCTGAGCGCCCTGCCAATCGACGTCGAACAGCACATCCCGGCCCGCAGCAAGGGCGTCCTCCACCGGCGCGCGGGGGGAACCGTAGAGATTGTCGAAAACCTTCGCGTGTTCCAGCATCGCACCACTCGCAACCATCTCGCCGAACACATCGACACCGACGAAATGATAATCCACGCCGTCCCTTTCTCCGGTGCGCGGCGGACGGGTCGTCGCGGATACCGACAGATTGAGCGCATCATCGGCGGCGAGAAGATGCCGGGACAATGTGGTCTTACCTGCCCCGGAAGGCGACGAGAGAATGAACAGCAATCCCCGCCTCGGCATCGTCCCGAAATCCTCGACGGCCCCGAGAACAGGCAGGATGACGGCGGGAGGCTTATTCAACATTGGCGGCCTGCTCCCGTAACTGGTCAATGACGGTCTTCAGGTCGAGGCCGATCCGGGTCAGGGAATCGGCTGCGGATTTAGAGCAGAGCGTGTTTGCCTCGCGATTGAACTCCTGTGTCAGGAAATCGAGTTTCCGCCCGACAGGACTGTCCTCCGCGAGAAGATTGCGGGCCGCCTCGACATGGGATGTCAGACGGTCGATTTCCTCGGTGACATCGGCTTTTGCGGCGAGAACCGCGATCTCCTGCTCCAGTCTTCCGGGGTCAAGGCGATCAACATCCTCCATCAGATCGCGCACCTGCCGTATCATTCGCTCGCGCAGGGCACGAACGGTCTCTTCCGCACAATCAGCAGCGTCCCGGATCAGTGATTCAATCTGAGTCAGGTGTCCGGCGATGATACGGGACAGACGATTCCCTTCTTCCGCACGGGAATCACCGAGAGCAGAAAGCGCCGTGACGAAACCGGCTTTCAGCGGCTCCGTCAGCACCGGGGCCTCCGGCTGTCGCGATCCGGCGGACGAGCCGCTGGAAAGAAGAAAGGGAACCAGTGTTTCTCCGGTTACCGGCGCCAGGGGCAGGCCGGTATCGGCAGCAGTCTCACGCACCTCGCGCAGGACATCGACAGCGGCCCGGATGACCGCCGCCTCCGGCCTGCCCAGAACGGTTTCCCGTTCGCGGGTAATCGACAGGGACAGATTGACCGACCCCCGCGACAGGGCCTGTCTGGCCAGGGGCCGCAGAACGGAATCCAGCGCCTCAAAGCCCGCAGGCAGCCTGAATTTCAGGTCGAGGCCACGCGCATTGACGCTCCGCATCTCCCAGCGCCAGCCCGTGCCTTCATCCGAGCCTTCAAAGGCCGCGAATCCCGTCATGCTTTTCATCGAGCAGACCCTATCGCGACACCTTGCCCCCGTCCATCGGAACCGTTTCGTGAAGGCGGCCCCGGCAACGCAGTAACTTTTCAAAAGACGATCTGTACGAAAATGGAATGGCACGGGCGTTGCGACACGCTTTTCGAGTTTCGTTTCACACCGTCATGTCCTATCGTAGGTTCATGTCGGGCGATGGTCGGGCCGGGGGGGTCTGATCTCGGACGACATGAGGTCGTCGTTGTGAGGCGTGTAGATCCTGCACTGATGACCCGACGAGGCCAACGAGAATGAAACATCCGAAGACCCGCGCACTTTACGACTACTGGAATTCCATCCGCGATGGACGCCTTGCGCCGTTTCGCAGCGAGATAGAGCCGCGAGAAATCGCGGCACTGCTGGACAGTACCTTCATCCTTGAAGCTCAAAGCCGTGATTCGGTACGGTTTCGACTCGCCGGAACCCGCCTGTGCGAGAATTTCGGGATGGAACTGCGCGGCATGAGCGCGCTGGCCCTGTGGCATGGCGAGTGCCGGGCCAAGGTGCGCGACGTGATGCACCGGGTCGTTGCCGAGCCATGTATCGGACACGTCACCTGCACGGTCGAGAACCGGGGCGGTTTCCACTATCAGGCGGAATTCCTGTATCTACCGTTACGCTCGGATATGGGCGAGATGACGCGGGTTCTGGGATGCGGATATTACATGGGCGAGGAGAAAGCCTTCGCGCGGCTGTACGACCCCATCCATCACTGGGTGGACCGGGTGCGCCTGTTCGAGCTGACGGGCGACAGCTTCGAGGGCGTAGGCACGGGGCCGCTGTTCGGGCGGCGTTCGAGTGATGGATCACGCGACATGCGGCTGGAGCCGTTGTCTCTGGTCGGATCGCCGGAGCGCGGAACACCGGACCTGAAGACCATAGACGGGGGCGCGCCGCGTCGCCTTGCCCGCAATGAGGAAGAGCGTGATCGGGGCCACCTGCGACTGGTGAAATCCGACGCAGGCTAGAGCACACTGAATTTCATACGAATCACCATTCACACCAAGACGTGTGTGAATGGTGATACTCCTGACTCAGATAGAATTCAGAGTGCTCTAGAATCATTCCCGATCAGGAAGATGCGGCGCGGGTAACGAAATCAGCGAGTTCCCCGTAGCCGGTCTTCCGTCGCACATAGCGCAGACCGAGCCGGTCAGCGGCGGCCCGCGCCCTGGCATCGAGTGCCGGATCATCCGTCTGGGCAAGATGGACGACACGATCATAATTGCCGAAATACATATCGCGAAGCTCAGGATGCCGATCAATTCCGAGGCCCTTCCAGAGCAGCGTATCGAACTGGCGGGCGAAGAAATCTGTCAGGAACAGCGCGCCGATCTCGTCATCTCCGCGCGCCGCAAAGGCGTCCAGACCGTCGAAGAAAGCGTAGCAATGCGGCCCGGCGATGCGGGACACGCCTTCCTCCTCGCAGACCCGATCCAGCAATCCGCCTGTTCCGCAATCGGCATAGACGACATGGATGGTGCCGATACCCCGCTTGCGAGCGGCCCGGATCTTGGCCCGTACAGCCTCCGGGATACGTTCGGGACGGTTGTGCAGATTGGCAGGCAGGCATTCCAGAGCCATGCCCGTGAGACCGTTCATCTCGATGATCGCGAGAATTTCCCGCGCCAGTGCCCCACAGGCAATCAGCAGGGTCGAGGGCACGGCTCCGTCGGCGGGAAGGGCGACCGTGATCGCGGTGTCGGACAGCGTTGCGTCGGTGAGGTCCGCGACAGGCAGCGACACCACCTCCGGCTTTGCCCGCTCCCGCCTTCCCCCGCGTCTCACCCGAAAATATCCGCTTCGGCACAGGGGCCGTGTGCAGAGATCGCTCTGTGATAAGGGGTCAGCCGGACGTGTTCGCCTGAATCGAAGGATAGAAGCGCCGGGTTCCCGACTTCGGCACGTACCGGGATGTCGGTGTTCCCTATGACGTTTTCCCGGCAAACAGTGTCACAGGCACGGGGCTGATCCGCCGGCCATGCAGCTAAATCGCGCTCGTAGAGCGGATCGGTGATATCGCGGATACCGTCCATGCGTGCATCCTTCCGCAGGGAAGAGGTCGTGTCACTGCGCGCCCCGGATGGCACAGCGGCAATCCGGGGCACACAGAAAGGCTACTGGTTGTGCAGCCGCTGGGCCATGTATTCCTTCGCCGTCTCCACCGCGACGGCGGCATCGCGGCAATAGGCATCGGCACCGATAGCCTTGCCAAATTCCTCGTTGAGCGGTGCCCCGCCGACGAGAACGACATAGTTGTCGCGGATGCCCTTGGCCTTCAGCTCGTCGATGACGACCTTCATATAGGGCATCGTCGTGGTCAGGAGGGCGGACATGCCCAGGATATCCGCATCCTCCTTGTCGAGAGCCTCCAGGTAGTTCTCGGCAGGGTTGTTGATGCCCAGATCAACGACCTCGAACCCGGCACCCTCCATCATCATGGAGACAAGGTTCTTTCCGATATCATGGATATCGCCCTTCACCGTCCCGATGACCATCTTGCCCTGTTTGGGCGCGCCGGTCTCGGCCAGAAGCGGTTTGAGGATGCCCATCCCGCCCTTCATCGCGTTGGCGGCCAGCAAGACCTCCGGCACGAAGAGGATGCCGTCACGGAAATCGATCCCGACGATCCGCATTCCCTCGACCAGCGCCTCCGTGAGTACCCTGTAGGGTTCCCAGCCGCGACCGAGCAGAATGTTGACGCCTTCGAGAATCTCATCCTTGAGACCGTCGTAGAGATCGTCATGCATCTGCTGGACAAGTTCCTCGTCACTCAGCTCGCTGAGAACGATATCATCTTCCTCGTCGGACATAGTGGCTCCATCCGATATTCCGGGCGCACGGCGCGCCTTGCGGCATCAAAACGCTAGGGCAGTCAGACAATAATACTGTGCCATGCGCGACCCCTCGTCACGATAAATCGACCGCAGGCACCAACATGCTTGGCGAGGCCGTGCAGGGCGTGTATCGGTTCGTAACAAGCAACCGCCCAAGAGGACGCAATGCCGCTCGATCGCGACAGTCTGACGATGGAGCGTCTGCGCCCGATCATCACCTTTGTGATTATCATATGGGTGATCCAGTTCGCCAATTTCGCCCTCGGATACAGACCGAATGTCTGGTTCGGGCTGGAACCGCGCGATTTGGGCGGATTGATCGGGATTCCGGTCTCTCCGCTGCTGCATGGCGGGTTCAAGCACGCTGCGGCCAATACCGTGCCGCTGCTGATGCTGGGCGGGATGGCGGCGATGGCGTCGCCGAAGCGGTTCGTCGAGGCATCGCTCATCATCGTCATTGTCGGCGGGGCGCTCGTCTGGCTGCTGGCGCGCGGGGGAAACCGGGTGCATGTCGGGGCCAGCGGGCTGGTTTTCGGCTATTTCGGATACATCGTCGCGTTGGGCTTCGTGGAGCGCAGCTTCCGGGCGATGCTCGCAGCGGCGGCGGCGGCGATGCTCTATGGCGGGCTTATCATCGGCGTATTGCCCAATGACCCGCGTATATCCTGGGAGTCGCATCTTTTCGGTGCCCTTGCAGGGGTGGCGGCAGCGTGGATGCTACGCACCGACAAGGGTGTGACACCGCATGTGGCCTGACCCTGCCGCAGCACAGTCAGCGGCAACGAATCAGTAGTCACTTGCGAAGTCAGGTCCGCTTTCGACGGGAACGGCGCTCGCGCGTCGGGGTCGGGGCGTCGCCCGTGCCGTCATCGGCGGAAGAGAAATCCCCCAGAGCCTGCCGGATCGTATCGAGAGAGGGACGCTCGCGCGGGGTGTGCTCTTCGAGAGCGGCGCGCATGGCGACGAGATGCGGGTTGCGGGTTCCGCAGCACCCGCCGATCAGACGCGCGCCCGAATCGCGGGCAAGTCTGGCGTATTCGGCCATGGTTTCGGGAGTGCCGTCGTATTCGATGGCCCCGTCCACGTATTTCGGGATGCCCGCATTGGCCTTGGCGATGACGATGGCACCGGGGGCGGCTTCCGTGAGGCCGAGGATCGTCCGCAGAAGATCGGATGCGCCGGTGCCGCAATTTGCACCGAAGGCAAGCGGCTTGGTCGCGAATATCCCCTGCATTTCGGCATAGGCGGAGGATGTGACACCCATCATCGTGCGGCCTGCGCTGTCGAAGCTGAGTGTTCCGCAGAGGGTCGCGCCGATATTGGCGGCGGCTTCGGCTATGGCGGCCATTTCCTCCTCGGAGGAAATCGTCTCGCCCCATAGCACATCGGCACCGCCCTCGATCAGCGCCCTGCCCTGCTCCTCGAAGGCGGCGACGGCATCCGCATGGCTGAGAGGGCCGACAGGTTCCATCAACTCGCCGGTCGGCCCCATTGATCCGGCAACGATGATCTCGCGATCCGAAGCGTCGGCGACCTCGCGCGCCAGTTCGGCAGCGCGCCTGTTGATCTCGTGAACCCGATCCTGACCGTTATGCAGCTTGAGACGATAGGACGTGCCGCCGAAACTGTTCGTCAGGATCACGTCGGAGCCGCTATCGACGAACCCCTGATGCAACGCGCGAATCCGGTCCGGGAAGTCGAAGTTCCAGAACTCCGGGGCATCCCCCGCTTCCAGCCCCATGGCGAAGAGGTTGGTGCCGGTCGCACCGTCGAGCAACAGCCAGTCGCGGGTTTCGAGCAGGCGGGTCAGGCGGTCGGTCACGGGTCTCTCCGAGGTAATGACGATATAAGAAAATCCTTATATTATTCGGAAAGCGCGCGCAACCTCGTCTGAAGGTCTTCCAGAACGTGCAGGCGGATGGCGGCGGAGAGGTTGAGGTCTTCCTGTTCACCGCGCAGCCGGACGGCATCGATCCGTTCGGCAAGGGCGTTGACGGACAGCCCCTCGCGTCGCGCGCAGTCCTGAAAGGCGGTCCAGAAGGCCGGTTCCAGCGATACACTGGTCCGGTGGCCCGCGAGAGTAAGAGAATGTTTTCGCATTGCCGGTCGTCAGGCCGATACGGGCCGGGGTTCGACCGTGAGGGTTTCCAACGGCTCACCCGGTTCGACGGCGCGCAGGTCGGTAAATTGCAGCCGGGCGAGGCGGGCATAGAGACCGCCCTCGGCGACCAGTTCGTCATGGGTGCCTTCGGCGACGATCCGGCCATTTTCCATCACGAGAATGCGGTCGGCGCTCTTTACCGTCGCGAGACGATGGGCAATGACGAGGGTTGTGCGGCCCGTGGACAGACGCTCGAAAGCGTCCTGAACGTCGCGTTCACTCTGGGCATCAAGGGCGGAGGTGGCCTCGTCCAGCAGCAGAACCGGGGCATCGCGCAAAATGGCGCGGGCGATGGCGATGCGCTGTTTCTGGCCACCCGAAAGCATGACGCCGCGCTCGCCGACATGGGTGTCGTAGCCGTCGGGAAGGGCCTCGATGAAGTCATGTGCCGCTGCGGCCCTTGCCGCATCACGGACCTCGGCCCCGGTGGCATCCGGGCGGCTGAAACGGATATTATCGAGAACGCTGGCGGCGAAGATGGCCGGTTCCTGGGGCACGACGGCAAAGCGGGCGCGGATCGCCCTGGGGTCGGCGGTATCAAGGGCAACGCCGTCAAGTCGGATGCGGCCACTGGCCGGGTCATAGAACCGCTGGAGAAGATGGAACAACGTGGTCTTGCCCGCGCCGGACGGGCCGACGACCGCCACCGTCTCGCCGGGCGCGATATGCAGGGATATGGCGTCGAGCGCCTGCTCCTGCGGGCGGCTCGGATAGGCGAAGGAAACGGCATCGAAGACGATATCTCCCCGTGCCTGCTCAGGCAGGGTCACCGGATTGGCGGGGGGGAGGATATCGGCCTCGGAATCGAGAATTTCCACCAGCCGTTCAGTGGCCCCCGCCGCCTGCTGGGCCTGTGTCCAGATTTCGGTCAGCGCGCCCACCGCCCCCGCGACAAGGACCGCATAGAGAATGAACTGGCCCAATTCGCCCGCGCTCATCGCGCCGGAGATCACGTCCCGTGCGCCGATCCACATGACGCCGACGATGCCGGTAAAGACAAGGAAGATCACCACCGCCGTCAACAGGGACCGCGCCATGATGCGCCTGCGCGCCGCGTCGAACGAACCTTCGGTGGCAACGCCGAAACGCAGGCGCACGGCGTCTTCCTGCGTGTAGCTCTGAACGTCGCGGATATTCGACAGGGTTTCGCCCGCAATGGCGGAGCTTTCGGCCAGACGGTCCTGTGCCTCGCGGGAGAAGCCGCGCACCTTGCGCCCCGCAATCACGATGGGAACGATCACAAGCGGAACGGTGAGGAGAACCAGCGCGGTGAGCTTGGCGCTGGTGAAGAACAACATGACAATGCCGCCGATCAGCAACAGCAGGTTCCGCAATGCGATTGACACGGAGGAGGAGACGAGACTCTGGATCAGGGTCGTGTCGGTCGTGATACGCGAGAGAGTCTCGCCGGTGCGGATGGTCTCGAAGAAGCGGGGCGACATGCCGATGGCATGGTCGTAGACAGACCGGCGCAGATCGGTCACGACCCGCTCGCCGAGGCGCGAGACGAAGTAGAAGCGCAACGCCGTGGCGAGGGCCAGCGCGGCGGCGACACCGATCAGGGCGATGAAATACTTGTCGATGTAATCGGCTTTTTCCGGGTCGAACCCGAGATCGATCACCCGGCGCAGGGCAATCGGCATGGTCAGCATAAAACCCGCCGCCGCAAGCAGGGCGATGACCGCCGCCGCTACATGCAGCTTATAGGGGCGGAAAAACGGCAGCAGACGACGCAACAGCGATATTTGCCTGCTCTTCGCGCGGTCGCGGCTTTCGTCCATCACTCTCGATCCTGCCGTCCCACTCGGATATCGTCGAGCAGTCGTAGCAAGAGGCGCAACGGGCCACAACGGCGCATATTGTCCGCCCCGGCGATACCTGCGGAAATCAGGTTTCGGCGCGGCGGCGGCTGCGTCCTCCGCCCCGGCGGCCACCGGTGGAGGATTTCGACGCTTCGGCGGCGGCATCGGCGAAAGTCGCCTCACCCTTGTCCACCGCCTCCATCATCTTGCAGTGCTTGATCCAGGCCGAGCCGTTGGGATCGTTGCCCATGAGGAAATTAGCGGCGCGAATGGCTTCCATCTCCTGCGGGCGAACCGGGTTCATAATGGCCGATGTCATCCCGGCGGCGATGGCCATGGGCAGGAAGGCCCCGTTGATGCCGTGGCGGTTGGGCAGACCGAAGGAGATGTTCGACGCGCCGCAGGTGGTGTTGACGCCAAGCTCTTCGCGCAGGCGACGTACAAGCGTGAAAACCTGCTGACCCGCCGTCGCCATGGCCCCGATGGGCATGACGAGCGGATCGACGACGATATCCTCGGGCCTGATGCCGTGGTCAGCGGCGCGTTCGACAATCTTCTTCGCGACGGCAAAGCGCACTTCGGGATCTTCGGAGATGCCGGTGTCATCGTTGGAGATCGCGACGACCGGGACATTGTATTTCCTGACGAGAGGCAGCACGAGTTCGAGGCGTTCCTCCTCACCCGTGACGGAGTTGAGAAGCGGACGGCCCTCTGCGGCCTCAAGCCCGTTCTGCAAGGCCCCCGGCACGGAACTGTCGATGCAGAGCGGCACATCCACAAGGGCCTGAATGCGCGTGATAAGTTCGCGCATCAGAGGGGGTTCGACGAAGTTGTTGTCGGCATAACGCGGGTCTTCGGCCATGCGATTGGAGAAGACGGCCCCGGAATTCACATCCAGAACCGTTGCACCGCAGGCGACCTGTTCCAGCGCGTCTCTCTCCACCGTCGAGAAATCATCCTGTTCGAGTTCGGCGGCCAGTTTCTTGCGGCCTGTCGGATTGATCCGCTCGCCGATGACGCAGAAGGGTTCGTCAAAACCGATCACGACGGTCTTTGTCTTCGACTCAATAACGGTGCGGGTCATAGGCGGGACACTCTCAGAGAATGAATAAGGACAGGTCAGGCGTCGGCGGGATCACGGTTCTCGCCGATCCATTCAGCAGTCTTGCCGATTCCGCCGAGCGGGAAGAAATGGACACCGGTGATGTTGAAATCAGGGGTCTTCGCCTTGTGCAGGGCGAGGTCGGTGACAAACTCGTCCGGCGTGAAGGGCAGCAACAGCTTGGTCGCATCCGCCGCCCGCCGTTGCAGGACGCGCAGAGACGGGCCGACGCCGCAGGCGATGGCGAATTTGATCATCGTCTGAAGCTTTGCCGGACCGGCGACACCGATATGGATCGGAATATCGATACCCTCGGCGCGGAGGCGATCCGCCCATTCGATGACCGGAGCCGCCTCGAAACAGAACTGGGTGGCGAGGGCCATGTCGGCATCGCAGGTTTCAGAGAATTTCTGCTTCCACCGCAGGGCATCCATGACGTTTCTGTCGGACCCGTCGGGATCGATATCCCTGTTACCCTCGGGATGACCGGCAACGTGAAGGCGTTTGAAGCCCTTCGCACCGAAAAGGCCGGTTTCGAGCAAGTCCATCGAAGATGCGAGGGTGCCGTGAGGCTTGTCCACGCCTCCCGCCAGAAGAAGCGCCTGTTCGACACCGGCCTCGCCCTGATACCGGTCGATCCAGTCCTCCAGCATCGCGGCATCGGCAATGATGCGAGCCGGGAAATGCGGCATGACGTCGAAGCCGTCTGCGGAGAGACGTTTTGCCGTCGCGACCATTTCCTCGATGGGCGTTCCTTCGATATGGGCAATATAGACGCGGGTGCCCGGCGCGAGAATGGCCCTGAAATCCTCGACCTTGGCCGCCGTGCGGGGCATGACCTCGATCGAGCAGCCTTGCAGGAAAGCGGTGACGGCACGTCGCTCGGAATCGTTGCGAGCAACATTTCGGTCCTGAGAACCAAAGAGTGCGGAAAGAAGGGCCATTATCGTCGCTCCCGAAAAAAGGGTTCGCATCAGCTTGGGTTATTGCCGCCCGACTCGATCAGGGCTTTGAGCGTGTCACGGTCATATTCGGTATCGAGACGCGCGGCTTCGGCTTCGACCAGCGCCTCAAGATCATCTCCCTCGACGGTATACGGTTCACCGCGCCGCCATTCGGCAAGATAGTCGTCGGTACTCGCCGCGCCAGTCTTCATCGCGGCGCGGTCTATGGCCTGCTCGAAACGCTCGGGCAACTGGCGCTTGGCGTTCCTGCGGCCCGCCTTGACGATCACCTGAGCGGGCATGTCACGCCAGTAGACGATTGTAACCTGCGGCATCTCAATCCCTCCCGATCCTGTCGTCCCGCATATCGCCCGCCTATGGCGACGGATGCGACAGCTACGACTTCGTGAATGTGAATTACGACAGCGGAGAAACACCTAGCACAAAAATTGTGTTTACACATAAAGAAATATTGATATGCTTTTTTCAACCTAAACGGAGACTTCCGCTATGACCCCTTCCTCCCCGGACCGCATCGCACTGTCCTTTGAACTGTTTCCGGCGAAAAACGACCTGACCGATGCGGGGTTGCGTCGGTGTGTTCGCGCGCTCTCGCCGTTGAAGCCCCGGTTCTTCTCGGTCACCTATGGTGCGAATGGTTCTGACCGGGAGCGGACGCTCGACACGATCAGGACGCTGCGCGGGGACAGGATTGACGTGCCGGTGGCGGGACATCTGACCTGTGCAGGCGGCACGCGGCAGGAAGTGCTCGATATCGCGCGGACCTGCGAAGACGCCGGAGCGCGCTGGACGGTCGCGCTGCGCGGAGACGGGGATAAGGGGGCGGGGGGCGCTTTCATACCCCATGAGAACGGCTTTGCCTGTGCGACCGATCTGGTATCGGCGCTGCGCGCGGAAACGCGGATGCGGATTGCGGTGGCGGGATATCCCGAACCCCACCCCGATTCGCATGGAGAGGCGGCGGATCTGGATCACCTGAAGCGCAAGGTCGATGCGGGTGCGGAGGTCATTCTCACGCAGTTCTTCTTCGATAACGACGTGTTCCTCCGGTATGTCGAAGCGGTCCGAAAGGCCGGGATCGATGTTCCGGTCGTGCCGGGGATCATGCCGATCCGCGATTTCGACAAGATCGCCAATTTCGCCGGACGCTGCGGCGCATCGATTCCCCGTCGGCTGGCGGATCGCTTCGCCAAGGCGAAAGAGCGGGGCGCGACGAAGGAGCTGGCTCTCGCCGTCTGTGCCGGACAATGTGACGAATTGCGGGAAGAAGGCGTACGGGCCTTCCATTTCTACACGCTCAACGATGCGACACTGACGCTCGGCACCTGTCAGGCGCTGGGCCTTGATCCGATCAACCCGGTCGATGACGGCGGCAACGTACAGAGCGGGGAAGAAATCTGCGAATCCATCCGCGCATGATGCTTTGACGGTGCGTGAAGTCCTGATAGGCTGATCCCAACGAGATAGGGTGCTGCGACTTTACAGTGCCCGTTTGAATGGAATTGCAATAGCTGCGCGAGGTCCGTCGTGACTGGCGCGCGCCGTTGCATATCGAAGGGATGAGCTGTGGCGCCACCGCGCGACGGACCGTCCGGTATTCCGCCGCCTGTCAACAGGCACGGTCCGGGCGCTGATGGCCTGCCGGAAGACGGCATGTCGGGGCACAACAAGAGAGAGCGCCGCCCCCCCCGACGCCGGGGAGGACGGTTCGATCATATCTTCGCAGCACTCGATCTCGGTACCAATAACTGCCGCCTTCTGATCGCGCGCCCGGACGGGGACAGCTTTCGTGTTCTGGACGCCTTCTCGCGGGTGGTGCGGCTGGGCGAGGGCGTGGACCATACCAATCGGCTGAACGATGCGGCGATGGATCGTGCGATCGAAGCCCTGCATGTCTGCGCCGAGAAGATGAACCGCCGGGGAGTGACCCGCGCCCGCGCGATCGCCACCGAAGCCTGCCGCCGGGCAGATAACGGCATGGAGTTCGTGGACCGCGTACGGCGCGAGACGGGACTTACTCTCGATGTGATCGGGGCGGGGGAAGAGGCGCGGCTTGCGGTTGCCGGCTGTGCGCCCCTGTTCGACACCCGGCGCGAGTGTCTGCTGGTGTTCGATATCGGAGGGGGCAGTACCGAACTCGTCTGGATCGACCTGAGCGAGATGCCCAAGGCACGGCGGCGGGATATCCTGCTGGGGGTCCAGACAGAGGGCGTGGACGAGGCGCGGCTGGAGCTGGACATCAAGACCCTGTCGCAGAACGCGCACTGGACATCTCTGCCGGTCGGCGTGGTCACGCTGGCGGAGCGGTTCAAGACAGTCACCAACGAGCGCGAGCGATTCGATGCGATGAGCGATTTCACCAAATCGCTGATCGCGCCCTTTGCGGCGACCGGTGCCGGAGCGACGGAGGATCGGTTGCTGCGGATGCAATTGCTAGGCACGTCGGGGACGGTGACGACGCTGGCGGGGGTGCATCTGGATTTGCCGCGCTACAATCGCTCGATGGTGGATGGATTGTGGATGCGGCGGCTCGATCTTTCGGCCCTGATCGACAACCTGTTGACGATGGACAGGGTGCAGCGGTCCACGATCCCCTGTATCGGCGATGACCGCTCGGAACTCGTAATCTCAGGGGCCTCGATCCTCAGTGCGATCCTGCATTACTGGCCGACCGAGAAGCTGCGCGTGGCAGACCGGGGGCTGCGCGAGGGGCTGCTGTATGGCCTTATGAACCGGGAGGATGCCTTGCAGCGGGCAGCGGTGGTGACATGAAGAAACCGGCAAAGGGCGATTCCGGGCGGGGCCAGCGGCATCTGCATGAAAAGGTTAAGACCGCGAAGGGGCGCAAGCTGTCCTCGAAGCTGTGGCTGGAGCGGCAACTCAACGATCCCTATGTCAAGCGCGCGACGGCGGAGAACCGGCGGTCGCGGGCCATCTACAAGCTGATGGAAATCGACGACAAGTTTCGCTTTCTGTCACCGGGCAAGAGAGTGGTCGATCTGGGCTGTGCGCCGGGCGGGTGGTGCGAGATCGCCGCCGAGAGGGTCAATTCGACCGGCGAGAACGGCAGGCAGCAAGGGTCGGTGCTGGGGGTGGATTTGCAGGAGGTGGAGCCGATCGCCGGCGTCACCCTGATGCATCTCGATTTCATGGATGAGGGCGCGGACGAGAAGGTGAAGGCGGTGCTGGACGGCCCGGCGGATGTCATCCTGTCCGATATGGCCGCCTCCTCGACCGGGCATCGCCAGACCGATCATATCCGCATCATTGCCCTGTGCGAGGCCGCCGCGCTGTTCGCGCAGGATACGCTCAACGAGGGCGGGGTCTTCGTCGCCAAAGTTCTGCGGGGCGGAGCGGATGCGGAGTTGCTGACGCAACTCAAGCGAGATTTCACGAGCGTGCGGCATTTCAAGCCGGGGGCAAGCCGAAGCGACAGCGCGGAAATCTACCTCGTCGCACAGGGATTTCGGGGCGAAAGCGCGCGGGGACGGTAACTTTCTTGCAAGCCCGGTCACAGTGACCTAGGTAAATCCGAGGGAAACGCTCGGCTTAATGCGAAAAGTGGCTTCATGACACGTCTTGCACTCGATGGATTGCTGAAAAGCTATGGCGACACGCTGGCCGTGCGCGATGTTTCGCTGGATATCGCGCCGGGAGAAGTCGTGTGCCTGCTCGGCCCGTCGGGATGCGGGAAATCGACGACGCTGCGGATCGCTGCCGGGGTCGAGCGGCAATCGGGCGGGCGGGTGCTGATCGACGGGGATGTGGTGTCGGATGCCGAACGCCATGAACCGCCGGAAAAACGATCAATCGGCCTCATGTTTCAGGATTTCGCGCTGTTCCCGCATCTGAGGGTGCTCGATAACGTGGCCTTCGGGCTGACCGGCCATAACCGGGGCGAGCGTATGCGGATCGCCGGTGAATATCTCGACCGGGTAGACATGGCGGACCATGCGGAAAAGTACCCTCATGAACTGTCGGGCGGAGAGCAACAGCGGGTCGCGCTGGCGCGGGCGCTGGCCCCGAAGCCGCGCGTCATGCTGATGGACGAACCCTTCTCGGGGCTGGATAATCGGCTGCGCGACGAGGTGCGCGATGCGGCGCTGTCGGTGCTCAAGCAGGAGGAGGCCGCCGTCCTGCTGGTGACGCATGACCCGGAGGAAGCCCTGCGGATGGCCGACCGAATCGCGCTGATGCGCGACGGGAAAATCGAGCAGATCGGCGCCCCCTACCACATCTACAACAATCCCAAGGATCGCGCGGCGGCGGCGTTCTTCAGCGACCTGAACGTGATCCACGGAGTCGTGCGATCACGGCAGACGGATACGCCCTTCGGCCTGTTCCTGACGCCGGGGCTGGTGGATGATGCGGATGTGGAGATCATCGTGCGACCCCAGCACCTGCGGATTGATCTGGACGAGGGCCAGCGCCCCGAATCGAGTGCGCGGACGGGTGTGGCCGCTCCGGGAACCGTGCAACGGGCACGGTTCATGGGGTCAGAGAGCCTGATAGAGGTGACCATGGACCATGACGGATCGGTCCTGCGCGCGACCGTGCCGGGGGTATTCACACCGGCAACGGGAGAACGGGTCTGGCTGTCGCTGAAGCGCGAATCCTGTCATCTGTTTCCCTGTGCCGCCCAGAGCAAGGTGCGCTCTCCCTTCGTCCATGAGGACGGCACGCCCCCCTGACGTTTTGGGGCGATTGAGGGGCAAGCGGCGTTTTCCCTTTAACGGGGGACACCAAGCCCTTATGTGTATCGTTGAGACAGCGCGTGATCCATGCGATCCCGCGCGTCATTTATGGACTTGGGAGGTCATCGATGGGTGGCATCAGCATCTGGCAACTCGCCATCGTCGGCATCCTCGTGGTGCTTCTGTTCGGTCGGGGCAAGATCTCCGAACTGATGGGAGATGTCGCGAAAGGCATCAAGAGCTTCAAGAAGGGCATGAAGGACGATGACGAGACCGAGGCGGATGTCGCCGGTCGCGTGACAACGGATCATGTTCAGGCTGACGGGCCTGCGGAGCCTATCGACGTGACACCCCGCAAGGAACGCGACAGCGCGTAAGGCGCGTTACCCGAAGGACGCGCATGTTCGGCAATTTCAGCCTTCCCGAATTACTGGTCGTCGGTGCCCTCGCCCTGATCGTGATCGGACCGAAAGACCTGCCCCGCATGATGCGGTCGGTAGGGAAATTCGTCGGGCAGGCGAAAGGGCTGGCGCGGCAGTTCCAGGACTCGATGAACGATGCCGCACGCGAGGCGGACCTCGAAGAATTCCGGGAAGCCCGCAAACTGCTCAAGGGCAAGTCCGGGGTGACGGACATGCTGAACGAGACGATGAATCTCGATGACGATGATGACGGCGGAAAACCGGCGAAGCCGAAGAAGAATCCCGTTCTGTCATCGGACGAGATGAAACAACGGGCCGAGGAATCGGGATTCAGCCTGTCCGGGGACAATCCCGATCCCGAACCCGAACCGGTGATGGAACCCCTCGCCGCCGTCGAAGACACTTCCCGGACCGCCGACGCGAAATCCGGTTAACTCAGGGCCGGAGCATGACGCAGGACGATATCGACGCCTCCAAGGCCCCCTTGATTGAACATCTGGCGGAACTGCGCGACCGGCTTATCAAGGCGATGATCGCGCTGGCCGTCGCGTTCGTCATCTGTATCCTCTTTCGCAACGAGATCGTGGACTTCCTGTCCTATCCGCTCCTACGGATACGGCCCGATGCCGAATTGATCGTGCTATCGCCGCAGGAACTGTTCTTCACGGTCATCAATATCTCGCTGTGGGGGGCGTTCTTCCTCGCCTTTCCCTTCATTGCCGCGCAGATATGGGGCTTCGTCGCGCCGGGTCTCTACAAGAACGAGCAAGGGGCATTCCTGCCGTTCCTGATGGCGACGCCGTTCCTGTTTTTCCTCGGGGCGAGCCTTGCCTATTTCGTCGTCATTCCGCTGGCCCTCGACTGGCTGATCAACTTCGCGGAAGCCGAAAAGGATATCGCGGTCGAGACGACCTATTCGGTCAAGCAATTCATCGGGTTCATCAAAACGCTGCTGTTCGCGTTCGGGGTCAGCTTCCAGCTTCCCGTGCTGCTGACACTGCTCGGCAAGGCCGGGATCGTGACGTCGGAGGGCCTGAAGGAATGGCGGAAATACGCTATTGTCGGGATCGCCTTCATGGCGATGATCCTGACACCGCCCGACCCGATCAGCCAGCTTGCGCTGGGGGTGCCGACCTATCTGCTCTACGAAATCTCGATCCATCTGGTCGCGATGATCGAGCGCAAAGAGAAGAAGCGGCGCAAAGACCTTGGCCTCGATGACGACGAGGATGAGGGCGAGGACGACCTGTGAACCTGGATCAGTCCGCCCTGACCCGGATCGCCGAGGCGCTGGAGCGGATATCGCCGCCCCCGGCCCCGTCACCCGATTTCGATGCCGCCGCCGCGTTCGTCTGGCATCCGGGCGACATGGCCGCGTATGACACGCTGACCCCCGTGGCGGCGGTGAATCGGGTCGATCTGGATCTGTTGCAGGGGATCGACCGGGCGCGCGACACGCTGCTGGAGAATACGCGGCGGTTCGCGAAGGGACTGCCCGCGAACAATGCGCTGCTGTGGGGCGCGCGCGGGATGGGGAAGTCGTCGCTGGTGAAGGCCGCGCACGCGCAGGTCAATGCCGAGGGGCACCGGGTGCTGCTGGTGGAAGTGCTGCGCGACGATATCCCGACGCTGCATCGCCTGCTGAGCATCGTGCGGCGGACGCAAGACCGGCGGTTCCTGATGTTCTGTGACGATCTGAGCTTCGACCGGGATGATACGCATTACAAATCGCTCAAGGCCGCGCTCGATGGCGGGGTGGAGGGACGACCGGCCAATGCGGTGTTCTATGCCACCTCGAACCGGCGACACCTGATGCCGCGCGACATGATCGAGAACGAACAGCGCAGCGGCATCAATCCCGGCGAGGCGACCGAGGAGAAGGTGTCACTGTCGGATCGCTTCGGGCTGTGGCTGGGCTTTCATCCGTGCGATCAGAACGAGTTTCTGAGCATGATCCGCACATACTGCGATGCCTACGGGATCGGCATTTCCGATGACGACCTGCGCGCCGAAGCCATTGAATGGCGACAGACGCGAGGCGCGGTTTCCGGGCGCGTGGCATGGCAATTCGTGCAGGATCTGGCCGGGCGGCGCGGCATTGCGCTGAACCGGTAGCCGGTCATTCCACCTTTTGCACCACGCGCAGAACTTCCCAGCGGCGCTTGTCCGCAGGGGTTCGGGGGCCATCGTAACCGGCTACGATAGGAGTGCCGACAATCATCCCCTCGCGGGCGGCAAAGGCGGTGATAGCCTCATCCGCCGCGTTGATGCCAGCCTGCGATTTCGCCCCGACGAAGCGATAGGCAAGGCGCGTTTCAGCAGGAATTTCACGGAGCGTGACATCGGGGTCATTCGGGATCGGGAGCGTCTCCATCGTCCATTTCGAGGGCATGGTGAACTGCACCGTGTAGAGACCGTCGGCGGATGCGGCGGTCGTGACCGGGGCCGTCATGGCGATCTCGGTGCCGCTGGCCTGGGTGGTGACGGGGGCCGTCATGGCGATCTCGTCACGGGCGGTATTGCCGCCGAAGATGTATCCGGCGAGGGGACGAAAGCCCATGCCCGATGCGGCGTTGCGCGAGGGAGCCGCGACGGTGACCTCGGCCACGATGTAGGGCGCGTATTCGCGCAGTTCGACGCCGTTCTCGCTGCGCGTGACCTCGTAGGCCGGGCCTTCGATGGTATCGGCGGCATGAGTGACGGCGACCGTGGCAAGGGACGCAAGGGCGGCAAGGGCGATGGTGAGCGTGGTGGCGGTCATGGGGGTCTGTCCTTCGGTTTCGGTCCCTCTTGCCGGGTAATGTCGGGCCAAACGACAGGAAGTAAAGGATCGCGGCTTGACAGGGACGCATGTGTTTGCATCATTGCGCCCATGCAAACGATGACGCGCCTTCTGCTACTTATCCGCCTCTGAGCGCGCCGTGACCTCGGTGCGGCGCTCAGAGGATCGCGCGCGCACCGGACACCCGAATTTGCATCTCACAGCACAGGCAGAGCCATGACTTCGCAGACCGACTCCGCGCGCGTTCACGCAGACCGCGACCCGAACCGCGTCCTGATTTTCGACACCACCCTGCGCGACGGAGAGCAGTCGCCGGGAGCGACGATGACGCTGGAAGAGAAGATCCAGATCGCAATGCTTCTGGATGAGATGGGCGTCGATATCATCGAGGCGGGATTTCCCATCGCCTCGCAGGGAGATTTCGAGGCCGTTACCGAAATCTCCAGGCGGATGCAGAATGCGGTCACCTGCGGGCTGGCAAGGGCATCCAAAGGGGATATCGAGCGAGCCTGGGGGGCGCTGCAACACGCGAAACGTCCGCGCATCCACACCTTCATCGGCACATCGCCCCTGCACCGGGAGCATCAGCTCTCGATGAGCAAGGAACAGGTGCTCGACAAGATCCGGGAAACCATCACCTTCGCCCGCAGTCTGTGTGACAACGTGCAATGGTCGCCGATGGACGCGACGCGCACGGAGGCCGATTACCTCGTTGAAACGGTCGCGCTGGCGGTGGAATGCGGGGCGACGACGATCAATATTCCCGATACGGTAGGCTATACGGCCCCCCGCGAGAGCGCACAGCTTATCGCGATGCTGCGCGAGAAGGTGCCGGGGCTGAAGGATTGCGTGATCGCGACCCACTGCCACAACGATCTGGGCATGGCGACGGCGAATGCGCTGGCGGCGGTGGAGGCCGGAGCGCGGCAAATCGAATGCACGATCAACGGGCTGGGCGAGCGGGCAGGCAATACCGCGCTGGAAGAAGTGGTCATGGCGATGAAGGTGCGGCGGGATATCCTGCCCTACAGTACCGAGGTCGATACCACGAAGATCATGAAGGCCAGTCGTCTCGTCTCGACCGTCTCAGGCTTCAACGTGCAGTACAACAAGGCCATCGTGGGCAAGAATGCCTTCGCGCATGAAAGCGGCATCCATCAGGACGGGATGCTGAAGAACGCCGAGACGTTCGAGATCATGCGGCCCGAGGATGTGGGCCTGACCGAGAGCAATCTGGTCATGGGCAAGCATTCGGGGCGCGCGGCCTTCAGGGACAAGCTGGCGCAGATGGGGTTTGATCTGGGCGATAATGCCTTTCAGGAAGCCTTCGTGCGGTTCAAGGCGCTGGCCGATGCGAAGAAGGAAATCTACGACGATGATATCGTCGCCCTGCTCGAAGACCAGCAGACGAGCGCAACCCATTCGCGGATGCGGCTGGTGTCGCTCGGCATGGTCTGCGGGACCGAAGGACCGGCAGTGGCGACCCTGACGATGGAGATCGACGGGGAAACGCATCATCATGAGACGACCGGGAACGGGCCGGTGGATGCGACGTTCAGGGCCGTCAAGGCGCTGGTGCCGCATACCGCGCGGCTGAAGCTGTATCAGGTTCATGCCGTGACAGACGGAACGGATGCACAGGCCGAGGTATCGGTGCGGCTGGAGGAAGACGGCAAGATCGTCACGGGCCATGCGGCGGACGCGGATACGCTGGTGGCATCGGGGCGGGCCTATATCAATGCCCTGAACAGGCTGATGGTGAGGCGCGAGAAATCCGCGCCGCCGGTACAGGCCGCAGAATAAGTTTCAAAATCCGCTTTAATAAAAGAGTCTCCGGGGGTTATGTATAAAGTATAATCACAACCCCAAGGAACGCAGCGTGATATCCAGACTGATCGCGGCATTCCGATTATCGGATGTGGACAGCATCTATTTTGATCGCGACGATCAAATGCGGCGCGGATTGCGCGCCAAGGCTCTGGTGCTTGGGATCGCACTCTACTTACCGTATTGTATCTTCGATGTTATTGCTTTCCCACAATATGCCGCAAGCTTCCTGATTTTAAGGGGCGGCGCGGCTCTGGGCATGGTGATGGGCTGCCTGTGGTTCATTCGCGCACCGACACGGACACAGCGCGAACTGGCCATGCTTCTCTATTGTGCTTTCGCCACGACCGGGATGTATGCGCTGTCGATGATTACAAAGGATGCAGCGGTCTACTTCCATTTCGGGGCGGCGGTGTCGGTTCTGTACGGTGGTGTGACTTTTTACATCAGGCCAACGCTGATTATCCTGATCTGTATTGCCATTGCCCCGAGTTTCATTCTGACCCTGAGCCTTTCGGGATTACCCATCCCCATCCAGATAATCGACGGAATGCTGATGGCGACTGCTGTTGCGACAATCGCAGGCTCCAATATCTACCGCTACAAGCTGGAGCGTAAGCAGTATGAGGACGAACAGATACTGATCCAGGCCAAGCAGGCGGCGGAAGACGCGCTGGCACAAGCACTTGAGGCAGACAAGGCAAAGGACAATCTGCTCGCCGGTGTCTCGCACGAACTGCGAACGCCCATGAATGCGATCATCGGATTCTCAGACGTGATGCGGACAGAGATATTCGGCACGATCAAACCCGAAGCCTATCGGGAATACGTGGAGCATATCCATTCCAGCGGCCTGATTCTAAGGCGCAACATCGATGACTTGCTTGATCTGTCCAGTTCCTCGATGGGCAAGATGGGCTTTCAGGAAACACGCTTCAGGCTTGCGGAAGCGGCTGCCAACGCTGTGACTTTGTGTACCTTCCGGGCCGAAGAGAGCCAGATCAGTCTAACCTTCGACGGAGCGGAAAACGACGTCATGATCGAAGCGGATCGTCAGCGACTGGAGCAGGCCATCATCAATCTGGTCACGAATGCGGTCAAATTCTCGCAGCCGGGTCAAACAGTTGCCGTCGCACTCGACCGAACCGAAGACAGGGGCGCGAGCATTTCGGTGAGCGATCGGGGATGCGGTATCGCACGGGACGCGCTCGACAGCATCACCGACCCATTCGTGCAGCAACAGTCGGATACACAAAAGAGCGGATATGGCGGTCTGGGGATCGGCCTGACGATTGTAAGCAACATCATGGAGGCTATCGGCGGATCACTGACTATCGAGAGCACACCGGGAAGCGGCACTATCGCGACCCTGAACTTTTCAAAAGAGTCCATCGTCAGTCAGTTAAATCAACGACGCCCGAGGAAGGAAACTCTCTCCGCAGCATCGGAGCGCAAGAAGACCGGGTGACGGCGACATCGCAATTTCGGCTTCTGTCCATGAAACCCTTTACCGCAGCGCGCCCACCGCTCTATAAGCGCCGAAACATCAATTCGGCCCTGCGTGGCGGGAGATATTTCTGAATGTTCGGGCTTTTCAGCGTGTTCTCATCGGACATGGCCATAGACCTCGGGACCGCGAATACGCTGGTCTATGTCAAGGGTCGGGGGATCGTGCTGAACGAGCCGTCGGTCGTGGCGCTTCAGGTGCGCGGCGAGCATAAGGACGTGCTGGCGGTCGGGGCGGAAGCCAAGGCAATGCTGGGGCGAACACCGGGGCGAATCGAGGCAATCCGCCCCATGCGCGACGGGGTGATTGCCGATTTCGATGTCGCCAAGGCGATGATCAAGGATTTCATCCAGCGAGTGCAGAAGCGGTCGCTGCTGTCCCGGCCCTTCATCCTGATCTGTGTGCCCTCGGGGGCCACGGCAGTCGAACAGCGCGCGATCAAGGAAGCGGCGATGGAGGCCGGGGCGCGAGCCGTGAAGCTGATCCCGGAACCCATCGCGGCGGCCATCGGGGCAGGGATACCCGTGGTCGAGCCGGAGGGGTCGATGGTCGTGGATATCGGCGGCGGGACGACCGAAGTGGCCGTGATCGCGCTGCGCGATATCGTCTATGCGCGTTCGGTGCGGGTGGGCGGTGACAAGATGGACGAGGCGATTATCTCGTATCTGCGCCGGAACCATAATCTGCTGGTCGGCGAGACATCCGCCGAGAAGATCAAGATGCATATCGGCATCGCCTGCTCCCCCGCCGACGGGCAGGGGCAATACATGAATGTGCGCGGGCGCGACCTCATCAACGGGGTGCCGAAGGAAATCACGATCAATCAGGCACAGATCGCCGAGGCCCTCGCGGAACCGGTCGGGCAGATCGTGGAAGCGGTGAAGGTGGCGCTGGAGGCGACACCGCCGGAACTGGCCTCGGATATCGTGGACAAGGGCATCATGCTGACCGGGGGCGGGGCGCTGCTCTCGCAACTGGATGCGGTATTGCGCGACGATACGGGCCTGCCGGTCATGATCGCGAATGATCCGCTGAACTGCGTGGCGCTCGGCACGGGCCGCGCACTGGAGCACATGAATGCGCTGCATCATGTGCTGATCGATTAGCACTTTGGTAAATGCGGCGTTAAGGTTCACGGTATAGCGTACAGACTGCAACGCTAACCGGCGGACAAGAGCCAGCGTAATGACCTATCGCATCCTCGGCAACGGACCCGGATTCTGGCGCATGGTCGGGCGGGGGGTCGGTGTGACCGCCCTTCTGGCGGCAGTGGCGATCTATATTCTGGGGGCCACGAGCGATCCGCGCTTGCAGCCCCTGCGGGAAATCGCGCTCGATATCTCGGCCCCCGTCACGGAAGTCGTCGGTGCGCCCCTGCGATTCGTGCGCCGGTCGGCGGATGATGTGGGGGAGTTCCTCGATCTGGCCGCCCATAACAAGCAATTACGCGAAGATATCGTAGGGCTGAGCCGATGGCGCGAGGTGGCGCTGCGTCTGGAAGCCGAAAACGCGCAGCTCAGGGCGCTCAACAAGGTGACGCTCGCGCCGCGCTTCGACTACATCACCGCGCAGGTGGTCGGCAATTCGGGCGGGGCCTTCACGCAATCAATCACGATCAATGCCGGGCGGGCGCAGGGTGTGCGGCCCGGAACCGTCGTGATGGACGGAACAGCGGCTATCGGACGGGTGGTGGCGCTGGGGCAGAATGCGGCACGGGTGGTGCTGGTGACGGATGCGTCGAGCCGGATTCCCGTGCTGCTGCAACCGGGCGATATCCGCGCGCTGCTGATCGGGGACAGCACGGCGCGACCCAAGCTGCAATTCCTGTCAACGCCGGGAAAGGTGACAAAGGGACAACGGGTGCTGACCTCGAACCACGGGGGCGTCTTTCCCAAGGGCCTGCCGCTCGGGACGGTGGATGCGCTGGTCGATAATGTGGTGCGGGTCGCCCCGAGCGCCGATTTCCGGCAACTCGAATTCGTTAGGCTGGTGATCGAGCGGGTGGACCTGACCATCGATTCGGATGCGGTGCTGATCGTGCGATCAGACGGGGGCGTCGAACAGGAGAAACCGGATCGCGAGGCGGACGGGCAGGAGAACGGGGAATGAAGGCGCTCTGGTCCACGTTCTGGGCGCTGACGCTTGTGCTGACCACGAGCTTCCTCGCGATCATCCTGTCGCATGTCGCCCTGGAAGTCGGGCCGGTTTCGACACCATGGCCGCGCTTCGGCATCATCATCGTGTTTTTCTGGATGATCCACCGGCCCGACATGATGACGGTGCCGATGGTGTTCATGGTCGGGCTGGCACAGGATTTGATCCTCGGAGATATAGCCGGGGCCGGCGTCCTGTCGCTGATGATCGCGACGATCCTGCTCGACCGGATGCTACCCCCGATCAGGACGATGCCGCTGGTCTGGCGGTGGCTGGGGTTCGCGGCATTCGCGGGGCTGGTCTTCGCGCTGGAATGGATACTGACATCGGCGGCGCGCCTGTCAGTACAGCCCCTCGATCCGGTATTCGTTCAGGGTGGCATGACTTTTCTGGTCTATCCGGTTATCTCGATTGCGATGCGTCAGTTCCTGCGGATCGGCAGGACGCCGCGTCGCGCATTCTGAAGGGAAGGCCCCGACCATGGCGATGCGCCGGTACAGGAACGAGCATGACCGCAGCGTGTTCTCGCGCCGGGCGCTCGTGCTGTTCGGGGTGCAGGGAGCGGTCGCCACGGCGCTGGGCGCGCGGATGTATCAGTTGCAGATCGTCGAAGGCGAGACATACGCGGCACGGGCGGATCGGGCGCGTATCCGCCCTTCCCTGCTGGCCCCGGTGCGCGGACAGATCGTCTCGCGCGATGGCAAGCCGCTGGCCGTGAACCGGCATAATTACCGGGTCATCCTCTATCGTGAGGAGGTGGATGATCCTGAGAAGACACTGGAGCGCCTGTCCGCGCTGATCCCCCTGCCCCCGTTGCGGCGGAAGGCATTGCTGGAGGAGATCGGGCGAACGCGGGCGTTTCTGCCGGTCGTCCTCGCGGAAAACCTGAAATGGGAGGAATTCGCGGAGGTCAATGCGAATGCCCCTGCCCTGGCAGGTGTCTCGCCGGAACTGGGGCTGACCCGGCATTACCCGGAGTCGGATTTCACCGGGCATCTGGTCGGCTATGTCGCCGCCGCCTCCGAACGCGATGTCGAGCGGGCTGGCAAGGACGGGGCGCTCATCAAGCTGCCGGGAATGCGGATCGGGAAATCCGGCGTCGAGCGGGTCGAGGAGATTGCCCTGCGCGGCAAGGCGGGCCTGAGCCGGGTGGAGAAAGATGCCCACGGGCGACCCATACAGGAGCTGGAACGCCGGGAAGGAACGCCGGGGGAAGACCTGACACTGACCGTCGATATGGGCCTTCAGAAATACGCGATGCAGCGCATGGGCGAGGAAAGCGGCGCGGTCGTGGTCATGGATGTCTATGACGGCGACGTGCTGGCCATGGCCTCGACGCCGGGTTTCGATCCGAACGGGTTCGTGCTGGGCCTGTCGCAGAAAGACTGGCTGGCACTACGGGACAATGAGAAAAAACCTCTGAACAACAAGGCGGTATCCGGCCTCTACCCTCCGGGATCGACCTTCAAGATGGTCGTCGCGATGGCGGCGCTGGAGGCCGGATTGGTCGGGCCGGGCCACTCGGTCTATTGCGGCGGGCATATCGAACTGGGAAGCCACCGTTTCCATTGCTGGAAGCGGGGCGGGCACGGGACGGTGACCATGCATGAGGGGCTGAAACAGTCCTGCGACGTCTATTTCTACGATCTGGCCAAGCGGCTGGGGATTGATCTGCTGGCCGAAACGGCGCGCAAGTTCGGGATCGGCGTTCTGCCGGAAATCGGGCTGGTGGATGCAAAATCGGGATTGATGCCGGACAAAGCCTGGAAACGGGCGCGCAAGCAGGAGGCATGGTATCCGGGCGAGACGCTCCATGCCGGGATCGGGCAGGGCTATCTTCTCGGCTCTCCCCTGCAACTGGCCGTGATGGCAGCGCGGATCGCGAATGGCGGGTATGAGGTGCATCCGCGTCTGGTGAGGGCGCGGAACGGAGAGCGGGTGCGCGCCCGCTCGCTGCGCGGCACGGGGATCGATGCGGCGCATGTCGAGACGGTGCAGCGGGGCATGTACGGCGTCGTGAACGAACCGGGGGGCACGGCGTATCGCTCGCGGATCGCCCTGCCCGGTCATGAGATGAGCGGCAAGACGGGGACGGCGCAGGTGCGGCGGATCACGACCGCCGAACGGGCGACGGGAGTGCTCAAGAACTCCGAACTGCCGTGGAAAGAGCGTGATCACGCGCTGTTCGTGGCTTTCGCTCCCGCCGATGATCCGCGCTACGCGATCTCGGTCATCGTCGAGCATGGCGGGGGCGGGTCGAAAGTGGCCGCGCCCATCGCGCGGGATGTGCTGCTGAAACTGCAATTTCCCAGGGAAATACCGGAAGGGGCGATCCCGCAGGGGGCCGCGCCGATGTTCACCGTCAAGGACGAGGACGAGGATAACGACGGGAACGAGGATGCCTGATGACGAGTGTTGAACAGCACGGGACGGCGGGGCCGACCCTGCCCCAGAAGCTGCTGCGGCTGAACTGGCCTCTGGTGCTGCTGATCGTGCTGGTCGCCGGGATCGGGTTCGCGATGCAGTATTCGGTCGCCGATGGCAGTGTGGACCCCTGGGCGCGCAGGCAGATGATCCGCTTCGCGGTCAGCTTCGTGGGGATGCTGGTCGTCGCGATGGTGGATATCCGGTTCTGGCGGGGTACGGCCTATGCGTTCTACGGGGTGTCACTGCTGCTGCTGATCGGAGTGGAAATCGCCGGGACCGTCGGGATGGGCGCGCAGCGGTGGATCGATATCGGGCCGATCCGGTTGCAGCCCTCGGAACTGATGAAGATTGCGCTGGTGGTGGCGCTGGCGCGGTTCTTCCATGATCTCAACCCGCGCCAGATACGCCATGTCCTCACGTTGATTCCACCGCTGCTGATGATCGCGGTTCCGGCGGCGCTGGTGGTCAAGCAACCGGATCTGGGGACGGCGGTGCTGCTGGCCTCCGGGGGGATCGTCATCATGTTCCTTGCCGGGGTCAGCCTGTGGTTCTTCGCGCTGCTGATGGCCGGGGCCGGGGGGCTGGTCTATGCGGTCTTCGCATCGAAGGGGCAGGACTGGGCGTTGCTCAAACCCTATCAGTACGACCGGATCGCCGTGTTCCTGAACCCGGAACTCGATCCGCGCGGAGCGGGGTACCATATCACGCAATCGAAGATCGCCTTCGGGTCGGGCGGGGCGACGGGTGAGGGCTATCTGCAAGGGCCGCTGTCGCGGCTCGACTTCCTGCCGGAGAAGCACACGGATTTCATCTTCACGGTGCTGGGCGAGGAATTCGGCATGATCGGGGGGCTGGTGCTGCTGGGACTCTACATGGTCGTGCTACTGTTCGGGCTGATGACGGCCATGCGTATCCGGCATCTGTTCGGGCGGCTGGTTGCGACAGGGGTGTGCATGACGTTCTTCGCCTATTTCGCGATCAACATGGCGATGGTCATGGGGATGGCCCCGGTGGTGGGGGTGCCGCTGCCGCTGGTCAGCTATGGCGGGACGTCGATGCTGGTGATCCTGTTCGGGTTCGGGCTGCTGCTGAGCGCGCAGGTCCACGGGAAGGTAACGTTCCCGAGGCGGGGGACGGTGTTGTAGACTGAGGTTCCCTGCCCTGCGCGCAGGCGAGGAGGGGGGCAGAAGGCAGATACGACACAATTATCGATCAGATACCGCCGCCCGCGTCGAACCATGCGCCGCTGTCGAAGGCAAGGGTGTGGTCCATGGATTGCGAGGGGTGGGAGCAACCCGCATCGCCGACGATACGGGCGGGGACGCCCGCGACGGTCTTGCAATCGGGAACATGGGAGAGAACGACCGAGCCTGCGCCGACACGCGAGCAGTGGCCGATGCGGATATTGCCGAGGATGCTGGCCCCCGCGCCGATGAGCACACCGTTGCCGATCTTGGGGTGGCGGTCGCCGCCCTCCTTGCCGGTGCCCCCGAGGGTGACGCCATGGAGGATGGAGACGTCGTCG
>CAKZUT010000242.1 GCA_937922185.1 uncultured Neomegalonema sp.
CTCCACCGGTGGCGGCGCAATTGCGGGCATGGAAATACACTCCGTTTGGTGCGAGAGACCTAGACTGAATTGCATTTTAGCAAGTTGTATTTGAAAGAAGGGTAAGCCTTCGCACCGCAGATCAACGGCCACGATTCGCTCGCACTGGCTTTGTGCGCTGCACACACGAATGGCTCCTTCTGGCCACAAGCAGCGCCGAAACCGGGTTTATCGAAGAGTGCTTCCAAAACAGCAATCGGCTCTCAAAATTCTCCTCTCCCGGTGCAAAACACCTTCCCCGGATTGAGGATAGTCGCGGGGTCCAGCGCGCCTTTGAGCGTCCGCATCACCGCCAGCATCTCCGGCGTGATCGAGCGGTCGAGGTAGTCGCGCTTTTCCAGTCCGATCCCGTGTTCCGCCGAGACGGTGCTGTGCGGATAGCGGGCCACGGTATCGTAGACCAGATCGTCGAAGCCCCCGCGCGCGGCGTGCTGGGCGTCGCTCAGGCCGAGCATCACATGCAGGTTGCCGTCCCCCACATGGCCGAAGAGATAGGCGGGAACGCCGGGAAACCGCGCGTCCAGCCGCGCGCCGATATCCGCCACGAACGGCCCGATATCCGCCAGCTCCAGCCCGATATCGTAGGAGAGATTGGCGGCGTAGCCCTGCTCGACCGCATCGCTGTCCTCCCGCGCGCGCCAGATCGTCCGGCGTTCGGATTCGGAGCGGGCGACCACGGCATCGGTGGCTGGCCCTTCCGCCGTCGAGAGCGCGGCGACCAGAGCCTCCCGCGCGTCCTCGTCATCCGCCGCCGAGGCCTCCACGATCGCATAGACCGGATGCGTGGTGGGCAGGGGCGGCGTCCCGTATCCCGGTCGTGCGGTCGTCAGCGCATAGTAATCGCGCCACATCGCCTCGAAGGCCGACAAGCCGCTCCCCAGCCCATCGCGCATATGGGCGAATAACGCGCCCAGCGCCTCCTCCCCCGTGCAGGCAACCAGCGCACAGGCGGTTCCCTTCGGCGCGGGCCAGAGCTTCAGCACGATCTTCGTCACCAGCCCGAGCGTCCCCTCGGAGCCGATGAACATCTGCTTGAGGTCATACCCCGCATTGTTCTTGATGAGCGGCGAGGTCATGTCGAGGATGGTGCCGTCGGCCAGCACCACCTCCAGTCCGGCGACGTTCTGGCGCATCATGCCGTAGCGCAGCACCCGCGCCCCACCCGCATTGGTCGAGACCATCCCGCCGATGGTACACGAACCGCGTGCCGCGATATCGACCCCGCAGACGAGGCCATGCGGCTCCAGCGCCTCCTGCAACGCCGCCAGCGTGACCCCGGCCCCGACCACCGCGATGCCCTGTACCGGGTCGATCCGCTCGATGGTCGTCATCCGCTCGAAGGAGAGGATCGCCTGTCCCTCATGCGAGGCCGTGCCGTCCACGAGGCCGGTCAGCCCCCCCTGTGGCACCAGCGCAATCCCCCGTGACCGGGCCAGCGTGCAGATATCGGCCAGTTCGCGCGCATCCCCCGGACGCAGGATTACCCCCGCATCCAGCGCCTCCGCACAATAGCCCGCATCGCGCCCCGTCACCGCGTCACCGGTGAGGATATGGGCATCGCCGAGGATGGCGCGGAAGTCCCGCAAGGGTATGGTCATGACGTGTTCCCCGGTTTGCTCATCGACAATGCGAGTCCGCGCTATAGCTTCGCCCCCATGCTGACCATTCGCAACCTCCGAAAAACCTATGAGACGCCGCGCGAGCCGCTGCATGTGCTGCGCGGGGTCGATCTGGATGTGGCGGCGGGGGAGAGCCTGTCGCTGATGGGCGAATCGGGGTCGGGGAAATCGACGCTGCTGCATCTGGTGGCGGGGCTGGATGCGGTTGACGGAGGGACGATCCGGCTCGGGGATGTGGATGTCACAGGTCTGGACGATGCGGGGCGGGCGCAATTGCGGCGGACGCGGATCGGGCTGGTCTTCCAGCAATTCAATCTCATCCCCAGCCTCACCGTTGCCGCGAACCTCGCCTTTCAGGCGCGTATCGCGGGAAATCATGATCCGGCATGGCAGGAAGAACTGGTCGTGCGGCTCGGCCTCGGCGATCTGCGGGATCGCTATCCCGAACAGCTTTCGGGCGGACAGCAACAGCGCGTCGCCATAGGCCGCACCTTCGCCATGCGCCCCGATCTGATCCTCGCGGATGAGCCGACCGGCAATCTGGACGAGGAAAGCGGCGATGCGGTCATGCGTCTCGCGCTCGATCTGGTGGCGACGACGGGCTGTACTTTCGTGATGGTGACCCATTCGGCGCGGCTTGCGGGGTTGCTGGACCGGCAGGAGAGGCTGGTGCAGGGGCGGCTGGTGTGAGCATTTCGTGTCATTCCCGCGAAAACGGGACTCTCTCTCCGCACAGCAGGATTGCCGCTATTGCGGGGATGACAGCTTTTCCTATGCGCGCGTCCGCCCCATGATCCGCGCCCTCCATGCCCTTGCCGCATTGCTGAGCCATTGGCGGCGCAAGCCGTTGCAGCTTGTGGCGCTGCTCGGCGGGCTGACCATCGCGACGGCGCTCTGGAGCGGGGTGCAGGCGCTGAACGCGCAGGCGCGCACCGCCTATGACCGGGCCGCGCAGACGCTGGGCGGCGATGCCGTGCCGTCGCTGGCTCTGCCGGGGGGCGCGCGGTTCGATCAGCAAGCCTTCGTCGATCTGCGCCGGGCGGGGTGGCCGGTCTCCCCCGTCCTCGAAGGGCGGCTGCGCGCGGGCGAGACGCGGGTTCGGATCATCGGGATCGAGCCGCTGACGATGCCCGCCGAGGCCCGCATGACCGGAGAGATGAGCGGACCCTTCAACGGGGAGATGTTCGAGGGGTTCATGGCCCCGCCATGGCGGGCCTTCGCCGCCCCCGAAACCGTGGAGGCCCTGCGCGGGGAAGCGGGTCTTCCGCCGCTGGTGGCCAATGGGGACATGGCCCCCGGCCTGCTGCTGATGGATATCGGCGCGGCGCAGGATGTGCTGGAGGCACCGGGTCAGATCACGCGCCTGTTGCTTGACCCGGACGCGCCCCCTCCCGCCGGATCGCCGGGGGATGCCACCGACCTGCCGCTGGAGCGCAGCACGGCGGAGGCGCAGGGCGATCTCGACCGTCTGACCAAAAGTTTTCATCTCAATCTGACCGCCTTCGGGCTGCTCGCCTTTCTCGTGGGGCTGTTCATCGTCTATTCGGCCATTGCGCTGGCCTTCGAGCAACGCCTGCCCATTCTGCGTACGTTGCGGGCGCTGGGGATATCGGCGCGGATGCTGACCGGAGTGTTGCTGGCGGAGTTGCTGAGCCTGTCGCTGCTGGGCGGTATCGCGGGGGTGGTGGGCGGCTATCTGATCGCCGCCGCCCTCATGCCCGATGTCGCGGCCAGTCTGGGGGGACTCTACGGGGCCGAGGTGCCGGGAACGCTGTCGCTGGAGCCGTCCTGGTGGCTGGCGGGGATCGCGATCTCGGTTTTCGGGGCGATGGGGGCGGCGGCGTATTCGCTGCTCAAGGCATACCGGATGCCGCCCCTCGCCGCCGCCAACCGATATGCCTGGCGCGCGGCGCAGAGGGGGTGGCTGTGGGCGCAGGGGGGGCTGGCGATCGTGCTGCTGATCGCCGCCGCCGGGCTGATGCTCTTTGCCGAGGGGCTGGTCGCCGGGTTCGCGGGGCTGGCCGCGCTGTTGCTGGGGGCGGCATTGCTGCTGCCTCCCGCGCTGGCGGTGATTCTGAAGGCCGGGCAGGGCATGGCGCGGGGGCCGCTGTCGCAATGGTTCTGGGCCGATGCCCAGCAACAGTTGTCGGGCCTGTCGCTGGCGTTGATGGCGCTGCTGCTGGCGCTGGGGGCCAATATCGGGGTCGGTACGATGGTCAACGGCTTTCGCGATACCTTCACCGACTGGCTCGACCGGCGGCTGGTGGCCGATATCTATTACGCTGCCCGCAATGACGCGGAGAACGCGCAGATCCGGGCATGGCTGGCCGACCGGAGCGACGTGATCACCGTGCTTCAGGGCGTACAGGCCGAGGCGCTGATGGACGGGCTGCCGATCCTCGTTGCCGGATATACCGACGATGCCGTGTACCGCCGGAGCTGGCCCATGATCGCGATTGCCGACGGGGCTTTTGACCGGGTGGCGCGGGGCGAGGCGGTCTTTGCCAGCGAACAGCTTGCCGCGCGTCTGGACCTGTCGGTCGGAGACAGGATCGAGGTGGCGGGGTGGACGGTGCCGGTGGCGGGCATCTATCCCGATTACGGCAATCCGAAGGGCCAGATCAGCGCCGGAATCGACACCGTGCGCGACCGCTTTCCCGGCGCACGGCGCAGCGAAACGGGCCTGCTCGTGGCCGGGGGGCAGACAGAAAAGGTCATCGCCGCGATGCGTGAGCGGTTCGGGATGGAGGACAATCTCATCGATCAGGGGGCGCTCAAACGCTATTCCAGGGGAGTGTTCGAGGATACTTTCGCCGTGACGGCGGCGTTGAACGTGCTGACCATGGGGGTGGCGGGGTTCGCGCTGTTCATGTCGCTGCTCACGCTGTCGGAGATGCGGTTGCCGCAGCTTGCCCCGCTCTGGGCGGCGGGGGTGACGCGGCGGTCCCTGGCGGGGCTGGAACTGCTCAAGACGCTGGCCATGGCGCTGTTCACGGCGCTGCTCGCGATTCCGCTGGGGCTGGCGGTGGCGTGGTGCCTCGTGGCGGTGGTGAATGTGCAGGCGTTCGGCTGGCGGCTGCCCTTTCATCTGTTTCCGGGGCAATGGGTGGCGCTGGTGGGGCTGGCGCTGCTGACGGCGGGGCTGGCGGCGCTGTGGCCGATCCTGAGCCTTCGCACCATGCCGCCCGTGCGCCTCGTGAGGGTGTTTACCGATGAACGCTGAAAAATGTCATATGCGCGAAAGCGGGAATTGTCCGGGGCTGTGGCCGGGTTCCGCTGTCGCGGGAATGATATGCCTTGTCCTGACGCTCCTCGCCTCCCCCGTCGCCGCGCAGGGGTTTGCGGGGCTGGGCGCGGAGGGCGAGGGCTATCCGGTCGTGCGGCCCGGCACGGCGATCACCTTTCCCGAAGATCATGGCGCGCATCCCGATCATCGTATCGAGTGGTGGTATGTCACCGCCAATCTGACCGATGACACCGGCGCGCCGCTGGGGGTGCAGTGGACGCTGTTCCGGCAGGCATCGGTGCCGAACGATACCGGGAAGGGCTGGGCCAGCCGGCAATACTGGATGGGCCATACCGCCCTGACCACCGCCGATACCCACCGTCATGCCGAACGCCTCGCAAGGGGCGGGACCGGACAGGCGGGGGTGGTCGCCGCGCCGTTCTCGGCCTGGATCGACGAATGGTCCTTCGCCAGCACGGGGGCCGGGTTCACGCCGCTCCGCCTCGCCTCTGGCGGAGCCGATTTCGCCTATGACCTGATGCTGGCCACCGACGCGCCGATGGTGTTGCAGGGCGAGGGCGGGTACAGCCGCAAATCCGACCGGGGGCAGGCATCCTATTATGTGAGCCAGCCGTTTTTCACCGTCAGCGGCACTGTGACCCTCGACGGCGAGGATCGCGCGGTGACGGGGCGCGCGTGGATGGACCGGGAATGGTCGTCACAACCGCTGGCCCCGGATCAGACGGGGTGGGACTGGTTCTCGCTGCATCTGGAGAGCGGGGCGAAGCTGATGCTGTTCCGCCTTCGCAGCGAGAGCCGCGCGCCTTATCTCGCGGGTAACTGGATCGCGCCCGACGGCACGAGCGAGGCGCTGGCAAGGGACGCGATCACCATGGAGCCGCTGGAGACGGCGGCGGTGGCGAACCGGACGCTGCCTGTGAAATGGCGGCTGGCCGTGGCCGGGCGGGGCCTCGATGTGACGGTTGAGGCGCTGAACCGCGAAAGCTGGAACGGCACGTCCTTTCCCTACTGGGAAGGCCCGATCACGGTGACGGGATCGGAGGGGGGCGCGGGATATCTGGAAATGACGGGCTATCCTGCGGACAGGTGAACGCGCTGTTGCCCCGATGCGACCGCGCATAGCGGGAAGGCGGGTCGGGTGCGCCTACACGGTCGAGTTCGGAAGGGGCGCGGTGCGTGGCTCCCGCGTCGGCTGTCGGGGGGGGATGCCGTTCGCGGCGGGCCGGTAGCTTTCGATCTTGCGTTGCCGGACATAGAGCGAGGGGTGGACCGTCTGGCCGTCCATGCCGATGGTCGCCTCGCGCGGGCGGCGGAGCAGGAAAAGGCGGTTGATGCCCGAACGCGCCCCTACCATGGGGGCCGTCGGGTCGGTCGGGAAGGCCGTGCGCCAGCCCTCCGGCACCAGCAGGCCGTGCCGGATCGCGCGTTCGACAAGCCACACAAAGCTGAGGTTCGTCAGGGGGATAGGGTCTATCCGGCAATTACGCTCGCCGCCGGTGTCACCATGGGCACCGGGAAACCATGCCTGCTCCAGCGGCCCGGCCCAGTCGCCGCGTTCCCACAGGATGGGGGCATAGGCGGTGCGGTCCTCATCGGCGGCAAGGGCGTGATAGGCGGCCCCGACACTATGGCCGAGATGGTGGTCGTGGAACTCCGTCGCCATGGGAAAAATACGTGATAACAAAGGGTAAGGCAGGCCCAGGGCCTTGACCGTATCCCATGCGCCGATGCAGGCGATATCAACCCGTCGGTGACAGCGCAGGCGGCGGAAGGTGCGGGTGGTCTTGGTGCGGAGGCCGCGCTGGTAATAGCGGAAAGCCAGACGAATCCTGCGCTCCTGCGCGTATTCCTTCTGGAGCAGACCCACCCGGTCGATCAGTCCGGCGATGGATCGCACCGCATAGGCCCCCCGGCTGAACCCGAACAGGAAGATGCGGTCCCCCGGCTCGTACCGGCTGGCCAGAGCGGAATATCCGGCGATGACACTCTCGTTGAAACCGCGCCCGATGGCGGCGTCGAGCCACTTGGAATGGCCGACCTTCTGGACGCCCCGGTCGTAGCCAAGGGTCTGTCGTGCCTGCATTTTTCCGCCGTTCAGCACCGCATGGAGCCGCGCGGCATGGGTCATGCAGGCGTCGCTGTCCACCCGGCTGAGGGTGCCGTCGATGATGAAAACATGATTGCGCGGCTCTCTCAAAAGCACCCTCCGGGAGTCTCTCGCGTTCAGACAGGGCCGCGAAAGGGGTGGCGGGGATAGACACCCAGAACTTTGATGGAGTCGGTGAAATGGTCAAGTTCTGACATGGCGGCGGCGACGTCCGGCTCCTGCGGGCTGCCCTCGATATCGGCGATGAACTGGGTGGCCGTGAACGAGCCGTCGAGCATGTAACTCTCCAGCCGGACCATGTTCACGCCATTGGTCGCGAAGCCGCCCAGAGCCTTGTAGAGAGCCGCCGACATATTCTTGACCCGGAAGACGAAACTGGTGATCGACGGTTCCTGCGGGGCGGGCATCAGGGCGCGGGGAGAGGCGACCATGAAGCGGGTCGTATTATGCTCGGCATCCTCGATATTGGGCGCGAGAACCTTGAGGCCGTAGATATCTCCGGCCAGTTCCGAGGCGACGGCGGCGGCGGTGAGATCGCCCGATTCCCGAACTATCCGGGCCGATCCGGCGGTATCCGGCCCCGCCACGGGCAGGATCGAGCGGGCATTGAGGAACCGGCGGACCTGACCCAGCGCGACGTTGAGACTCTGGGCCGTGCGGATGCCCTCCAGTGTGGCATCGGGCAGGCCGAGAAGCTGCATCCGTATGGGCAGGAAATGCTCGGCCACGATATGCAGGCCCGAGTCGGGCAGCAGGTGGTGGATGTCGGCCACGCGCCCGTAAAGGGAGTTTTCCACCGGCAGCATGGCCAACGCCGCCTTGCCGTCGCGCACAGCCGCAATGGCCTCCTCGAAGGTCGGGCAGGGCAGGGTATCACGACCGGGAAACACTTCGTGACAGGCCTGATGCGAGAACGCTCCCGGCTCGCCCTGGAACGAAATCGCGTCCTCCGGCTTGAGAAGTGTATCGAGGCTCGACGCGGTTTCTTGACGCATTTTCGGTCCCTTCCGTGGCACGGCACCCATATAGGCTTGCGGGCGCGGATGCGAAACCGCTAAAAGCGCCTTCACATTCGGTGACCTACAGTCCCGTCGCACCATCGACCGATACCCGACCGAGATAAGGAACGCCCTGCCATGGCCATGGATGAACTCGAAATCAGCAAGATCTTCGGCGCGGGATGCGCGGCGCTGCTGGCCTTTGTCGGTTTCGGACAGCTCGGCTCCGCCGTCGTCGGGGTCAAGCAGCTCGACGAACCGGCCTACGTCATCGAGATTCCCGAGGCGGAAAGCGACGGGGGCGAGGTCGAGATGGCGGAGGCGATGCCCATCGGCCAGCTCATGGCCATGGCCGATATCGACCATGGCGCGAAGGTCTTCAAGAAGTGCAGCTCATGCCACAAGATCGCGGATGGCGGGGCGCATGGCGTGGGGCCTGATCTCTATGGTATCGTAGGACGCGATATCGCCGGAGCCGACGGATATTCCTATTCCGACGCGCTGATGGCCAAGGAAGGCCCGTGGGATTTCGCGGCGCTCGACGGCTTTCTCGAAGCGCCGAAGACCTGGGCCAAGGGCACGAAGATGGGCTTCAAGGGCCTGTCCAAACCCGAGGATCGCGCCTCGGTCATCGCCTGGATGAACGAACAGGGTGACTCGCCCTTGCCGATGCCCGCACTGGAAGCGGAGGAGCCGATGCCCGCCCCGGAGGCGGAGGAAGCGGCGGTAGAGGAAACTGCGGAAACCGAGATTGCGGCGGTCGAGACGGAAGCCCCGGCAGAGGAGGCTCCGGCGGCGGTCGAGGTCGAAGAGGTCGAAGAGAAAGCCGAGGCCGAAGCACCCGCTCAGGTGGCCGAGGCGGTGGAAGAAGTCGAACCCGCCGAAGAGGTGCAGGAAGCTGCAACCGAGACGACGGAAACGGCTGAGACCGTGAAATCCGATGAGGCAGAGTTGGCCGAAGCGGCCAGGTCCGAGGAAGTCGAGGTCGTCGAGGCCCCGGAGGAGATCGTGGTGGTGGAGGCGGACGCGCCTGAACCCGCAGAGACCGTCGAAGCGGCTGAGCCGGAGGAAGTCGAGATTGCCGAGGCTCCGAAGGAAACCGTGGTCGCGCAGGCCCCCGCCGCAGTGGCGGCTGCCGCCGCGTTCATGGTCGGTGCCGATATCGAAAAAGGCGCGAAAGTCTTTCGCAAGTGCAAGGCCTGTCACAAGGTCGAGGCCGATGCCGGGAACGCCGTCGGGCCGAACCTGCATGGCGTCGTGGGCCGTGAGATCGCCGCGCTTGAGGGTTTCAAATATTCCAAGGCGCTGATGGAGAAAGACGGTGTGTGGGATTTCGAGACCCTGAATGCCTTCCTCCTCAAGCCGAAGGAATGGGCGAAGGGAACGAGGATGTCCTTTGCCGGTCTTCGCAAGGATGAGGATCGCGCCGGGGTTATCGCCTGGCTCAACGAGCAGAGCGATGCGCCCCTGCCGCTGCCGGAGTGACGATCAGCCTGCGATCGCCGTGTTAATTGCCGGTTAAGCATAATCGTTCAGCAATCGAAGCCGCATCCCGCACGGGGTGCGGCTTTTTCTTCGCAGCCGTCTCATCGCCACGCTTTTGTCGGCATCCTGCCCCGCCGGTGGCCGACAAAGGGACCATCGGCCCCCGTGCTCCGGGAACCCGTTGGCAGAGCGCGGATGACGGGCTAAGTAGAGAAAACTTGGAGGTACGGCGTATGATCTTCGACCGGCGACAGACGACACGGATGCTTCTCGGCCTTGCCGGGGGGGCGGCACTCAACCCGTCGCTCCCTGTCCCATCGGCCCGTGCGAAGGGTGCGGTGACCCGTTCTTTCGGCTCCTCGCTTGTCGGCAAGCCGCGCTATGACGAGACGATGACGCATTTCGGCTACGTCAACCCGGATGCCCCCAAGGGCGGGCGGGCGCGTCTGGCCGCGATCGGGGCGTTCGACAGCTTCAACCCCTTTATCGTAAAGGGCAATGTCGGGTCGGGCTTCAATCTGTTCGGCGGGCTGATCTATGACGAGCTGATGACCAATCCGATGGATGAGGATTCCACCTCCTATGGCTCTCTCGTGGAATGGATCGAGTGGCCGAAGGATTATTCCTCGGTCACCTTCAAGCTGCGCGACGAGGCCCGCTGGCATGATGGCGAGCCGGTGACGCCCGAGGATGTGACCTATTCCTTCGAGCTGGTCACGACCAAAGGGCGGCCCCTCTATCGTCTGTATTACGAGAATGTCGAGAAGGCCGAGGCCCTGCCCGGCAATATGCTGCGCTTTACCTTCAACCAGAGCGATAACCGCGAATTGCCGCATATCATGGCGCAGGTTCCGGTTCTGCCGAAACACTGGTGGGAAGGGCGCAATTTCGACGAATCCAGCATGGAGGTGCCGCTCGGCTCCGGCCCCTATCGGGTGGGCAGGTTCGAGGCCAATACCTTCTGCGAATTCGAGCGGGTGGAAGACTGGTGGGGCAAAGACCTGCCGGTCAATGTCGGTAAGCACAATTTCGATATCCTGCGCTTCGACTACTTCAAAGACCCCAATGCGGCCTTCGATGCCTTCAAGGCGGGGCAGGTGGATTACCGGGCCGAAAATTCCTCGCTGAACTGGGGCACGCGCTACGATTTTCCGGCGATCAAGCGGGGCGATGTCGTCAAGCGCGCCGTGGAGGTGGAGGGGCCGAAGGCGACCCAGAGCTTTGCCTTCAATACGCGGCGTGACCTGTTCAGGGATCGCCGGGTGCGCGAGGCCGTGGGCATGGCCTTCGATTTTGAATGGCTGAACAAGGCGATCTTCTTCGGCTCCTATGCGCGGCCCGGCAGCTATTTTCAGGGCACTGAAGACCTGATGGCGACGGGTACGCCCGAGGGGCGGGAACTGGAGATTCTGGAGGAATACCGGGACGACCTGCCCCCGGAAATCTTCGATGCGCCGTTTGAACTGCCGGTCACCGACGGATCGGGCCGCCCCGACCGCCGCGCCCTGCGAAAGGCCAAGAAACTGCTCGCGGATGCGGGATGGACGGTGAAGAACGGCAAGCTGGTGGACGGAGACGGCAAGCCGTTCGCCTTCGAGTTCCTGATCGGCTCCGGCGCGCAGGAGCGGGTCGTCGCGCCGTTCATCAAGAACCTCGAACGCCTCGGGATCGAGGCGACGATCCGGCTGGTCGATGCCTCGCAATATGCCAGCCGCTACCGGGCCTTCGATTTCGACATGGTCGTGGGGCGCGTCACCAACTCGTCCTCGCCGGGGAATGAACAGCGCGATTTCTGGGGCAGTGCGGTGGCGGATGCCACGGGGGGGCGCAATATCAACGGTGTGGCCGACCCGGTGGTCGATGCCCTGATCGAGAAGATCGTATTCTCGGAAAACCGCGAGGAACTGGCCGCCGCGAGCCGCGCACTTGATCGGGTTCTGCTGTGGGGCCACTACAATATCCTGCAACTCTACACACCGACCGAACGCATCGCATGGTGGAAAGGCGAAGTGACTCCGCCCGATCCCCTGCCCTCCCATGCCGTCGGCTTTCCGACCGTCTGGTGGGACCCGGAGGCCGAAGGGTGAAAGCATTTCTGGCAGGCGCGCTGGCGCTGTTTCTGGTCGCCGCAGGGAGCGAGGCACGCGCCGATGCGGTGCAGACGAGCCACGGGCTGTCGGCCTTCGGCGATCTGAAATACCCGTCCGATTTCGGGCATTTCGACTACGTGAATCCCGATGCGCCGAAAGGCGGCACTCTCACGACCGTCAGCACGAGTGCGACCGGCACGTTCGACAGCCTGAACGGCTATATCGTCAAGGGCGACTCGGCGGCGGGGCTGGCGGGCGACGAGAATCTGATTTTCGACAGCCTGATGGTCCGTGCCTATGACGAGCCGGATGCCGTCTACGGGCTGGTGGCCGAACATGCCGAGTTCATCCCCGGCAAGTGGATCACCTTCCAGATGCGGGAGGCGGCGACGTTCTCCGACGGCACCCCGCTCACGGCGGAGGATGCAAAAGCGACGTTCGATCTGCTGAAAGAGAAGGCTCATCCGGGTTTCCGACTCGCCCTGCGCGATGTGGAAAGCGCCGAAGTCCTCGGCCCGCACCGGATCAGATATACCTTCGTCGAGGGTGCGCCCGCGCGCCTGTTGCCGATGCTGGTCGGGACGCTGCCGATCTTCTCGAAGGCGTATTACGACAGGAACGACTTCACCGAAAGTTCGCTCGACCCGCCGCTCGGCTCCGGCCCCTACAAGGTCGGCACCATCGTGCGGAACCGGTCGATCACCTTTGAACGGCGCGATGACTACTGGGCCAGGGATTTGCCTGTCAATCGCGGGCGCTGGAATTTCGACACGATCCGCTTCGAGTATTTCAACGATCACGGGGCGGCGCTGGAGGCGCTGATGGCCGGGGCGATCGACCTGCGCGAGGAATTTTCATCGAAACAATGGGCCACCCAATACGACACGCCCGCGATCAGGGAAGGCCGGGTAATCCGCGCGACCATCGATGACAGCCGCCCCGCCGGGACGCAGGGCTACTGGATCAATACCCGCCGCGATAAGTTCTCGGACCTGCGTGTCCGTGAGGCTATCGCGCTGGCCTTCGATTTTGAATGGTCGAACAAGGCGCTGTTCTATGGTCTCTATAACCGTACCAACAGCTTCTTCGAGAACGCGCCCTTCGAGGCGTCAGGCAAGCCCGATGAGGCGGAATTCGCGTTGCTGAAACCCTTTGGGGACAAGGTGCCGCAGACCGTGTTCGGCGAAGCCTATGAACCACCCGTCACCGACGGATCGGGCCGCGCGCGTCGCAATATCCGCAAGGCGCAGAAACTGCTCGATGAGGCGGGCTGGACGCTGGCGGAAGGCAAGCGCGTCAATGCGGAGGGCGAGACGCTGTCCATCGAGTTCCTCGATGACTCACCCAGTTTCGCGCGGATCACCGGCCCCTATATCCAGAACCTCAAGCGCCTCGGGATCGATGCCAGTCTGCGGCAGGTGGACCGGCCCCAGTATCAGCGCCGGGTCAAGGAATTCGACTATGACATGATCGTCTCCCGCCTCGTGTTCACGATGACCCCCGGTCCGACACTGGCCAATATTTTCAGCAGTCAGGCGGCGGATGAATCCGGCAGTTTCAATCTTGCCGGTATCCGTGAGCCGGTGATCGATGCGCTGCTGGAAAAGGCGCTGGAAGCCGATGACCGCGACTCCCTCTATGCGGCCCTGCGGGCCATCGACCGGGTGCTGCGCGAACGGCATTACTGGGTGCCGCAATGGTCCAAGGGCAGCCATACGCTGGCCTATAAGGACAAGTTCGGCTTCCCGGAGACCAAGCCGCTGCTGGCACGGGGCATCTATGACACATGGTGGGTCGATCCCGCCAAGGCAGAGGCCGACTGACCCATGGCCGCCTATATTTTCCGACGTCTGCTGCTCATCATCCCCACGCTTCTGGGGATCATGTTCCTGAACTTCACGATCATCCAGTTCGCCCCCGGCGGGCCGGTGGAACAGCAGATCGCCGAGCTGACGGGGCTGGGCAGCAGTGCCACGGATCGCTTCAGCGGCGGCGGGGCGGATGCGGGGGCGACCTCGCAAGGCTCGGGCGACAGTTCCCGCTATCGCGGGGCGCAGGGGCTGGACCCGGAATTCGTCGCGGAACTGGAGGCGCAGTTCGGGTTCGTCGAGCTGGTCTGCGAACCGGGCTATGACGGGCCGGAGAAGGTTTCCGCCGATGAATGTTCGGTGCGGGTGCAGTGCGAGCCGGGCTATACGGGCGAGCAGACCGCCTCGGCCCCCGAATGCGAGCCGGTGCGTATCCCGTGGTACAAGCGGTTCGCGAATATGGTGTGGGACTATATCCGCTTCGATTTCGGAGACAGCTACTTCCGCTCCATCTCGGTCATCGACCTCATTCTGGAGAAGATGCCGGTATCCGTATCGCTCGGTCTCTGGACGACGCTGATCGCCTATCTGATCTCGATCCCGATGGGAGTGAAGAAGGCGGTGCGCGATGGATCGAGCTTCGATACCTGGACTTCCGCCGTGGTGATCGTGGGCTATGCGATCCCCGCCTTCCTGTTCGCGGTGATGTTGCGCGTGTTTTTCGCGGGCGGCTCTTTCGTGCAATGGTTCCCGCTCCGGGGGCTGGAATCCGAGGAATGGTCAGGTATCGGGTTCTGGGAAAAGGCGAGTCATCTGGCGTGGTGGGGCGATTATTTCCACCACCTCATCCTGCCGGTCGCGGCCATGGTGATCGGCAGTTTCGCGACCATGACGCTGCTGACCAAGAACTCGTTCCTCGATGAAATCCGCAAGCAATACGTGCTGACGGCCCGCGCCAAGGGGCTGTCGGAGAACGGGGTGCTGTTCGGCCATGTCTTCCGCAATGCGATGCTCATTATCGTGGCGGGCTTTCCGGCGGCCTTCGTGGGGGTGTTCTTCACCGGGTCGCTGCTGATCGAGAATATCTTCAGCCTCGACGGCCTGGGTCTTCTGGCCTTCAACTCCATCGTGGAGCGCGATTATCCGGTGGTGTTCGGCACACTCTATATGTTCTCGCTGATCGGCCTGATCCTCAATCTGGTGTCGGATCTGGTCTATGTCTGGATCGACCCGCGTATCGATTTCGAATCGAGAGGGGGTTAGATCATGTTCAATCTCGATCCCATCGCCCGGCGGCGGCTGGAGAATTTCAAGTCGAACAGGCGGGCGTTCTGGTCGCTGTGGATCTTTCTCGGACTGTTCGTGATCTCGCTGATGGCCGATCTGATCGCGAACGACAAGCCGTTGCTGATCGGGTACAAGGGCGAGATATATACGCCGATCTTCAGCTTCTATCCCGAGACGACCTTCGGCGGGGATTTCGAGACCGAGGCCGATTACACCGATCCCTTCATCCATGAACTGATCCGCGAGGAGGGCGAGGGCTGGATGATCTGGCCGTTGATCCCCTACAGCTATGACACCATCGTCTATGAGGCGCAGCCCTCGCCCTCGCCTCCGGGCGCGCGCAACTGGCTGGGCACCGACGATCAGGCGCGGGACGTGACCGCGCGGCTGATCCACGGGTTTCGCACATCGGTGGCCTTCGGCCTGATCCTGACCTTCCTGTCGAGCATCATCGGCATCACGGCGGGGGCGATACAGGGGTATTTCGGAGGCTGGACCGACCTGATCTTTCAGCGGGTGATCGAGATATGGAGCGCGACGCCGCTGCTCTATGTCGTGCTCATCATCGCGTCGATCATCGCGCCGTCTTTCTGGATGCTGCTCGGCATTCTGCTGGCCCTGACCTGGACCTCGCTGGTGGGGGTGGTGCGGGCCGAGTTCCTGCGCGCGCGGAACTTTGAATATGTGCAGGCGGCGCGGGCATTGGGCGTCTCGAATGCCAAGATCATGTTCCGGCACCTGCTGCCCAATGCCATGGTCGCGACCCTGACGATGCTGCCTTTCGTGCTGACCGGGGCGATATCGTCGCTGGCGATGCTGGATTTCCTGGGCTTCGGCCTGCCGCCGGGTTCCGCCTCGCTGGGGGAGCTGACCTTGCAGGGGCAGAACAATCTTCAGGCCCCGTGGCTCGGGATCACCGGATTTCTGGCGTTCGCGATCATGCTGTCGCTGCTCGTCTTCATCTTCGAGGGTATCCGTGATGCCTTCGACCCGAGAAAGACCTTCCGATGAGCGATGCGCCCAAGAGTAGCCGCCTCCTCGAAATCGAGAACCTGAATATCGGGTTCCGCAGCCGCGCCGGGCTGGCCCCGGCGGTGCGCGACGTGTCGCTGTATGTGGAGGAAGGCGAGACGGTCGCCCTGGTGGGCGAATCGGGGTCCGGCAAATCCGTCACGGCGTTGTCGATCCTGCAATTGCTGGCCGATTCGGCGGAGGCGAGCGGGTCGATCCGCTATCAGGGCCGCGAGTTGATGGGCGCGGGCAAGAAGACGATGCGCGACGTGCGCGGCGACGATATCTCGATGATCTTTCAGGAGCCGATGACGGCCCTGAACCCGCTGCACACCATCGAGCGGCAGATTGCCGAGAGCCTGATCCTGCATCGCGGGGTCAAGGGCGGGGAAGCGCGTATGCGCGTGCTGGAGCTGATGCACAAGGTCGGCATTCGCGACCCCGAAACTCGCCTCGGAGCCTATCCGCACCAGTTATCCGGCGGACAGCGCCAGCGCGTGATGATCGCCATGGCGCTGGCCAATGGCCCCGACCTGCTGATCGCGGACGAGCCGACGACCGCCCTCGACGTGACGGTGCAGGCCCAGATCCTCGAACTGCTCGATGAACTGAAGGCCGAGATGGGCATGGGGATGCTGTTCATCACCCATGATCTGGGGATCGTCCGCAAATTCGCGAACCGCACCTGTGTCATGCAGGGCGGCGAGATCGTGGAGAGCGGGCCGACCTGGAAAATCTTTTCCGCGCCTGAGCATCCCTATACCAAACGCCTGCTGGGGGCGGAGCCGACCGGCACCCCCGATCCGATTCCGCAGCCCGATGCGGCCCCCGTCGTGCGGGGCGAGAATGTGCGGGTCTGGTTCCCGATCCGCAAGGGCCTGCTCCGCAAGACGGTCGGGCATGTCAAAGCGGTGGACGATATCTCGGTCAGCATCCGCCCCGGCGAGACGGTGGGCGTGGTGGGCGAATCGGGGTCCGGCAAGACAACGCTGGGGCTTGCGCTGCTGCGCCTGATCCAGTCGCAGGGCCGGATCGTCTTTCTGGGCAAGGAGATACAGGGCCTGAACCAGCGACAGTTGCGCCCGTTCCGCCGCAATATGCAGGTGGTGTTCCAGGACCCCTATGGCTCGCTCAGCCCGCGTATGTCCATCGCTCAGATTATCGACGAGGGCCTGCGCGTTCACGATATCCGCTCACCCGACGGCGACAGTCGGGCGGTGATCGCGGCGGCACTGGAGGAGGTGGGGCTGGAGGCGGATATGATGGACCGTTATCCGCATGAATTTTCGGGCGGTCAGCGCCAGCGCATCTCGATTGCCCGTGCGATGGCCCTGAAACCCGATCTCGTGGTGCTGGACGAACCGACATATCCAGCGCCGAGGTCGGTTCAGGTGCAGATCGTCGATCTGCTGCGTGACCTGCAAAAGCGGTACAATCTGGCCTATATGTTCATCAGTCACGACCTGAAGGTCGTGCGGGCGATGGCCCATCGGGTCATCGTGATGCGCCAGGGGCTGGTGGTGGAGGAGGGAGAGGGCGATGCCGTCTTCGATAATCCGCAGACCGATTATGCCCGCACCCTCATGTCCGCCGCGTTCCGCATCGAGGCGCAAAGCGCGTAGGCTTTGGCCTCACAGAACCTGCGCGATGAGGGCCTCGAAGATCGGGGTGCGCCTGAAGGTGAGCAGCGTACCGATGCAGATGGCGATGCCATAGGGGCATTTGAGCGTTTCGGTCGCGGCGAGTGTCGCCAGCGGCCTGAAACGGGCCGACAGGGACGGGGCGCGACGGGCCAGCATACGGGCGTAGCAGATCGCCAGCGACAAGGCCCCGCCGAACAGCGCCACCATCACGATGCAGGCCAGAAAGCTCGGCCAGCCGAACCAGAGTGCGATGGCCGCCAGCAGCTTGCCGTCTCCCGCGCCGAAGACATTGATGCAGAAAAGACCGAAGCCTGCGGCCAGGACGATTACCGCCGTCAGGACGTGATTGCCCAGGGTGGCCGCATCCATGCCGACGAGAAAGGCGGCAATGGCGAATCCGATGACAAGGGCCGCGCACAGCTCGTTGGGAATGATGAAGCGCCGGGCATCGCTGAGGGCGGCGGCGATCAGGCAGAACGGGAAAAGGACGAGCGGCAGGGAAGCGACCATTCTGGTGAGTCCTTCGTGCATTTCTTGTACGAAAACAGGCTGCGACGAATGCCGCAGCCTGCAACAAAAGCGGCGATGACAATCAGGCCACCGCCCCCGCCATTACGGGGTGTTGTTTGCGGCCAGCTCGCCGGAGACCGACTCGAAGGTCTCGTTCAGCTCTTCTTTGACGCCGGAAACGGCTGCGATGATCGCGACCGAGAGGATTGCTGCGATCAGGCCGTACTCGATTGCCGTTGCGCCGTCTTCTTCTTTGGCGAAGCGTGCGAAAAGGTTGGTCATGTGTCTCTCCAGTTTTGGTGCCCCGCCTTCACTGGCCGGGATAGGTTTAAACTACCCTGCGGTGTTTAATAAATGTCTGCCGGAGATGATTAATATCCCTTTATTGTTGGGTTACTTGGTATGTTTTAAAAGCCTCGCTACGCAGGCCGTTCTGCCCGGTTCGCGACCCGTCGGATTGTCGCAGGTGCCGTGCGTGCGGGGGCGGCCTGTTCCCTGATCCTGTCTGCCGACTTTCCTTGCGGTTGTGTGCGGTGGCCGGAGCGGTCTCGCAACCCTGAAACGTAAACAGGCCGCAGCGGGATGCTGCGGCCTGTCGGAGATGAGAGAATGTTGCGATGGCAATCAGGCCACCGCGCCCGTCATTACGGGGTGTTGTTTGCGGCCAGCTCGCCGGAGACCGACTCGAAGGTCTCGTTCAGCTCTTCCTTGACGCCGGAAACAGCGGCGATGATCGCGACCGAGAGGATTGCTGCGATCAGGCCGTACTCGATTGCCGTGGCGCCGTTTTCTTCTTTAGCGAAGCGTGCGAAAAGGTTGGTCATGTGTCTCTCCAGAGTGTTGCCCGCCTCAACTGGCTGGCTTGAGATGAAATTACCCTGCGATATTTAATAAATATCTTCTGAAGATGATTAATATTGCATTTATTTGTTTAATACGTAGTATTATTTAAAATTATCGGCTTTTATTTCCGATTAACTCAAGTATCCGTGGGGATGCGGTCCGGGGGAAAGACGACCCGCGCGATGGTGCCGAGGCCCTTGTCGCTGCTCAGCTCGAAGCGGGCGCGGTTCGCCTCGATGAAGCCTTTCGCCAGAGGCACGCCCATGCCCGCCCCGCCGAAATTCTGCTGACTGCCCGACATCTGGCCGAACGGTTCGAGCGCGATGGCCCGTTCCTCGGACGTCATGCCGTCACCGTTGTCGATGACCTCGACCTCGACCGCACCCGATGCCCGTTGCAGGGCCGAAATGCGGACCCAGCCGGAGGCGGCGGTGAACTTCACCGCATTGCTGACCATATTGGTCAGGGCCTGACGCATGGTGTGCAGATCGGCCAGAACCGGGGGCAGGGTCGGCTCGATGGACAGGACAAGATCGACATCGCGCTTGCGGGCCGCGAATTCCGCTTCGCGCGCGACGACGCGCAGCAGGTTGCCGAGGTCGATGGGCGTGGAGTCGAGTCGCAGGGCATCGGCCTCGATGCGGCGCATGTCGAGAATATCCTGCAACAGGCGCAGCATATAGGCACCGCTGTCATTGATATCCTGAAGATAGGAGACATAGGCATCGGACCGGATCGGATCGGGATCGGCCAGCATGAGCTGCGTGAAGCCGAGAATGGCGTTGAGGGGGGTGCGAAGCTCATGGCTGGCTCTGGCAACCGCCTCGCGCCGCTCGAAAAGACCCGGACGTGATTGCGAGGCGTTCTCCACGGGGCGCAGGGTGACGATGCGATGGTCGCGGTTCAGGCGGTCTTTCGGGCTGACCCCCACGGTCACGCGCCGGGCGCTTTCCCGGAGCACGACTTCAAAGCCGGGATTGCGGGTCGTCTGTGCGAAGATGTCGCTGAAGGCGGTCTGGCCCGCGCTGTCGAAATCTTCCGTCAGGGGCCGACGGTCATCCTGCGCGCGATCCAGAAGATCGGCGGCGGTGGTGTTCATGTCCGTCACCGAGCCGTCCGCCGCCAGAACGGCGACCCCGATGCCGATGGCATCCAGAGCGGCGTCCCGGTCGTCGGACGCGCGTTGCACCGCAATCGCTGATCGCTGTCCCGCTGTCACGTCGGTGATGGTCGCAATCCAGGCTCCGGCCCCGCGCCAGCCGCCCCGGCGCATCCGCAACTGGACCCAGCGCACGCCGTTATCCTGTCCCTGCACGGTCAGGTCTATCGAGGCGACATCGGTGCGTCCGTCGCGAATCTGCATCAGGGCCTCGGCGATCCGCTTGCGGTCGCGCGGGAAGAGACGCCCGAGCTGCGGCGTGGTCGTATTGACGGGGACGCCCAGAAGGTCATGCGCCCGGTCGCTCATGTACAGGGGTTTGAGCGCGTCGTCATAGACCGCGATTCCGGCCTCTATCGAGGACAGCAGTGCCTGTTCGGCCCCGCGTTCCATGGCGGTGGTCAGCATGACCGCATCATCGCGCTCGACGGCATCGGAAAAGCTGACAAGGGCCGCAAAAGCCCCGGTCACGGGATCGAGCATCCGCCGCATCGTCACGCGGTGGCGGCGTGCCCCGGCACGGGTACGCAGGCTGACGGTATGGCTGAAGGAGCCGGTGAGAAGCAGGGCGCGCAGGGCATCGCCTGCCTTGCCGTCCTCGCCATAGCGCGCGGCAAGGGATGCCTGAGCGCCCTGTCCGAAGACAAGATCGGCGGCATCATTCTGAACCAGCATCGTGCCGTCCACGGCGAACAGGGTCATGGCCTGCGGCGCGGTCGCGAAGATCTCGCGCATACGTTCCGGTTCGCTCTCCATCCCGAGGGGGAGGGGGACGGCGCTGACTCGCAGGCCGATCCGCCCGTCCGTGAGGGCAAAGCGCGATACGCTCGCGGCAACGCGCCGGGGCTTGCCCTTCGGGGTCAGGGTCAGGCGGGTGCGGACCCGTTCGGTGCCCGCCGCCGTGGCCGCGTGCAGCAACCGGGCGAATTGCTCCGTTGTGGGATCATTGGGGGGGAAATCGCGGTCGATGAGGTCGAGGACGCTGCGCTCGCCCCAGAAACGCAGGGCATTCTCGTTCGCCCAGACGATGCGGCGACGGTCGTGATCCCAGACCCATACGCCGGGGTGAGCCGCTGTGGCGACCTGCTGTTTCTCTGACGCTGCCATTCGAAGCCGTTCCAATCCGGGACTCTTTCAGGTACCGGAAAGGGGTGTTGCATCGAATGGGCCAAGCCGGGGTCAGCTTCGTCGGCGGGGTTTGACCTTGCGTGCGGCGGCGGCGGCCACGCGCAGCTCCTCCGCGATTTCCTCGGCTTCCTCGGGGGTGAAATCCATCGGGATTTCCATGTCACCGGCGGCGACGAACAGTCGCACGGCCCCCAGAGAGGTCGGCCCGATCTGTAGATCGGCGGTCACGTCGGATTCACTGTCGATGCCCATGGTTCTTTCCCGTCCTGACCGGATTGCGATGTGCATGATAGACGCAAGCGCCCTGTCGATGCCAGCCTCCAGAGGGGCTTGCAATCCGCCCCACCCCGGCGTATTTCACCCATTCGTGCCGTCGTAGCTCAGTTGGTTAGAGCGCTAGATTGTGGATCTAGAGGTCCCCTGTTCAATTCAGGGCGACGGTACCACTTCTCCCCGTCCCGAACCATTACGCGGCGCTGAGGTAGCGCACGGATTCGTCGCGTTCCATGAGATAGAGCAGGACGCGCAGGGCCTGTCCCCGTTCGCCGGTCAGCCCCTCGTCGCGATTGACGATCAGGCGGGCATCGTCGCGGGCGACGGCCAGCAGGTCGCCATGGACCTCCAGATCGGCGATTTTCATGCGGGGCAACCCGGCCTGACGGACCCCGAGCAGGTCGCCGGCCCCGCGCAGGCGCAGGTCTTCCTCGGCGATGCGGAAACCATCCTCGGTTTCGCGCAATACGCCGAGGCGCTCGCGGGCCGTCTCGCCCAGCGGTCCCTGATAGAGCAGGACGCAGGATGAGCGGGCCGATCCGCGCCCGACACGCCCCCGAAGCTGGTGCAACTGTGCCAATCCGAATCGTTCGGCATGTTCGATGACCATAATGGTCGCCTCGGGCACATCGACGCCGACCTCCACGACCGTCGTGGCGACAAGAACCTTCGCGGCCCCGGTGCGGAAAGCCTCCATGGCCGCGTCCTTCTCGCCCGGCTTCTGTCGCCCGTGGGCCATGACCACCGCTCCCTCGCCGAAGGCATGGCGCAGAATCCGCGCGCGATCCTCCGCCGCCGCGACGTCGAGCGCGTCGCTTTCCTCGACAAGGGGACAGATCCAGTAGGCGCGCGCGCCCTCGCCGATGGCCCGGCGCAGGCTATCGACCACGGCGTCATAGCGGGAGAGCGAGACCATCCGCGTGTCGATGGGCTGGCGGCCCGGCGGCTTTTCGTCCAGTACCGACACATCCATGTCGCCATAGCTGGCCAGCGCCAGCGTGCGGGGGATCGGGGTCGCGCTCATCACGAGGATATCCGCGCCAACGCCGTCGCCCTTTCCTTTTCCGGCCAGTTCGTTGCGCTGGTCCACGCCGAAGCGGTGCTGTTCGTCCACGACGACCATCCTCAGATCGCTGAACGCCACCGCTTTCTGGAACAGGGCATGGGTGCCGACGACGATGTCGATCTCGCCCGCCTCCAGCGCCGCCTGTGTTGCGCGCCGCTCCGCCGCCCTGTCCTTGCCGGTCAGGATGGCGAGGCGGACCCCGGCGGCCTCGGCCAGCGCGCCGAGACCGGCATGGTGCTGCCGCGCGAGAATCTCGGTCGGGGCCATGAGAGCGGCCTGCCCGCCGGATTCGACCGCGATCAGCATCGCCATGAAGGCCACCAGCGTCTTGCCCGCACCCACGTCGCCCTGAAGCAGACGCAGCATCCGCCGGGGCAGGGCCATGTCCTGCGCGATGGCGGCTATGGCGCGGTCCTGCGCGCCGGTCAGGGCGAAGGGCAGGCTGTCGAGTACCCGGCGGCGCAGGCGCCCGTCGCCCTCGGATATCCGCCCCTTCGCGCGCCGTCGCCGCGCCCGGATCAGCATCAGGGCAAGCTGATGCGAGAGCAATTCGTCATAGGCCAGCCGCTCACGCGCGGGGGAGGCGGCATCGAGATCGTCGGGGGAAAGCGGCGCGTGGAGGGCCTCGACGGCCTCGCGCCAGCCGGGCCATTCGCGTTTTTTCAGCCATGCGGGATCGAGCCATTCGGGCAGGGCGGGGGTCGCCTCCAGCGCCGCTTTTACCGCTTTCGCGATCACTTTCTGGCCCAGACCGGCGGTGGCCGGATAGACCGGGGCGAAACCGTCCGGGGCTTCCTCGGTCGCCGGGTCGATCACCTCCGGGTGAGGCATCTGGGCGATGCCGTCATAATGCTCGATCTTGCCGCAGACATAGCGCGTTGCGCCGACGGGCAGGATGCGCCCGAGCCATTCGGGAGCAGGGCGGAAGAAGACCAGCACGAAATCGAGCGTCCCGTCCCGCACCGTGATGCGATAGGGCGAACCGGGACGACGCGGGGCGGAATGGGAGACCACGACGACCTTTACGCAGAGCGTCGTGCCCTCCATCACGCCCTGAACGGAGGGGCGTATCCGCCGGTCGATCACTCCCGTCGGGGGCAGGAAGAGAGCGTCGCCCGTCTTCTCGATGCCCAGTCTGGCGAAGAGCGGCGCGGTCTTCGGCCCGACCCCCGGCAGGGTTGTGGCATCGGCGAACAGAGGAAAGAGGATTTCAGGGCGCATACCGCGCATCTACCGCATTTCGACGGGCGATTCACCCCCCTCCGGCGCAAACGCGGCAGTCCGCTGCGACGGGTCAGCGCGTTCCCGTCGCGACGCCGGTGAAGCGCCCGGAGGGCACCGGCTCGGCGCGCGATGTATCCCAGGTGTAGAGATATGCCCCGGCGCGCAGGGTGGTGCCGTCCTCGAGCCTCACATCGACGGGGCGCAGCAGGAACTCGTAGGGTTCGGGCCAGCCGGGTGTGCAGGCCTCGTAATCATCGAAGGCCGCGAAGAGGGGGTCGGGGGTCAGCACCTCATGGACCTCGCCATGAACCCGGTCTTCCGCGAAAGCGGAGGGCACGGCCCCCGGATAGCTGTTCGGTCCCTGATCGTCGATCTCGCTGATGATGTAGAGCCGCGCCTGTATCGACCCTGTTCCCAGTGGCCGCGCGCCGGTGCGGAGCAGGTCTGACAGCGGATGCCCGGAGGCGGTCAGAAGGGTGCCGTAGACGAACAGCTTGTCGAATCCGCGATCCACGGGCGCTCTCCTGCGAAGATATGTCGGGCAGGCGCGCGGTAATGGAAAGCCGTGCCCCTGTCCAGAGCGCGGCGCGTCACACCAGGGCAATCGCCCGAAGAAGAAATGCTGCTGTCCCGAACGCAATGCGCCGCTGCGCGAGGCACGATGAAATGATGCTTTGCAGATGCGGGACCTCCTGCAAGTCGCGGACAGTTCAGCGCAAAGGAGGCCCCGCATCTTCGTGCGGGGCAGCGAAAACTCTTTCAAGAGATTGCCGTGCGCGTCACACCACCCTGACCGTGAGCGACCCCACGCCCTCGATGCTGGCCTCCATCGTGTCGCCCCTCGACACCGCCGCGACGCCCGAAGGGGTTCCCGACAGGATGACGTCGCCCGCCGCCAGTTCAAAATAGTC
>CAKZUT010000243.1 GCA_937922185.1 uncultured Neomegalonema sp.
TGCCGTCGAAGCACTGACGCGGCGTCGCCTGTGTCGATTCGCGGTGAATCCTTCATTGATCTGCGCGCGCCCGTCCGGGCAAAGGCGAGGAGCCTCCTGAAAAGCGCAAAACGGGGCCTGTTCGCTCCCGGTTCCGTTCGCAGACCGTTAACCATATGAAAAACCTCCAAAATCTTGGAGGCACTAACGCGCGGTTTCCCCTAACAACCTCTTACCGCGTAAGCACATTGCGGCTGAAAAGACGCCACTGCATCAGGTTCTTCCCGCTTTTCCCTGCGTTTTTGGCTATTTCTAAAAAATTGGAGGAATGCATAACTTGATTTGAAGTAGCGGTATTCAGAGGTGTGTTGCTGAATACGGCACCCGCCTAGGGAGAGTTGCCCGAATTAAGGCTCCAGACAGTCCAGTTAAGAGTCGCCGCAGTTGTGACCCATACGAGGTAGGGTATGAACAACAGGGCGGCGGTCTGGGAGACGGGCCAGGCGCTCAGGATAAAGCCGATGATACTGAGCCACAGCAGGCAAACCTCGTAGAAGGCAAGGTCCATGCGCCGCATTCCGAAGAACAGGGCGGACCACAGGGCATTGAGAAGCAGCTGGACGGCCCAGAACGTCATCGCCGTACCGAAACCTTCCGCTTTCCAGATCAGCACCCCGGCGATGGCGATCATGACATAGAGAACGGACCAGACGAGCGGAAAGGCCCAGTTCGGTGGGTTCCATGCCGGTTTTCGCATTGCGTCATACCATGGGCCGGGTGTGAACACCGCGCCGCTCGATGCGGCGATGAAGACCAGACCTGCGAAGACGAGCCATACGATCATGTTATGTCATCCCTTAAGCGGTGTTGGGAAACCAGCGCGGACCTGCGGGGGGCTGTGGTCTGAAGGGGTCACTCGCGCAATGCCCGTGCCTTGATTCGGCGGATGAACAGCCAGACCAGCAACAGGATGGGCAGAACGGTCACCGCCTTGACCCAGCTTTCGGATAATCCGGCCATGGCACCCAGCGGGGCGAGCATCAGCGAGACCAGTCCGACGGCGTAATAGCTGATCGCCACGACCGAGACGCCTTCCACGGTTTCCTGAAGGCGCAGTTGCTGTGCGCTGCGTTTGTTCATCGCGCTCAGAACTTCGCGGTTCTGCTCTTCGAGCACCACGTCGATGCGCGTACGCAGCAGCGTGGCGACCCGCGTGGCGCGCTCGGAAAGGCTGCCCAGACGCACCCGCGTCGCCTCGCAGGACCGCATTGCCGGATCGTAGCGGCGGCTCATGAAGGCCTTCAGATCGATCAATCCCGGCAGAGGCGTTGCCGACAGAACCTCCAGCCGTCGCCAGACAATTTCCGAATAGGCCCGGCTGGCATCGAGGCGATAGGCGTTGCGGGACGTCATTTCCTCGATTTCAGCCGAGAAATCGGTAATTCGGTCCAGTACGGCGCGTTCGCTCTCCAGTTCGGATGCTCCGATGCTGCCTGTGGCCTCCGCGAGGGCGCGGTCGATCTCGTTCAGCCGTGGCCATAATCCGCGCGCTTCGGGCAGGGCCAGCATGGAGGCAGACCGGTATGTCTCGACTTCGATCAATCGCTGGACGATCCGGCCCAGCAATGCTTCCTCGAAATCGGAGGTGCAGACGACCGCAAACCGCATGAACCCGTCTTCATGGATGCGGAAATCGCCCCAGAACCGCGCCGCATCGTCGAAGAAGCTGCCGCCGACGAGGGAGTCCCGGACGAATAACTCGCGCAGGTGCTCCGGTACGGGGCTGTCGAAGCGGGTGTCACTGGCCTCGCAATGCACATGGATCGCGGCGAGAATGGTGCCGGGCAGTTCCTCCAGCCAGTCGAAGGGCAACAGGTCGAGCGCGGGCGAATCGAAGGGCGATGTGCCCTTTGCGGCGGGACCGGCAATCACCGTGAGGGCCACGAATTCGGTATGCCGCTCCCATTTCAGGCGAAACCGCCCGAAATCCACGAGCAATTGCGGCGCATGATCGGAAGGATGGGGTGCGCCCATGCGGTCGCACAGGGCAATCAGATGATCGCGGGCGCGGTCCAGTTCCTCCGCGTCGCAGGTCAGCGACAGGTGCGAGATGCGGCAGGGGGCCTTCAGCAGCGCAAAGGGACGCGCATGAAGCTCGTTCGCGAGCGCGATACGGTTGGGGTGGTCGGCAGGTTTACGGGGCATACAGGCTCAATCTCCGGTCCCTGCACAGGGTAGTGCAGAAGACGGCCCGGACAAGCGGTTACCCTGCAAAGCCGTTGCGAATCCCGCCGATTGCATGGCGCGGCAAAAACCCGCTGCCGGACAGGTCCGACAGCGGGCGAAAGGGCAGGGCGAAACGCCCGTTCGGTGATCGGCTGTCGCGCCGTTTATTTTGGATCGGCCAGCGTGGGCCAGCCCAGAGCCGACGAGAAAGGTGTCGGATTGTCGATCAGCGGCTTGCTGCGATTACGCGGCTGTTTGATCAGCTTCATGCCGAACAGGCGGGAAAACGGCGTGGGGTTGTCGGTCAGCAGGCTCTTTTTGGCTTTCGGCTGTTTGATGAGCTTCATGCCGAACTTCGCCGAGATCGTGGAGGTATCGACTTTCGCCTTGCCTTGCTGCCTTTTCGTCAGCAGCGGCATTCCGAAGGGCGAGAAATACGTGCCCGGTTCGGTCACGCCCTTGCCGGTGAGGAATCTCTTGCCGCCCTTGATCACGCTGGTCTGATAGCTGGGATCGGTCTTGTAACCGATATAGGTGTCTTCCTGCGTCAGACCGACATCGACGGTATCGAACTTCTTAAATGTCGTGATCGCGCGTCCGGCGGTGCCGAAGGGGGCGCGCACGGAGACGAGGGCGTTGCCTCCCGCGATCCCGCTTGCATAGGCGGCGGCGGCTTCGTCGCTGACCCCGATATCGGCCATGGCCGCGCGGGCGTCGGCTTCCGAGCCGCTGATGACGCCGACCGATTCCTCGGCGAAGCCGTTCGATTGCAGTGCGGTTGCCGCGTCGGATGCAGCATCCGCATTCGCGAGCAGTCTCGTTATCAGTGTCGTCATTGGTGCCTCCTATGACCGTCCAGACAGCGAGACCATGCCAGAGGCCGGTCCGTTTGCCAGTTTTTCGGATCGCAGCGGGTATACCACTGCAATTGTGAGTGCGAGCAGGGCGATTTCAAGTCCGAAGACTGCAAGATAGGCAGTTCCCGGCCCGAACCAGTCCGCATCGGGGGTGTTGACGATGACATCGCGGATGACGCCGCCGATGGCGATCGCGATACCTGCTGCCGTTGCCTGCACGGCGCCCCAGGCGCCCAGCGCGAGGCCGGTCTGTTCCTTTGGAGCCATACGCATGGTTGTCGTCAGGGTGCCGTGGCTGAAAAGGCCCGCGCCGAAGCCGGTCAGCAGAACGCCGATTATGAAGATCGCCGGGATCTGGACTGTCGCTGACAGGATTATGGCTCCGAAGGCGGGAATGCCCGCAAGGGCTCCGTACCACACCATCGTGACAGGATCGGCTCCACGGGCCAGAACGCGCGAAGCCAGCCCGAAGCCGACGATGCCGCCACAGGCGAGCGTTGCGGTCAGGCGGGTCGTCTCGCTGACCGTCATGCCCAGAACCTGCCCGCCATAGGGTTCCAGCAGCACATCGGCCATGCCGAAGCCCGCCGTGCCGAGGCCGATCACGACCAGTCGGCGCAGGGCATTGCGGCCCGCGATAAAGCTGCGCCAGGCATCGCCGAATTCAGGCTGGGGGATCGCCGCCATCGCGCGGCTGCGGTCACGGGATTCCTGTTTCCAGATTGCGAAGATATTGACGAATATCGTCACGACGGCGGCACCCTGGATCACCTGTATCAGCCGCCCGGCGGAGTAATCTTCCAGCAATTTGCCGAATACAATGGCGCTGATGCCCATGCCGACCAGCAGCATCACATACATGAGGCCGACGACATTCGGCTGATCGCGCGGCGGTACGAGGTCGGTGGCGAGGGCAAGGCCGACGGTCTGCACCATATGCACCCCGGCCCCGACGAGCAGGAATGCCAGTGCGGCACCGCTGTGGCCGATCCAGAGCGGGGCATCATGGGACTCGCCGAAACCCGACAGCACGAGCAGGGCAAAAGGCATGATCGCGAAGCCGCCGAATTGCAGCATCGTGCCTTTCCAGATGTAGGGAATCCTGCGCCAGCCTAGGGCGGAACGATGGGTATCGGAGCGATAGCCGATAAGCGCCCTGAATGGCGCGAATATCAGGGGCAGGGCCAGCATGATGCTGACCAGAGAGGCCGGAACGTTCAGTTCGACGATCATCACGCGATTCAGCGTCCCGACCAGCAGAACGAGGGCCATTCCGACAGTCACCTGGAACAGCGACAGCCGCATGAGCCGCCCGAGAGGCAGGTCATCGGATGCGACATCGGCAAACGGCAAATATCGCGGCGCGAGATTGGCCAGCCTGACGATCGCGAATTGGCGGTATCGCTTAAGCACGATCAGCCTCGAAAGGAATGAGCTAAAATGGAGATCGCCGCCAGGACGGCGATCTCGTTCTCGATATCGAATGAATGCGGCGGTTGCCGCAATCACTCGACGGGTGGGGGCATCTCTGCATCCACCGATGCGAGCGTGACCGGTGCATCGAAAACCACACGACCGGTGCGCCCGTCGGGCAGAACGATGAACGCTTCGCCCTCGGCAAGGCTCGCGCTGATCGAGGAAGGCGAACTGACCGTCCTGATCGGCGAGTCAGCATCGAGCATGGCCGTCTCAGCGCCCATTTCGTCACCGGAGAAGAACTGACCCACGAAGGCCGAGTTCGTCATCACCGACGTATGAACGATGAGCGACGTCGCCGCGACACCGACGAAAAACAGCGGGATGCCAACCGTCGGGTTGACCACTGTCCACATTCTTGCGTTGTTCATGTGCTATCCCCTAACCGAGCCAAGGTGTTGCAACAGCAGCCAGAATATGGGCCACGAGCGCAATTGCACCGAAGACACGAGTGCCGTCGATGAGTTGTGCGTGAACCTCTTCCGACTCCGCGATGGTCAGGCCGGTCGGCCAGACTTTATCCGGATCGTCTGTCATTTTTAATCCTCCGTGTCCTTCACGATGAAGCCGGTTTCCCGACTTCATCTCCTGCAGATGACGCATGTCGAACGGCACTACGAAGTGGGCAATCAACATCGCCGGGATCGAATGTGTCACACAAAAATGACATTTTCAAATGTAAACTATAATTTGCATTCACCTTATTTGTATCGGTTCAACTACGTCTCGCCGAACCGGAGAAAAAGGCCGGGTTTTAAGGTGGGATGATCTCTGGCACGCGGGGGCGGGCGGGATCGGCAGGGCGTCTTCACGCTCTTTCCCACGGCCCTGTGCGGGCTGGCACCCTTGGGCAATCACTGTTCAGAATCGCCCGCGAATCCGCTTGACTGCCGGGGCTGCGCCCGCGTAAAGCGTCGCCTCCGAAGGGCGGTTAGCTCAGTTGGTAGAGCACAGCGTTCACATCGCTGGGGTCACTGGTTCGAGTCCAGTACCGCCCACCATTTCCCGACAGTATCACGCATGGATGGCGGAGTTTTCGCCACCCTCCGCCATGGGCGAACGACATCTTCCCGGCATCACGTTTTCGTTGACGTGGACGGATAGTATCGGCCTTACGTATCCTGCGATTCTGACGGAGCGCCTGTCATGGACAGCCATGTACGGATAGCGTCTCGCGGACCCTGCTGCCACACGGTATCCAGCCAGAATGCAAACCGCTCGACGAACCGCGCATTGGTGGCAAGGTCGCCGTATACCCCGTCCATATCGAGCCAGATATGCGGCGTCTTCCTTGCCGCAGTTGCGGTTTCGGACAGCCGCGCCCAGTCCGGGTCGTTCGGGGCGATGATCGCGCCGCTTGCGGTGGTTCCCGCACAGTAACGGCACCAGAAGGCGCTCTCCAGAGCGAGGCCGTCGATATTCCCTTCCGCCTCCAGTGCATCACGCAGGGTCGGCAGGATGAATTTCGGCTGACGGTTCGAGCCGTCATGGCACAGGCGCGGAATCGTATCGGCAATCTTGGGATTGGCAAAACGGCGTTCGACACGATCTGCGTATCCGGCAAGATCTATACCGGGAACCGGCGGCACGGTGGGGATGATTTCGTGTCTGTGCAGAGCGCGCAGATAGGCGCGGATCACGGGGTCCGCCATGGCGTCATGGACGAAGTGAATATCCATCAGGGCCGCCGGATAGGCGATGGCCGCATGGCCGCCGTTCAGGATACGCAGCTTCATCAGCTCGAAGGGGGCGACATCATCCACGAACTGCGCGCCGACCTCCTCGAAGGGCGGGCGGCCTGACGGAAAATGATCCTCCAGCACCCATTGGGTGAAATCCTCGCAGAAGACGGGCCAGCCGTCCTCGATGCCGTAATCTCCGGCGACAATCGCCCGCTCCCGGTCGCTCGTGGCGGGGGTGATGCGATCAACCATGCTGTTCGGAAACGCCACCGCATCAGTGACCCACTCCGCAAAGGCGGGGTCTGACAATCGCGCCAGCCCTGTCAGTGTCTCGCGCGTCACCATGCCGTTATGGGGGATATTATCGCAGCTCATCACCGTGAAGGGAGGCGTTCCCGCCTCGCGGCGGGCGCGCAGGGCGGCGAGGATCATGCCGAAGACCGTGCCCGGAGTGTCCGGTGTCGCCGCATCGGCCCGGATCGCTGAATGGGCAGGGTCGAAATGACCCCTCGCATCGAGAAAATACCCGCCCTCGGTAATGGTCAGCGACACGATGCGGATATCGGGCTGTACCATCCGGGCGATTATGGCGGCGGCATCGGCAGGTTCGATGAAATCCACCATCGAGCCGATTACTTTCGCCTCGCTGCTCTCTGCCGATTGCTCGACGAGTGTGGTCAGCCAGTCCTGCGCCGCAAGCGTATCGCGCAATCGTCGTTCGCCCTCGAAAACGCCTGCGCCGACAATGGCCCAGTCCTGTGCCTTGCCCGCCGACATGAGGCGGTCGAGATACGCCGCCTGATGCGCGCGGTGGAAATTGCCGATTCCGAAATGCACGATCCCCGCGCTCAGATCCGCGCGTGCATAGCAAGGGCGTCCCACATGGGCGGGCAGGGCGTCCAGCGTGTCCAGAGACAGGCGGGTCATTGGATGCGAAGTCCCTGCGCGTCGAAACGATGGATACGTCTTTCGTCCGGGGTCAGGTGGATCGTGTCGCCATGGTGCATCGAGACTTCGCCCCCGGCGCGCACGGTGACCGGCTCGTTCCGCCCTTCCAGATGCACATGGAAGAATGTGTCGGAGCCGAGATGCTCCGAGACCCCGACCGTGCCCCGCCATGCGCCTTCCGTCGGCGAGGCGGCGATATGTTCGGGCCGGATTCCCATGGTCACGGCACCCCGACGCTCGGCCTCTTCCCCGGTCAGCAGGTTCATTTTCGGCGAGCCGATAAACCCCGCGACGAACAGGTTGCGCGGATTGCGATAGAGATCGAGGGGCGAGCCGACCTGCTCGATCACGCCATGCTGCAAGACGACGATCTTGTCCGCCATGGTCATCGCTTCCACCTGATCGTGCGTGACGTAGACCATCGTGGTCTTCAGCCGGGTATGCAACTCGCTGATTTCCATCCGCATTCCCACCCGCAGGGCGGCGTCGAGATTCGAGAGCGGTTCGTCGAACAGGAAGGCGGCAGGCTCACGCACAATGGCCCGCCCGATCGCGACACGCTGGCGCTGACCTCCCGATAGCTGTCCGGGGCGTCTGTCGAGATAATCGGTCAGGTTCAGCGCCGCCGCCGCATTCTCGATCCGCCGGTTCTGCTCGGCCTTGTCCAGCCCCGCCATCCGCATCGGAAAGGCGATGTTCTTGCGGACACTCATATGTGGATAGAGCGCGTAGGACTGGAACACCATCGCAAGGCCGCGTTTGGCGGGCGGTACGCCGGTGGCGTCCTGTCCGTCGATCTCGATGCGCCCGTCGGTCACGTCCTCAAGTCCCGCAATCAGGCGCAGCAGGGTCGATTTCCCGCATCCCGAAGGGCCGACGAAGACGACGAACTCCCCGTCTTCTATGGTCAGGTCGAGCGGTCGGATGACTTCGGTCTCACCGAAATTCTTCGTGACGCGGTGGAGGGTTATCTGGCCCATCGTTTCTCTCTTACTTCACCGCGCCGAAGGTCAGGCCGCGCACGAGTTGTTTCTGGCTGAACCAGCCCATGATGAGGATCGGCGCGATGGCCATGGTACTTGCGGCGCTGAGCTTGGCGTAGAACAGTCCTTCCGGGCTGGAATAGCTGGCGATAAAGGCGGTCAGGGGGGCGGCCTTCGCGGCGGTCAGGTTCAGCGTCCAGAACGCTTCGTTCCATGCGAGGATGATATTGAGCAGCATGGTCGAGGCGATGCCCGGTATCGCCATGGGCAGCAGGATATAGAGCACTTCCGAGCGCAGGGTCGCCCCGTCCATCCGTGCCGCCTCCAGAATTTCGCCGGGGATTTCCTTGAAATAGGTATAGAGCATCCAGACGATGATCGGCAGGTTGATGAGCGTCAGCACGATGATGAGACCGAACTGTGTATCCAGCAGCTTCAGATCACGGAAGATCAGGTAGATCGGTACCAGTACGCCCACGGGCGGCAGCATCTTGGTGGACAGCATCCACATCAGGATGTTCTTCGTATGCCTGCTCGGCACAAAGGCCATGGACCACGCCGCCGGAATGGCAATGGCCAGACCGATGATCGTCGAGCCGACCGAGATGATTACGGAATTTCGGAAGTGGCGGAAATAGTCGGATCGCTCCTGCACCGTCGTGTAATTTTCGGTCGTCCAGTCGAACAGGAAGAAGATCGGCGGATCGGCGATGGCCTGTGCCTCGGTCTTGAAGCTGGTCAGGAAGGTCCAGAGGATCGGAAAGAAGATCATCGCCCCGATGGTCCAGGCAATGGCGGTATTGAGCGCCATGCGGCGCGAGCTGATTGCGCGGGCCATGGCTCAGGTATCCAGATTCTTGCCGATCATCCTCATCAGGAAGATCGCGACGATATTGGCGAGGACAATGGCCACCACTCCGCCCGCCGAGCCGGTGCCGACATCGAAGCGCAGCAGGCTTTCGGCATAGACGAGGAAGGTCAGGTTGGTGGAGGCTGTTCCCGGCCCGCCATTGGTGGTTACGAGGATTTCGGCGAAGATCGAGAGCAGAAAGATCGTCTGGATCAGGATGACAACCGTGATCGCGCGGGCCATGTGAGGCAGCATGATATGCCGAAAACGCGCCAGTGGTCCGGCCCCGTCCATCTCGGCGGCCTCAAGCTGTTCGCTGTCGAGCGACTGCATGGCCGTCAGCAGAATGAGCGTGGCGAAGGGCAGCCATTGCCAGCTCACGATGCCGATGATCGAGGCGAGGGGCGCAACGGCGAAAAAGTCAAAGGGCTGCAATCCGATAGCGGTGGCCATATGCGCGAACAGGCCGTTCACGGGATTCATGAACATATTCTTCCATACCAGCGCGGACACCGTGGGCATCACGAAGAACGGGGCAATCACCAGAATACGCACGATCCCCTGCCCCCACATCGGCTGATCGAGCAGGATAGCGAGGCCGATACCGCCCAGAACCGTGACGGTGAGAACGCCGCCGACCAACAGCAGCGTGTTGACAATGGCGTCCCTGAACGCCGGATCGGTCAGGAAATAGGTGTAGTTCTCGACGCCGATAAAGGGGTTCGCCCCCGGCATCAGCAGATTATAGCGCAGGACCGAGAAATAGAGCGTGAGCGCCAGCGGGATGAGCATCCAGCCGAGCAGCAGGATCACCGAAGGCGCGATCATCACGCGCGCCGCGCTGCGCGAGGCTTTGGTCGCCATGGTATGCCTTTCGGTCGGTCGGATCACCGGTCCCCATCTTCGCTCCCTCTACCGCGAAGGGAGAGAGGGAGCGAAGATCGGCGACGGCCTGTGCGATGCAATCCTCTCCCCCCTTTTTGAGGGGGGAGGGTCAGAGTGCGCGGTGGCGCAAGTCGCCTATTTTCCGTATCCGGCGCGCTTCATCTCGCGTTCTGTCAGCTTCTGGGCATTTGCCAGCGCATCGTCGATGCTGGTCTGACCGGCCAGTGCCGCCGAGAACTGCTGGCCTACTGCCGTTGCGATACCCTGAAACTCCGGGATCGCCACGAACTGCACGCCCGTATACGGAACCGGATCGACGGTCGGTGCGGTCGGATCAGCGGCGTTGATGCTGTCGAGCGTCATCTGCGCGAAGGGAACTTCGGCATATTCCGCGTTCTCGTAGAGCGAGGTGCGCGTCCCCGGAGGCACGTTGGCCCAGCCCTCTTTCTCCGCGACGAGTTCCAGATAGTCTTTCGAGGTCGCCCAGGCGATGAACTTCTTGGCTGCTTCCTCGTCATCGGTTCCCGCCGGAATGGCCAGCGACCATGCCCAGAGCCAGTTACCACGCTTGCCGAGGCCGTTATCGGGGGCCAGTGCGAACCCTACCTTGTCGGCGACGGTGCTGTCCTTGGGGTTCGTCACGAAGGAAGCCGCGACAGTGGCGTCGATCCACATGCCGCATTTACCCTGCTGGAACAGCGCAAGGTTCTCATTGAAGCCATTCGAGGACGCACCCGGCGGGCCATAGGCGGTCATCATATCAATGTAGAAGGTCAGGGCCTCTTTCCATTCCGGCGAGTCGAACTGGGCGTTCCAGTCCTCATCGAACCAGCGGGCACCGAAGCTGTTGGCGGTGGCCGTCAGGAAGGCCATGTTCTCGCCCCAGCCCGCCTTGCCGCGCAGGCAGACGCCGTAGATGCCCTCGTCCTTGTCGGTCATCTTCGCAGCGGCGCGGCGGATGAAGTGCCAGCTCGGCGCGTCGGGCATCTCCATGCCCGCCTTTTCCATCAGGTCTTTGCGGTACATGACCATCGAGCTTTCGCCATAGAAGGGCGCGGCATACAGTTCGCCATCGACGGTCAGCCCGCCCCGGATCGCGGGCAGCAGGTCATCGACATCGTATTCGGCGGGCAGATCGTTCATCGAGACGAGCCAGCCCTGCTTGCCCCAGATCGGAACTTCATAGGTGCCGATGGTCATCACATCGAACTGGCCCCCTTTGGTCGCCACGTCCTGCGTGACGCGGGTGCGGAGCACGTTTTCCTCAAGCGTCACCCATTCCAGTTCGATGCCGGGGTTCTTTGCGGTGAAATCATCCGTCAGTCCCTGCATACGGATCATGTCGCCGTTATTCACCGTGGCGATGGTCAGGGTCGTGTCGGCGAGGGCGGCGGTGGTGCAGGCGGCGAGGGCGGTGGCCCCCAGCATGGCTTTCAAAGTCGTCTTCATCGTTCTCTCCCTTGGATCGTTGTTTATTATGAGCTTATCGCGCGGGCGCGAATATCATCGGTGCGCGGCAAATCCGCACCGCGTTGCCGGCACACCATCGCCGCCGCATGGGTCGCGTCTCCTATGGCATGGTGCAGGGCGTTGGCCGGTGCGGATCGAAGCCATTCGCACGGGTTGGAATGCCCGCATATCGTGGCAAGCAATGAGGCCTGAAATGCGTCCCCCGCACCTACGGTATCGACAACGGTAATGGCGGGGGGCGAAACGCGGATCATGTCCGATCCGCGCAGGGCCAGCACGTCACCGCCCCCTCTGGTGAGAACCGTCAGCGCAGGCCCGTCCGCTGCCCATTGCGTGAGGCGGTTTTCGGGGGTCTCGCCCGGATAAAGAGCGGCCAGATCCTCGTCACTGACCTTTACGACATTCGCCAGTCGCCGCATCGCATCAACACGGCTGCGCCATATATCCATATTCGGTTCGACCGTGGGCCGCACATTGGGGTCGAATGAGATAAAACGGTGTTCTTCGCGTTTGGCCAGCGCGGCCATTGCCGTCGCGACCGGCTCGACGGCAATCGAGTAGGAGCCGAAATGCAGGCCCGTGACGTCGCTGCCCAGTACCGGCAAATCATCCACGCCGATACTGCAATCCGATGATCCGACACCGTAGAATGTATAGGAAGGGCTGCCTGCGTCATCGACGGCAACCACGCTCAGGGTCGTCTGACGTTCGGAACGCAGCAGATATCGCGTGTCCACGCCCTCGTCGCGAAGCGTGACGGCGATATTCTCGCCCAGCATATCGGTGGAGACGCCGGTAAAAAGCGCAACATCCGCTCCGAGACGGGCCATTCCCCGCGCGACATTGAAGGGTGATCCGCCCATGCGCCCGTCAAAGGCCATATCGGCTGATCCGCCATTCCTCGCGCCGAACAGATCGTAGAGTGCTTCACCGCAAACGACGAACATCAGTTGGAAAATCCGCGCGTGAGCACGGCCTGCCACCGTTTCGGCCCCATTCTCTTCCTCCCCCACGATTTCCCGGCCCATCGAGAGAACGGACCTGTCGAATCGTTTTCTGTCGGAGAATATGAAATTTCAACCTTAGTAAATCAAGTTGATTTCCAGTCTCTGACCGCACAATGTCGGAGCACCGGACGGGCACCATGTGAGGCGGGTTACAGAATGCAGCACGATGCGATCATTGAAGATACGGTTGTTCGCACGTCGCTTGGGGGAGGTGCGAACCAGACGGGTGCCCGTGCCTATAATGATCGTCTCGTCCTGTCGCTGATCCGCCGTGAGGGAACACTGTCGAAAGCCGAGCTTGCACGGCGCACAGGGCTGTCACCGCAGACTCTGGGGCTGATTGTCAAACGTCTTCAGAAAGAACGATTGCTGCTGGCGGAGGCTCCCGTGAAGGGAAAAGGCGGTCAGCCTTCGGTCCCCTATCGCCTCAACCCCGATGCGGTCTTTGCACTGGGGCTGAAAATCGGGCGGCGCAGTGCCGAACTGGCTCTGTGCGATTTCGTCGGCACAGTCCGGGCGCGGGTCGAAAAGCGGTATCGGTATCCGATGCCGGAGGAGATCGTCGCCTTCTACGGGCTTGAGGCGCGCAACCTCGTCGCGAAATTGCCTGAAGAGTACCGGAGCCGCCTTTCCGGCACTGGCGTGGCCATGCCGTTCAATCTCTGGAGTTGGGGAAAGGCGCTGGGCGCGCCGGACGGGGCGCTTGAAGCATGGCGGGACTGTCCGATCAATGCACGGTTGTCCGAGGCGATGCAGGGCGCGGAAGTGGCGCTCTCGAATGACGGCACGGCGGCCTGTGCCGCTGAATTCATGGTCAGCGGTGCCTCGGCTCCGCCTGATTTCTGTTATGTGTTCATCGGCTGGTTCGTGGGGGGCGGTATCGTTCTGGATGGAAAGCTGCATCCGGGCCGCCGGGGTAATGCCGGGGCGCTGGGGTCGATGCTTGTCGCGGGGCCGCAGGGTCCGCAACCTCTGCTGGAGCGCGCGTCTCTCATGAGACTGGAACAGTTATCGGGCAGCGAATTGCCGTTCGATGATGAGGATTCGCCATACTGGCGTTCCGATGCGGCGGAACGCTGGCTGGCGGATGCCGCCCTGTCCATTGCTCAGGCGGCGGCGAATGCGGCGGCAGTCGTCGATTTCTCGGCCTTGCGGATTGATGGGGTCATGCCCGCGCGAGTTCGACAGCGGATCGTCGGAATGACACGCGATGCGTATGCCCGGCTGGACACGCGCGGTCTGTCATCGATGGCAATCGAGGAAGGACGTGTCGGCCCCGCAGCCCGAACCGTGGGGGCCGCGATTTTACCGATTCTGTCAGGCTTTTCCCGCGACCGCGAAGTCCTGCTTAAATCAGTCGGAAATTAGAGCTGGTCTCGATCAGGTTTATCGGGACTGACTGTAGCGCGGCTCATGGTCGGCCATGTTCCTGACCCCGCGCTTTGCGGGGCTGTCGGGTGGCGCGCAGGCGCAGGTCCGCGAGATGCCCCGCAAAACCGGCAAGCAACCAGATCGCGATCCAGTGCGGTTGATCGGGTGCGACGAGCGCGGCGCGCAGGGCCAGGATCAGCGCGATCCCGGAGACCGCATTGGCCAGCAACGAGGCCCCTGCCAGCCCGAACCGGTGTCGCATTGCCAGCAGGATCGCGGTTTCGATCACGAGGACCGCAATCGCGATATCCGCAACGGCCCCGGAGCGGAACAGCGGCAACAGCCAGTCCGGCACCACTACCGCGCCGACAGGCCGAGAAGTTGCTGCATATCCTTGAGAAACACGCGCAGATGGGCCAGCGGTTCACGGCGCACGAGCTTCTTGTTGAGATAGGATTCCCAGGTCAGGCGCTGCACATCCGGGTCGCGGCACATATTCACGAACTGCTCGCGGCGCTTGTCGCTGTGATACCAGAAATACTGCAACAGCCCGAGGATGAAGAAGACGCGGCCATGCTCCTTCATAAAGCGTTTGCGGGCGGTTTTCAGGGCTTTGGCCGATCCTGTCGCCATCAGTTCCTCGGTCGCATCCGCGCCAAGTTCGCCCGACAGCATCGCATAGTAGATCCCTTCGCCGGAGGACGGCGCGACCACTCCCGCAGCATCCCCTACCAGCACGACCCCGCGCCCGTCATCCCAGCGGCGCATGGGTTTCAGCGGCAAAGGCGCGCCCTCGACACGGATTGTCTCCGCATCCGCCAGTCCGGCGTCCTCGCGCAGTTTGCGGGTCGCATCCTTCAGGCTGTGGCCTTTTACAGCAGAGCCGCAGCCGATGCTGGTATGCGCGCCATGCGGAAAGACCCAGCCGTAGAAATCGGGAGAGATTTCGCCGTCATAGACGACATCGCAGCTTGCCGGATCGAACTTCTCCGATGCGACGGTCGGTGACTTGACGATCTCATGATACGCGAAGACATAGGGCGGGCGCTTTTTCGGCCCGAAGATCGCACGTCGCACGGCGGAATTGGCCCCGTCCGCGCCGATCACCGTGCGGGCCGTGACCGTGGTTTCCGAGTTGCCCTTCGGTGTCACCGTCAGCACGACGGCACCGTCATCGCGATATGTCAGGCGCTCGAACTGACCGGTCATGCGGGTGGCTCCGGCCTTCTCGGCCCGGTCGCGCAGCCAGGGATCGAAGACATCCCGATCCACCATGCCGACATAGCCCCGGTCGCCGATATCCATGCGGACCTTTTCGCCCTTGGGAGAGATGATCCGGGCGGCCCCGATCCGGGCGGTCAGCAATTCCATCGGAATCGCGTAGTCGCGGATCGCCCGTGTCGGGATCGCGCCGCCGCAGGGCTTGATCCGCCCTTCCTTGTCGATCATCAGAACGCGGTGGCCGCGCCGGGCCAGATCATGCGCGGCGGTCGCTCCCGCAGGTCCGCCTCCGACGACGACGACATCATAATCGGTGTTCATATCTTACTCCGCCGGTTGCAGGATGAGAGTGCCGTGAGGTGATTGGTTTTCCGTCTCGGGGCGTGCGCCGATCCGGGCCGCGATCAGGGCGGCGGCGATGAAGAGCGCCGCTTCCGCACCGAAGACAAGGGCAAAGGACAGCGGCACATCGCCGGTAATGGCGCGGGTCACGTCGATGGCGACAGTGCCCAGAAATCCGCCGAGACCGAAGGCGACGGCCTGTGCCGCGCCCCATAATCCCATGCGGATGCCTTCACGCGATCCGCCGCCGCCGCCTGCCAGTGTCATCATCGTACCGATGGCCGCCACGGCGAAGATGCCATTCGCAAAGCCCAGCGCGAAGACATTGACCTTCAACGGCCATGCGGGGGCCAGCGATGACGACGCGGCGAGAAAGGCGAGGGCAATGCCCGATCCGATACAGCCCGTCACCGTGAAGAACTTCAGAATTTCAGGTTTGCGCCGTGCCATGAGCGTTCCGAGGACGCCGACCAGCGCCATGCCCATGAACACGCCGCCATGCTGCATCCCGCCCAGTTGCGTCGATTCCCCCGGCGTCATGCCGTAGAGCAGGCCGGCGAAGGGTTCGAGGATCAGATCCTGTGTGCTGTAGGCCAGCATCGCGACGAAGACGAATATCGTGAACAGCCGCGCCTGCGGGTCAGCCCAGGTCTCGGTAAAGCTCTGGCGGAACGATATTTTCTCACGGGGACCGTTGCTTTCATCCTCGATGATCGCGCGTCTTTCGATGCCAAGAACCGCCAGACCCGCAATCGAGCAGGAGATCAGCCCGGCAATCGCGGTGACGGTAATCAGCCGCTCGTGGGAATAGGGGTCGAGATATTGCCCGGAGATGATCGCCGTCACGATGATCCCGGCGATCATCATCATCCAGACGATGGTGGCGGCGGCGGGGCGTCGGGTAGGGGCCGTGCGACTGGCCAGCAGGGCGAGGAGGGAGGTGCCTGCCGCGCCGATGCCGAACCCGATCAGCGTGAAGCAAAGCGCCGCCGCCGCCATGGCCGCATAGAAACTGCTCTCGAAAAGAAGGGTGGTGGCCGCAGCCCCGGTTCCCGCCACGGCGAGCAGGACCAGACCGGCGATTATCCACCGCGTCCGGGAGCCGCCTCCGTCGGCACCGTGCCCCCAGAGGGGTCTTGAAATCTGGACCCCGTAATGCAGGCCGACAAGCGCGCCGGGGATCATGGCCGCCAGTCCGAGTTCGACCACCATCACCCGGTTCAGGGTCGATGTGGTCAGCACGACGATGGCTCCGAGTGCCGCCTGTACCAGCCCGAGGCGAATGATCGAGAGCCAGCTCAATCCGGGAAGACCTGTCTCGTTCTTCATTGCGTCATCCCTTTATCCAGCCATGCCGACGAGCGCGCGCAGCGCGAAGGCGGTTATCATCATTCCGGTGACGTAGAGGCCGACGCCGATGGCGCTGTACCAGATCGCGAACCGCTGCGGATCGCGCAGGAAGCGGATCATGCAGCCGACCTGCACCGCCAGCAGCGCGCCGACGGCCATGGCATGGGTGCCCATGCCCCAGTGAAGCAGCAACGCCACGACGCATAGCTGCGTGAGGGCCATGACGATGCAGGCAACCCGCGCGGCCCCGGATATGCCGAGCTGAACCGGCAGGGTGCGAACACCGAGCTGCGTATCGCCTTCGATAGCCTTGAAATCATTGAGCGTCATGATGCCATGGGCACCGATGCCATAGAGCAGGGCGATGATCGCAATCTGCGGTGACGGCGCGGTGCCGAGGGCGGCGGCGGCGGCGGTGATCCATGGCAGCGTTTCGTAGGACAGCCCAACCGCCAGATTACCCCACCAGCCATTCAGCTTCAGACGGAAGGGCGGTGCGCTATAGGCCCATGCGAGGGCGACGCCGATGACGGCGGCACCGAACACCCACCATCCGAGCAGACTTGCAAACAGCAACGAAATCAACGATGTGGCAATCGCCACGAATAATCCCCACTGCCCCGGCATCCGCCCGGAAGGGATGACTCGCTGCGGTTCGTTGATCGCATCGACATGGCGGTCGAACCAGTCATTGACCGCCTGACTGGCTCCGCAGACGAGCGGCCCCGCCAGCAGCACGCCGCCCGCGATATAGAGCCATCGATCCGAAACCGCTCCCCCGACCGAGATCGCGCCGCAGGCATAGGCCCACATCGGCGGAAACCACGTAATCGGTTTGAGCAATTCCAGAATCGCGCCCGGTCTGGGCGCGGTATGCGGCATAGGCATCGGGGGTGAATGCTCGACCATTACCGAACGGTAAATGGGAGGTGTGAAAGTGTCAATTATTAGTGACACTTTTCAGTCAGGTAAAATTGACAGTTCCGGTCGCGCCGGTCAGCCGTCGTCGCCGAAATCCTCAAGGCCGTAGCGTTTGAGTTTGATGTAGAGGCTTTGTCGGCTGAGGCCGAGCAGATCGGCTGCCGAGGCGCGATTGTTGTTCGTCTGATTCAATGCCGCCTCAATGCACATCTTCTCGATGACATCAACGGAGTCGCGGATCAGTTCTTTCATCGGCACACGGCCCACCAATTCGGAGATACCGCCCGGATTCGTGTCCGCTCCGAACGGCTGTGTCTGGATCGTCCGGTCGCGGCGGCTGCCTTCGGAAATGATGAGGATGAACCGCGTTTCATCGCCCACCACCGTCGAGGATGCGGAAACGGACACATCATTGGACCCGCCCGCCTCTCCGCGCGCGACGGTCGCGAAATTGGTGACGCGGCCTTCCTTCTTGAGCTTGGAAAGCAGCACCTGGCTGTCAACGGATGACGCGCCGAGCCAGTTGCTGATCTGTCGCCCGACGATACGATCCTTGTTGAGCGCCTGCACGAGATCGAGGAACTGCTCGTTGATCTCGACGATATTGCCCTGCGTATCGAGCAGGGCCACACCTTCGGGCAGGTTCTTCAGCAGCTCGATATCCTGATCGCTGCGCGTTTCGGCGATATCCGTGACAGTGCCCGTGCGGTCAAACTTGATGAGCAGGTTGTTCTGCCCGTTCTCGCGGAAAGGCTCGACGGAGACGAGGCAATCCTGTCCGTCGAGGGCGACTTTCGATTTGAAGCTCTTGGCGCTGCCCTTGTAATGGGCCTCGGTCATGATCTCGATGCCATCCTTGCGCGAGGCGCGGTCGAGCAGGTTTGCGGCGGAGTCCCCGACCAGCTTCGCGGCGTCCTTGCCGAACATGCTTCCGGCGGAACGGTTCGCATCCATGATCGTGCGGTTCGCGCCATCCACGACGATCACCGCCCGTTTGGCCATCTGAAAGATCGTGCGATAGCGGGTTTCGGTCTCGCGCAGTTTGCGATAATCGGCTTCCAGTTCCATCTGGGCCTGCACCAGCCGCGACTGGGCATTGGCGACCTTGCTCTGGTTTTCGCCGAACGCGAAGATGGGGCCGCTGCCCGACAGGCGGACGAAGCGGTAGGTGACGGGCAGGTCCGGTCCCCGGTCGCCGGGATGATTGACCTGCCGTGGCAAGGTGATCGTGTCCTGTCGCACATCGTCGAACAGGGTTGTCACCTTCTCGACCGATTCCGGTGTGACGACATCCACCAGCATCTGTCCGATCCACGCATCGGCCTTGTAATCCCTGAATCCGTGATCCCGATAGGCGAGGTCTTTGACCATCCCGTCATCGGAGAGGATCATGGAGACATCCGAGCCGCGCATCACGATCCGGGCCACCGCGCTTTCATCCATATTATGAAAGTGTGTTGCCGGGTCGCTGAATTCGCGAACCTCCTCACCGAAGCGCACCGATTTTGTGCGTGCAGTCATGACGTCTTGCGATGCAAAATTATGCATGAAGTGTATGTTCCACCCGTTTCAGGTTTCTCGACGTAGAATCTCATGGTTCATTGCCGCCCGAAACGTAAGGAACAATGGCCTCTTCACAAGCCGTGTCGTCAATGGAGCGTATCAAACAAGTTCATAACAAAGCTCCAGTGAGCCCGTGTTGATACCATGTAGTACGGATTTCGAGATGTAAACCAAAATAAGCGTCAATTTAAGTTGACACTTTTATCTATCGGACGTTACCTTTCCCTTAACGAGAAGGTCTCAGGGGCAAGAACACCGGTGGAAATCAGGGATTTAGAACGAACGGGGTCGCTTTATACACCCGAACAACGCCGTCGCCGCGATGCGACGCGCTGGACGCTTGTTCAGGGGATTCTCGCACCGGTTCAGTTTCTGGTCTTCCTTGTGAGCCTCGCTCTCATCCTCCGCTATCTCTCGACGGGTGAGGGTCTGTGGGCCGCGAATGTCTCTGTTATCATCAAGACGCTGGTTCTCTACGCGCTCATGATCACCGGTTCGATCTGGGAGAAATTCGTCTTCGGGAAGTATCTGTTCGCGGAAGCGTTTTTCTGGGAAGACGTGTTCTCGATGGCCGTGCTGGCACTGCACACCGCCTATCTGCTCGCGACTTTTGGTGGATGGCTGTCCCCGCAGGGGCTGATGCTTCTCGCGCTGGCCGCCTATGTCACCTACATCATCAATGCGGGTCAGTTTCTCTGGAAGCTGCGGGTCGCGCGACTCGAAGGGGCGGATGATCGTGCCCTCACAGGCGCCGGGGTGGCGGGATGAGCGCCCCTGATCTCAAATCAGCCGCCTGTGGCTCCAGTGCCGCCGAGCCACTGCGCCAGCGAGGCCAGCATGAGGTTTTCTGCGGGCTGACCTCGATCATCTGGCTGCACCGCAAGATGCAGGACGCCTTCTTCCTGATCGTCGGCTCGCGCACCTGCGCGCATCTCATGCAATCGGCTGCGGGTGTGATGATCTTCGCCGAGCCGCGCTTCGGAACCGCCATTATTGATGAGCGCGATCTGGCGGGCATGGCCGATATGCATGAGGAGCTGGACCGGGTGGTTGATCGCCTGCTGTCGCGCCGTCCCGATATCAGGATGCTGGTGCTGGTCGGCTCATGTCCCTCCGAGGTCATCAAACTTGATCTGGACCGCGCCGCGCAGCGCCTGAACAAGGTCCATGCCCCGGATCGCCGGGTTCTCTCCTATTCGGGCAGCGGTATCGAGACGACTTTCACGCAGGGTGAGGACAATTTCCTGACCGCCCTCGTCAGGGATATGCCGCAGACGGAAACCGCGCCCACATCGTTGCTGGTGGTCGGGGCGATGTCGGATATTGCCGAAGATCAGTTCGAGCGCATCTTCCGCAGTCTGGGGCTGGAGGATTTTGCGTTCCTGCCTGCCCGTCGCAGCACGGAAATACCCTCTATCGGTCCCGATACCCGCTATATCCTCGCCCAGCCCTATCTCGGCACGACGGCCAGCGAACTTGAGCGGCGCGGCGCTCAGCGGATCGAGGCTCCGATGCCTCTGGGCGAGGAGGGCACGACCGCATGGCTGCGCGCCATCGCCGATACCTTCGGCGTCGAGACCGAGCGTTTCGACGCGATCACCGGACCGGGCCGCGAACGGGCGAAGAAGGCCGTTGCCCATTACCGCAATGCGCTCGAAGGCAAGCGTATCTTCCTGTTCCCGGATTCGCAGCTTGAGCCGTCCATCGCGCGCTTCCTGCACCGTGAGACCGGCGCGGATATCGTGGAGATCGGAACGCCGTTCCTGCATCGCCGCCATACGCAGCCCGAATTCGATCTTCTGCCCGATACGGTCGCGGTCAGCGAGGGGCAGGACGTGGATATGCAGATTGAACGCTGTCGCGCCGCCGATCCCGATCTGATCATCTGCGGCATGGGCCTCGGCAATCCCTTTGAGGCGGAGGGCAGATCGACCAAATGGTCCATCGAACTCGTCTTCTCGCCGATCCACGGATACGAGCAGGCCGGTGATCTCGCCGAACTCTTTGCCCGCCCGTTGTTGCGCCGTGCCGCGCTGGAGGTGGCCGTCTGATGCAGCTTACCATCTGGACATATGAAGGCCCTCCCCATGTCGGCGCGATGCGCGTGGCGTCCTCGATGCGGGAATTGCATTACGTGCTGCATGCGCCGCAGGGCGATACCTATGCGGACCTTCTGTTCACGATGATCGAGCGCCGCAAGACGCGCCCGCCTGTGACCTATACGACCTTTCAGGCCCGCGATCTGGGGGCCGATACCGCCGAGATTTTCAAGCGCAGTTGCCGTGAGGCTGTCGAACGGTTCAAGCCGCAGGCGGTTCTCGTCGGCGCATCCTGTACTGCCGAATTGATCCAGGACGATCCGGGCGGTCTGGCCAAGACGCTCGATCTGGGCATCCCGGTCATTCCGCTGGAACTGCCATCCTACCAGAAAAAGGAAAACTGGGGCGCGGCGGAAACATTCTATCAGCTTGTGCGCGGCTTCGCAGGGGGCCGTGAAGCGGCTCCCAAAGTGGAAGGCGCGCCCAAAAGCTGCAATATCCTCGGGCCGACATCCCTGGGCTTCCGCAATCGCGACGATATCGTGGAAGTGCAGAAGCTGCTCGCGACCCTCGGTGTCGATGTGAACGTCATCGCGCCGCTGGGGGCCAGCCCCGCCGACCTGACCCGCCTGCCGAATGCCGATTTCAATATCCTGCTTTACCCGGAAATCGCCGATACGGCGGCCCGCTGGCTGGAGCGGGAATTCAGACAGCCCATCGTGCGGACGGTCCCCATCGGGGTCGGTGCCACGCATGAGTTCATTCGCGAAGTCGCCGAACTGGCCGGTGTCGATCCCGAGCCTGCGCTGCTGTCCGAGGACGAGCGCCTGTCATGGTACTCGCGCTCTATCGACTCGAATTACCTTACCGGCAAGCGCGTCTTCATCTATGGCGATGCGACCCATGCGGTTGCGGCGGCGCGCGTGGCGGAGAAGGAACTGGGCTTCAAGGTATGCGGCCTCGGCACCTATGCGCGTGAATTCGCCCGCGACATCCGTAAGGCCGCTGCGGAATACGGTGTCGAGCCGCTCATTACTGACGATCATCTCGATGTCGAGGACGCGATCATCGCGGCACAGCCGGAGCTTGTGCTGGGCACACAGATGGAGCGCCATGTCGCCAAGCGTCTGCGTATTCCCTGTGCGGTCATTTCCTCGCCCATCCATGTGCAGGATTTCCCGGCCCGCTACTCACCGCAGATGGGGTTCGAGGGCGCGAACGTGATCTTCGACAGTTGGGTCCACCCCCTCACAATGGGTCTGGAAGAACACCTGCTGACGATGTTCCGCGACGATTTTGAATTCAGCGACAACGCGCAGGCATCGCATCTCGCTGCCATCGGCGGCGGCAGTGAAGCGGTCGAGGTCGTTGAGGAAGATGAGGACCGGCCCGAAGCTCCCGCCGCAGACGGGGTGCTGTCATGGGCCAATGATGCTGAGAAGGAACTCAGAAAAATCCCGTTCTTCGTGCGTGGCAAGGCTCGCCGCAACACGGAGGCTTTCGCCGCCGAACAGGGCGTAAGCCTCATAACCGTGGAGACGCTTTATGACGCAAAA
>CAKZUT010000244.1 GCA_937922185.1 uncultured Neomegalonema sp.
GTCCCATGTATCGGAGATCATCCCCGAAGACGGCCCCACCGACCCGGCCGCAAGAACGGGAGTGCCGAGCATCGCCAGCAGAATAGCCATCGAGATCGTCGTCGCGCGCATGTCCTGTCTCCGCCGATGAGAAACCTATGACCCTACGGTACCCTGTTCGGGTGAAAATTGCTACCGGCCCGTTCCCTCGCGCGGGGCCTTCCACGGATTGCTCTTGAACCAGCGCGCCGTGTAGGCGACCGCAACCAGCATCGCGAAGCCGCTCAGGTTGACCAGTGCGATGACCGCCGGGTCTTTGCCGGATTCGTGGATGATGACGCCGAGCAGGCGCGCGATCACGAGGCTGAAGATGAACACGGCCAGTGCCTGCTGGCCCACGCGCCGGATCAGCGTGACGATCCCGCCCGCCAGACCGGCTTCGGGCAGGCGTCGCCCGTTCTCACCCGCCACGATCCAGACGAGATAGGCGAGGGCGAGGAAATGAAGATAGCGGAACAGGCCGAAGAAGGTCTTCGATTGCAGTGGCTCGACCGCCGCCCTGATCGCGCCGATCCGCTGCCAGATCTGCGCCAGATCGGGCCGCGCCTCGAAGAACCGGCGCACGGATGTGTTGCCGTCAGGGTCCAGCGGGATCGAGACGAGGACCACGGCGAGGCAGATCAGGATCAGCCACCAGCGCGTCGGCGGGGTCGGCAACCAGCCGAGGGTGAACGCGAAGCCCGTGAAGAAGATCAGTTGCCAGCAGAACGGATTGAAGAACCATGTCCGTGACCTGCCCACCGGCTCGGCTTCGGGATTGAGACCGGTGAAGATCGGGACGTCCAGAAAGGCCAGCCATGGCTGGCTGACCACCGCCCAGAGCGCGACGCAGAACCCCATCGCCAGCCACGGGCGCGCATCGGGGGCGCGGATGGTGCCAAGCCAGATGACGACGGGCATCAGGGCGAGGATCACCATGTACATCACGAGGATATCGAAATAGTTCGGCACATAGCCGAGCCAGAATAAAGGCGGCAGGAAAGCCTGCGGATCATCGACGAAACGGCGCAGATTCAGGGCCGCCACATAATCGCGATCCGGGTCGGGCAACCAGCGCCCGACCATCATCAGCGTAACCAGCACCGTCATGAAGACGGCGATGTGGCACCAGTAAAGCTGCCATATCCGAAAGGCCACGCGCGCCGTGCCGATCCACCAGCCGCGCGTCGCGAATACCTTGTGAAAGGCCAGCGCCGAGGCCGCACCGGAGCAGAACACGAAAATCTCCGTCGCATCGGAATATCCGAAACGGGCGGGTATCCAGTTATTCCAGGAATTCCACGGAATATGGGCGATCAGGATGATGAACATGCCCAGACCCCGGAAGAAATCGAGGCGCGGATCACGACGGGCCTCGCGCAGGGAAGCGGCTTCCGCAGGGGTCATCCAGAACTCTCCGGGTCAGGCGGCAAGATCGTGTTCCGGGACAGGATGATGAAGATCGCCGAGAATGGACGGCACCTCAAATTCCTCGGGGATGGCGCACAGGCCCCGCTGTGCGAGCCAGTGTCCGAGGGCGGGAGAGGCCGTGACGACCGCGAAGGGCACCGCCAGCAACAATCCCAGAAGCACCGGCATAACCCAGATCACGGCGGCGGGCGTGAACATGGCTAACGTGCCGAGAATCGTCGCTCCGAAGACCATCTGCGGCCAGAGCGCCCGGAAGGCCGTGCGCCATTCCAGCCCGTAGGCATCGCGGATCTGTCCGCTCCATCCGCCCCGACGCCCGAAGGCGAGGCCGATGAGAAAGACGGTCAGATGTACGGCGATCACGGGAGACATCAGCACCGAGAACACGGTTTCCAGCGCCAGACCCGCAAGGAACCGTGCGGTTCCGCCATAGCGGCCCACGCCGCCCCGCTCCAGCATCACATGGATCGCGCCGACGATCTTCGGGGTAAGGCTCATGCCGACCATGAGGGCGAAGAGGCCGATGGCCAGCGTCCCGTCGAATATCATCATCGGATCGACGACCGCCTTCACCGCGCCCAGCGCCGTGAGGATCATCCATGCCGGGGCGCTCAGATACATCATGATCGCCTGAAAGAGCTGGAAACGACTCGTCGGCTGCAATCCGGGCAGGCCGAGCAGCCGCCAATACTGCATGTTCCCGTTACACCACCGTTGCTCGCGGGTCATGAAATCGAGAACCGTGACGGGGTTCTCCTCATAGCTTTCACCGGCAACCGGCACGACGCGCACCTCGTATCCCGCCCGGCGCATCAGCACCGCCTCAACCTGATCATGGGAGAGAATATCGCCGCCGAGCGGGGGACGCCCGTTCAGCTTCGGCAGAGCACAATGGGCCTTGAAGGCGGCGGTGCGGATGACGGCGTTATGACCCCAGAAAGGGCCACAGTCGCCCTGCCACCATGCGCTGCCCAGCGTGAAAGCGCGCATCCCGTGGCGCATTCCGAACTGGAAGATGCGTCCGAACGGGCTTTGGGCAGGGGCGCCGACCGCAAGGCTCTGCACGATGCCGATGCGCGGGTTGGCCTCGGCGACGCGCACCAGCCGCAGGATAGCGGCGGCGGACATCAGGCTGTCTGCATCCAATGGCACGAAAAGGTCATATTCCGCGCCCCGATCCTCCAGAAACCGCCAGATATTCCCGGCCTTGTAGCCTTCGTTGGAGAGGCGGCGGCGGTAAGACGCGCGCCCGGCCCCGTCGAGGGAATCGCGATACCGGGCGAAAAGATGCTCCTCCTGCACCGCGACATGATCGAGGGTCGTATCGCTGAGGATATGCAGGTCGAAGCGATGCCCCCAGGCAGTGCTGTCGAGGCTGCGCCGCATGGCGAGCAGGCGGTCGAAGGCGCGCTGCGGCTCCTCATTGCGGATCGCCATGGCCAGAGCGATGCGGCCCCGGATCGGGGCGGCGTCGGCATCATCCTCCGGCAGGGCGAACGGCACGGATCGGCTCAGGCCGTGGACGAGGAACAATCCGAGCAGGGAATTCCAGAATCCGAGGATGGTCCAGGGCGCGCTGAGGGCGACACAGGCGAGGATGCCCCATTCCAGCGGGTCCAGCCCATCCCCCCCGAACACCGTCGCGACCCCCGCCAGCACGAACACGAGCGTCAGGGCGCACAGGGACAGCGCGAACAGGCGGCGACGGGTCAGTACGCGGGTCGATTGCAGGCCCGCCGGGGTCAGCGACACGGCATCCCGCAGGAAAAGAGGCGATCCCGAACCGGCGGAATCTTTTGCATGGTCGGTCATTCGCCGTTCTGTCCCGTCACTGTCGTCGCAAACCGAAGCGCCATGCCCCGCCGCGTCGCAACGGTGGTGCGCCGCACCATATTGTCGAGAAAGGAGTTCTGACGTGGACTATGCTCTCGAATACCGAAAGCCGCAGGAAGCGGCGCTTCTGGCCCTTTCCCTGCCCGCGATCACGAAGCCGTGTCAGGCGCGCGTCCGGGCGCTCTGGTCGGGAATCAGCCGGGGAACGGAGCGGCTGGTCTTCGAGGGGCGGGTGCCGGAAAGCGAGTATGTGCGGATGCGCGCGCCCTTTCAGCGGGGCAATTTTCCGTATCCGGTCGTCTACGGCTACAGCATGGTCGGCCTCGTGGAGGAGGGACCGCCGGAGATGCGGGGCAAGACCGTTTTCGCGCTGTACCCGCATCAATCGCGCTTCGTGCTGCCTGCGGAGGCGGTCACGGTGCTGCCCGAACGCCTGCCCGCGCGGCGGGCCACGCTGGCGGCAAATATGGAGACGGCGCTCAATGCGCTCTGGGATGGCGGCGTGGGGCCGGGGGACCGGGTGGCGGTCGTCGGGGGCGGGGTCGTCGGCGGGCTGCTGGCCGGGTTATGCGCGATGATGCCCGGTGTCGAGACGACCCTGATCGACGTGAATACCGACCGCCGCGCGCTGTGCGACAGGATGAACGCAGGCTTTGCGATACCCGGAGAGGCCCCCGCCGGATGCGATGTCGTCTTCCATACCTCGGCCAGTTCGGGCGGGCTGGAGACGGCGATTCACTGCACCGGATTCGAGGGAACGCTGGTCGAGATGAGCTGGTACGGCGAGGGATCGACGGCCATTTCCCTCGGCGGTGCGTTCCACAGCCAGCGCCTGCGGCTCGTTTCCTCGCAGGTCGGGCAGGTCTCGCCCTCGCGGCGGGGGCGGTGGAGCCACCGGCGACGGCTGGCCAAGGCGCTGGACCTGTTATGCGACGACCGATTCGACGCATTGGTCACCGGGGAGGTGGATTTTCACGCCCTGCCAGAGGCGCTGCCGGGTATCCTGTCACCGGATGCACCGGGGCTGGCCACGGTGGTGCGATACGATCCGTCGTGACGCCTTACCCCGGATCAGGGAAGACGCTGACGGTTGGTCATGGCCAGTTGGCCGGTTTCGCCGCCGGGATCGAGCTGTTCGGCCTGCCACCAGTCGCTGCGCGCGCCCTCGCGGTCGCCCCGGACGGCCCGGATCGCGCCGCGCTCGAAATAGGCCACCGCCGACGCGGGATCGGCGGCAACCGCCGCCTCGGCATCCGACAGCGCACCCTCGGTATCGCCCGTCTGCCGGCGGGCCGCAGCGCGCAGGGACAGGGCCTCGGCATCGTTGGGCACCAGCCAGAGCAGACGGTTGAGATCGGTAATGGCCCCGGCGAAATCACGCTGGGCCGCCGCCGCCCTCGACCGTCCGTCGAGCGCCGCGAAGGATTCCGGCTCCAGCGCCAGCGCCTGTCCGAAGAAAGTGCGGGCCGCGAAGGGATCGCCCGCCGCCATCTGGAAGTCACCCGCCTGCGTGTAGAGATCCGATTGCGCCGCCGGGTCAGTCGTAGTGAGCGCCAGCGCCTCGACGGTGCGCGCGGCCTCGCCGAACGAGCCGAGCGAGGCCAGCGCCATAGCCCTGCAATGGCGGGCCGCATCCCCTCCCCCGCCCGCAAACCATGTATCGGCGGCGGACAGGGCGGAGGCGGGAGCGGTCTGCGCCATGGCGATGCAGTCGTCATAGCCGGTGACCGATTGCGCGGCGGCGGGCAGGCCGACAGAAGCCAGCAGGAGGGCCGACAGGACAGAACGGATGGGATGCATGGAAATCTCCGGCAGGGACGCGCTTGCACGACAGGGTCGCATCGCGATATGGCGCGAATATGAACGAGATGAAAACCCCGGCTCTACTATGTATCGGCTTCGGCTACTGCGCCCGTGTTCTGGCCGCACGGCTGAAAAGCGACGGCTGGCACATCGCCGCCACGGCCCGCGACGCGGAAAAAGCCCGGACCCTGCGCGCGGAGGGCATCGACGCGCATGTCTGGCCGCCCGATGACCTGTTCGCCGCACTGCCGGAGAAAACGCATCTGCTGCTCTCCGCCCCGCCGGGCGAGGAGGGAGATCCGGTGCTGGGCCGCTATCGCGAGGCCCTGACGGCACAGTCGGAGCGGATCGCATGGGTCGGCTATCTCTCCACCACGGCAGTCTATGGCGACCGGCAGGGGGGATGGGTGGACGAGACATCGGACCTGTCCCCGGCCAGCGAACGCGGCAAGCGGCGGGTGACAGCGGAACGCGAATGGCTGGCGCTGGCGGAGCGGGGGCTGCCGGTCCATACCTTCCGGCTGGCGGGCATCTATGGACCCGGACGCGGGCCGTTCGAGAAAATCCGGCGGGGCACGGCGCAGCGTATCATCAAGGAAGGGCAGGTCTTCGGACGCATCCATGTCGAGGATATCGCCACCGTGCTGCAAGCTTCCATCGCGCAGCCGGCCCCCGGCACGGCCTATAATGTGACCGATGACCTGACCTGTCCGCCGCAGGATGTGATCGGCCATGCCGCCGACCTGCTGGGGGTGCCACGCCCGGCCCCGGTTCCCTTCGGGGAGGCGGAGATGAGCGCCATGGCGCGCAGTTTCTACGGCGAGAACAAGCGCGTCTCGAATGACCGGATCAGGGAACAACTGGGGGTCACCCTCGCCTATCCGACCTATCGCGAGGGATTGCAGGCCATTCTGGAAGCGGAGAGTTCCGCATGACGGAACGCGCGTCGCAACCGAAAGGAGCATGTTGACGCGGCGTTAACCCTGTCACAGTCTGACGGGCTGGAAGACGCTAGATCTTTCGTACAGGGAGACTGACATGATCAGACGCTTCACAACCATGGCCGCCGTCATCGCCATGGCCGCCGCCCTGCCCGCTCTCGCGCAGAATGCGGGCAATCTCAATAAGCTGTCGGCATTCAAACAGACCGGCACCCCGATGATGGAACCGATCCCGCAGGACGGGAAACGCGCGGATGCGATCCGCAGGGTTCTGGAGAAGGTAACGCTGCCCGAAGGCTTCAGGATCGATCTCTATGCCGTGGTTCCCGATGCCCGGCACATGGCCGTCGGCCCGCAGGGCGTGGCCACCTTCGTCGGCACCCGCAAGAACGAGGTCTATGTCGTGACCGACCGCGACAAGGATCGCGTGGCCGACGACGTGAAGGAATTCGCGCCCTCCATCGATTTCACCATCCCGAACGGGGTCTGCTTCTCGAAGGACGGCTTTCTGTTCATCGCCGAGCAGAACCGCGTCCTGCTGTTCCCCGCCGCCGAGTTCTTCTATGAAGGCCCCGATGTCGCCGCCTTCGAGGTCGTGGCGCAGGGTGAGCTGATCCCGCCGGAAGAGGCCAGCTATAACCATACCGCCCGCGTCTGTGATATCGGACCGGACAACAAGCTGTACGTCTCGCTGGGCCAGCCCTTCAACGTGGCCCCCGCCGAGAAAATGGACCTGTACAAGGAAACCGGCATCGGCGGCATCGTCCGCATGGATCGCGACGGCAAGAACCGCGAGGTCTATACCTATGGCGTCCGCAACTCGGTCGGGCAGGACTTCCACCCCGAAACGGGCGAGCTGTGGTGGACCGACAATCAGGTTGACGGCATGGGCGACGATATCCCGCCGGGCGAACTGAACCGTCAGACCGAGGCAGGCCAGCATTTCGGCCACCCGTGGTACGGGGGCGGTGATGTCCGCACCGATGAGTACAAGGACGAAACCCCGCCTGAAGGCATCGTGATGCCCGCCGTGGAGACGGTCGCCCATGCCGCCGATCTGGGCATGATGTTCTATACCGGCAGGATGTTCCCGGCCAAATACAAGAACGCCATCTTCTCGGCGCAGCACGGCTCATGGAACCGCACCGAACCTGTCGGCGCGCGGGTCATGGTCACGCATGTGGGCGAGGACGGCACCGCCGAGATGAAACCCTTCGCCGAGGGCTGGCTGGACAGCGAAACCGGCGAATATCTGGGCCGTCCGGTGGATGTGGCGCAGCTTCGTGATGGATCGCTGCTCGTCTCGGATGATCTGGCCGGAGCGATCTACAGGATCAGCTACGAAGGCGAATAAGACCAGCGGCTCCTGACTTTTGCCGCTTTTCCCGGATGCGATGCGGCCTGACATGCCGCGCGGCATTCGGGGAAGTGCAAAAACGATCCGTTATCAGGCCGGTCGTAAAACGATATCGACGGCACCCGGACACACCGGGTGCCGCACCCGTATAGGTGGATGAGACATGAACCCTTTATCGAAGCCGATCCTGTTGCTGGGCGCTGCGTTCTGCATCGCGGGAACCCCTGCCCTCGCCGCCGATCTGGAAGCGGGAAAGAAGAAAGCGCGGCAATGCCGCACCTGTCACGGTCTCGACGGGATCGCCCGGATTCCCATCGCGCCGCATCTGGCCGGGGAAAGTCAGGTCTATATCGAGACGCAGCTCAAAGCCTTCCGCAACGGCAAGCGCGAACACGAGATGATGACCGTGGTTGCCGAAGACCTGTCCGATGAGGACATTTCCGACCTCGCCAAATGGTATTCCTCGATCAAGATCACGGCGACGATGCCCGATTAGCCGTCGCCCGGATGCCCGTCGCCCGGATGCCCGTCGCCCACAGGGGCGTCAGTGAACGCCGTCAATCACGGTGAAATCATGGGTCTTGCCCGGCACGGGGCGCGCCTGCACGCCCTCGGGCAGGCAATCGGGGTCGATGATCTGGGCGCTGACGACGATGCGCTCATCGACGACCACCTGCGCGAGACAACCGGTGGGCACATGGACCGCCTGTCGCACGATTTCCCTCGGCAGGTTCGAGAACGCTTCAGGCAGTCGTGCGGAAGCGGGCAGGCTCGCAACCGACATGGCCGCGAAGGTCGCAGTCAGAACGCCGTAACGAAGAGCTTGCATCACTTCCTCCATCTCCAGAACATGATTGACATTACGTTAAATCCGAAGACGGCTTTGTGTTCCCTGTCACTCAATAAATTAATATTCATCCGCAGCCACAGACCCTGTGGGGTTCAGTCACGCTCGCGGATTTCGATGAGGGTCGGCCCTGTCGCCTTGCGGGCGCGGGCGATCAGGTCGGGCAGGTCATCCTCCTGCGGGCAAAGGGCATAATCCGCCCCGTGCGCCGTGGCGAAGGCGGCGAAATCGAGGGGCGCGACCTCCACCCCCGTGCGGGGGATGTTCAGCCCGTCCATGTCATCCTGTATCTGCCCGAGACGCCCGTTGTTCCAGATCACAACCGGCAGGGCGATCCCCAGCCGGGCGGCGGTGGCCAGTTCGGTGCCGGAGAAGCCGAACCCGTAATCCCCCGCCAGCGCGACGATGCAGCTTTTCGGCTCGGCCAGCACCGCGCCGATGGCGGCAGGCAGGGCGTAGCCGAGCGTTCCGTAGCCAGCGGGGTGAATCCAGCCCCGCGCGCGGCGCGCCGGATACAGCGCCCCGCCCGCATAGGCGATCTGGGTCATGTCGGTGAGAACCACGCCGTCATCGGGAACGCCCCGGCGCAGGGCCGCGAGGCTGCGCGCGATCTGCGTATTGGCCATGGCCGTCGCGCGCAGCGCGTCGATGCCCTCATGCCAGCAGGGTTTCCGCTGCGCCGGTAACAGATCGAGCAGGGCCTCGACCACCTGACCCGCATCGGCCTCGATGACGAAATCGGGCACCGGCCCCCGCGCGAACTGGCGCGGGTCGATATCAATGCGGATATGCGCGCCGGAGAAGGCGGGCAGCGGGCTGTACCGGTCGGTCATAGCCAGTTCGGTGCCCAGCGACAGGACCAGATCGCTGGCTGCGATCGCATCCTGCACCCCGGCATCGTCCAGCCGCGCGCCCAGTGAACCGGGGGCATCATCCGCGACGATCCCCTTGCCCGCGATGGACGAGACCACCATGGCCCCTGTCCGGCATACCAGATCGCGCAGGCCGGGTGCCGCGCCGCTCGCCCCGGCACCGAGCAGGAAGGCAGGGCGCGCGGCGGCGCTGAGCATCCCGGCCAGATGCCTGACCGCCTCGTCCGGTGCCGCGCGGGGGCGAGGGTCGGGAATGGCAACGAAATCCGGGAAATCATGGGTCCGCCCCGCCAGATCGACAGGCAGTTCCAGATAGACGGGACGGGGACGCCCCGATGCCAGCCGCTCCAGCACCATGCGGAGAAGGCGCGGCAGGGATTCCGCCGAGCGCAGCACGAAGACATCCTCCAGAATGCCCTCCATCACCCGTCGCTGATCGAGCGTCTCGTGCAGTTCTCCCAGCCCCGCGCCCTGCGTATCGAGCGGGTTAGTGGTGGCCACCACGAGCATCGGTACGCTGTCCGAATACGCCTGCGCGATTCCCGTGGCGGCGTTCAGCACACCCGGCCCGGTGATCGGCAGGACAAGGGCGGGACGCCCCGAAAGCCGCGCATAGCCGTCCGCCATGAAAGCCGCGCCCTGCTCGTGATGGGGCGTGACATGCACCATGCCCGAGGCCGCGACCCCGCGATACAGCTCGAGGTTATGGACGCCGGGAATGCCGAAGGCATGGGTGATGCCGCTGCGTTCGAGCGCATGGATGACGTATTGGCCGCATGTGGTCTTCATCGGTGCCTCCGCCGGGATACGGGTTCGGCTCTTGGTATTCGGTCGGTGCCGCGATGTCGAAGACCGTATGCTCGGTCAGGCCGCTGTCCCCGGCTGTATTCTGGAGACCACGCAGGCGGGTGGCAGGACGATCGAGACCGTGGTTCCCTTGCCGAGTGTGCTGTCGATCAGCAACGTACCCTGATGGGCAGTCGCCACGATATTGCAGATCGCCAGACCCAGACCCAGACCGCCGTTATTGCGGGAAAAAGCACTTTCGGCCTGCTGGAAGGGCTGTCTGATCTGCTCGATATCCTCTTCGGAAATACCGATCCCGTCATCGCTCGCACTGAAGCACAGGTCGCCCGACCCGGTGAAGGACAGATCCACGGTCACCGTCCCGCCCGGATGCGAGAACTTGATCGCATTGCCGATGATGTTCGTCATGGCCTGTAAAAGACGCGATTCGTCGCCCTGAATTTCCAGTTCGCGCAGCAGTGGCTCGGCCCGGATGACGACGACGTTGGAATCCTGTGCATTCGCGCTGCATGCCGCCATAGCGGAACAGACGGTCGCCTCGATGTCAAAGACCCGGTGGTCGAAAGCGATCTTGCCCATCTCGGCGCGGGAAATGTCGAGAATATCGTTGATGATAGCGAGAAGCTGTCGCCCGCTGTCATGGATATGGACGGCATATTCCTGATACATGGGCGGCTTGATACCCCCCAGCATCTCCTTCGAGATGACTTCCGAGAACCCGATAATCGCGTTCATCGGGGTTCGCAGCTCATGGCTGACGACGGCGAGGAATTCGCTCTTGGCCTTCTCGGCGTTTTTGGCCTCGTGATAGAGGGCGACGGCCCTGCCCTCGGATGCGCGCAGGCTCTCGATGGTTTCTCCCAGTCGCCGCTCGAACTTGAATTGCCGTCGCTCGGTGTTCTCGTGGAAGAACATACCGACCAACAGGACGGCACAGGACATGAGAAAGAAGTAGAGCGTGGCATAGACCGCCTCGGCGCTCATGCCGGAGACGGCGATGGTGACGCCCAGACACGCGGTCACGAAAATGACCATCAGCGCGGTGAACAGGAACGAGGGCATCAGCAGCATCGCCATGAACAGGGCCGTGACCACCATGCCCACCGGGTACAGATTGACCGCCGGACCCTCAAGCATCGAGCACATGCAGATCACGGATGCGATCACCGGCAGCATGTAAAGCAGGAAAGCGAGGTTCTCCCGGCCCTCGCAGCGCCCCTTACTGAAGAACCACGCGATCGTCAGCATGAGCGGCACGACCAGAAACAGCCGAATCATCATGAAGAGTTCAGCGTGCGGTCCCGCCACGAGATAGTCGAGATAGGAGTAGCTGGCATACGCGAAAGGCCCGGCGAAGAGGAAAACCCGGCGCGAATGGAACTTGCGCGCGTGGTTCTGCACCCGGAACGCCTTCGCGTCCGTGGCATCGTCAAACCATTCGCACTGAAAAATCTCTGCAATCATATCCGGCCCTGTTCTGTGGGCAGGGTAAAAAAAATATCTTTAAAAATTACGACCAACGCTCCTCCCTTCATTCGTGACAGGCACAGGAGACACACTTTTAAGTTGATCTAAGGTAAATATAGTCTACTGGAAGGCACTTTTAATTGTTTAGATCTGACACGAAAGCCTCACTTTGTAGAACTTAGTTCTGTAAATAATTGCCATACTCCTAAAATCCAGTTGTCACCCGCAGTCAGTCCGTATTCAATTACATAAAAAACGACGCTTGCGTGACAATAAAACGTACACGGACTTTCTCAGGGGGCTAATGAAATATGACCAGATTGATCGAAGAGAACATCGACTACCTTGAAGATGTGGTTGCCAACGGTGGACCATCTCCCGATATCTATAATTCTATCGCCGAGGCGTTTTCGCGTCTCCATGCGGTCTGCTACCGGGAAATCGACGGTTTATCGGAGATGGTACAGCCGATTCACCGTCTGGAGGGCTTCCTGAACGCGAATCGCGACATTTTCCGCAGCGTCGAGACAGTGCAGGGATTCGCATGGGCGAAGCCGCGCGGCTATGCGGGCGATTTCGAGATCATCGAGCGCATATACGACCGCGTGGTGTCCGACGATCCGCGCCTCGCGCCCTGGGACCAATTTTTCCATGTCAGCCCCGGTGCCGATGCCGTGCGGAACCGCCCCGCCTATATCGCCGATATCCTGCGCGGGGACCGGTTCGAGTCCATGCTGTCACTCGGCTGCGGCGGCGCGCGCGATCTGGCGGCCACGAACGAGGGAACGCTGCTGCGGTCCATCACGCTGGTCGATACCGATGCGGATGCCATCGAGCGGGCGCGCACGAACCTGACGAATCCGCAGATCGACTATACTTTCCTGAATCGCAACGTCTTTCGCCTGCGCGATGTCGGGCGGTTCGATATCATCTGGTCAGCGGGCCTGTTCGACTATCTGAACGAGAAACGCGCCATCCATCTGCTGAACCGGGTGCGGGACTTCATGAATGACGGCGCACGAATCGTCATCGGCAACTTCTCGAAAGACCACCTGTCGCGCCCGTATATGGAACTGGTCGGCGAATGGCGGCTGATCCATCGCAGCGAGCAGGAAATGGCCGACCTGATGATCGCGGCGGGCTTCGATGCGCGCACCGTGACAGTCGAGAGCGACGAAACCGGCGTGAACCTCTTCGCCAATGCGGTGAAGTAGCAGCGCCTCTTGTCCGGCCTCCTCCACAGGGAGCACCCTGCAAAAAGGAGCGCGCGGTGTTGACATCTTTTGTGAAATCCGTCTTTTTGTTCATGTTGTGTTCAATATGACGGAGGCGATGTGCGGCACTGGGACTGGGACGGGATGGTGGAGGCGAACCGGGGGCGGCTGATCGTGCTGCTCGCGGGGCTGTTTGCCATGCTCGGAACCGGGGAGGTGGTGCCGCGTCTGCTGAAGCGGGCGGTGCTGGCGCGGCT
>CAKZUT010000245.1 GCA_937922185.1 uncultured Neomegalonema sp.
CGTGTCTTCCCGTCTTTCAGCACCACCCCCCGGCGCAGGGCGTCTATGGCCTCGAAATCGGGAACGCGCTCGACCTGCACCCAGTAGGTTTTCGGCATCTTGTATTTGGGGTCCGCGATCCGGTTCTGCTGCCGCCCGTTATCGGTCAGCACCAGCAGCCCCTCGCTGTCCCGGTCCAGCCGTCCCGCCGGATAGACCCCCGGCACATCGATGAAATCGGCGAGGGTCGCCCTGCCCTCCCCGTCCGTGAACTGGGGCAGGACGCCGAAGGGCTTGTTGAAGAGGATGAGGGTCATTCCGTTTCCCGGATGAAAAGGCCGAACGCGCGCGGGCCGTCACCCGTATCGTATTCCTCCACCACGTCCAGCGTTTCCGCGTCGATGACCGAGATCGTGTTGGAAAACCAGTTCGCCACGATCACCCGGTTCCCGTCCGTTGATACGTCGATCCCTTCCGGGTACTCGCCCACATCGACGGTCTGCACCACGTCCAGCGTCCCGGCGTCGAAAACCGTCACGGTATCCGCATACTGATCCGTCACGAATCCACGCCCCTTCGCGAAGGCCACTGCATAGGGCCGTTCGCCGACCGCAACCGTCCCCAGCACCTTTTGCTCCGCGATATCCACGACCGTCACCGTGTTCGATCCGACATCGGCGGTATAGGCACGGCCCGCGTGGACCGTGATCCCGAAAGGCCGCTCTCCCACCGTCACCGTACCCGTGACCTTGTGTGTGGCCGTGTCGATGATTGATATCCGGTTCGAGTCCCGGTCCGCCGAGAGCAGCAAGTCCCCGTCCGGTGTCACCGCCAGCCCGGAGGGCGACTGGCCGACCGGCACGGCGCCGACCGCCTTTTCCTTTGCGATATCGACCACATGCACCCGCGCCTCATACCAGTCCGCCACATAGAGCGTCCTGCCATCGGGATGCACGGCAATCCCCAGCGGCCCGCCCTCCAGTACGATCCGGCGTGTTACCTTCCCGGTCGCCGTATCGATCCCGCTGACGGTCTTGCTTTCCGGGCTGACGATCCATGCCGTCGCTCCGTCCGGCGACAGGGCGATCCCGGCGGGCTTGCCCCCCACCGGCACCGTCGCGCGGGTCTCGCCCGTGTCGAGATCGACGATGCTCACATCCCCGCTCGACTGGTTCGTGACGAAGGCTTCGTCCGCCACCGCCCCGAATGACAGAACGGCGGCGAGTCCCCCCGCCGCCGCCCCGATCCGTAACCGCCGCATTCTCAGTTTCCGGCGGTGAAGTGCTCGGCGACCGCCTTCAGCCCCGCCTCATACACCCCTGTCACGGCCTTGATCGCCGCTTCATCGTTCAGGTTTTCGGGCGGATCGTTATTCGGATATCCGCGATAGAAGGCTCCCTTCCATTCCACCATGGATGTGCCGTCTTTCTTTCCCGGTTTCACGGTCAGATGCGATGAGTAGTTCGTGACCGGCAGAACCTCGACCTTCACCGATGTGATGCGATAGGAGTAGCTGCGCTTCTTGTCCGTATCGCTGTATTTGTACAGCACCTCGGCAATCGTCGGTCCGCCCTTCTCGCCGAGCGTCAGCAGGCGTGTGGCGTCGATGTCATTGCCGTTCGAGCCATCGGTCGCATGGACCGCCGGATGCCAGCTCATGTCCTGAAAATCGCCGATATAGGACCAGACCTCTTCGGGCGGGGCCTCCACTTCCTGCGTGACCGTAACCTTCTGTCGCGTCGGCCCATGGGCATTGGCAATCATCGGCACGAAGGCGAGTGCCGTGGCGACGGCAAGGCCGAGAATTTTCATGTGGTCCCCTCCCTGGGATATCTGCGAAGTCTGCGCCCGTATCCCGGACGTCATGGGTTGGAGCCTAACGGGCCTTCCGGCGAAAACAAGGCGTTGTGCCCTTAGAATTCTCATAGGAGATTCCCGCCCCGGTACGGTTGACGCGAGCCTGCCGAGCCTGAAAGAGTCCTCCCATGCCACGCATACTTATCCTCATCGCGACTTTACTGCTGTGGAGCGTATCCGCACAGGCCGCCGACCCTCTGACCGTTCGCATCGGCGTTCTCAAGGTCGAGGGCGAGATGCCCCTGCCCCTGTCGAGGCTTGATCTGCCCCCGGATGATCTGGGCTTCGCGGGGGCGCGGCTTGGCAAGGACGATAACAACACCACCGGGCGCTTTCTCGGCCAGGCCTACGAGGTGACGACGACCGGCACTCCGCCCGACGGGGCCACTGCCGCCCTCGACGCGATGATCGCGGAGGGTATCGGCTTTGTCGTCGTGATGGGATCGGCGGATGATGTTCTGTCCCTTGCCGATCACGCGGCGGAGCGCGATGTCCTGTTGTTCAATGCACAGGCCGAGGACGATCATCTCCGTACCGATGAATGCCGCGCGAACCTCATGCATGTCGCCTCCAGCCGCGCGACACGGGCCGATGGGCTGGCCCAGTTCCTGATGTGGAAACGCTGGAGCCGCTGGTTCCTGATCGTCGGTTCGCACCCGGAGGACGAGGCCTTCGCCGCTGCCCTGCGCCGCGCCGGAAAACGCTTCGGCGCGAAGATTGTCGAGGAGCGCGTCTTCGAGGATACCGGCGGCGCACGGCGCACCGATACGGGCCATGTTCAGGTCCAGAAACAGATGCCCGTCTTCACCCAGCGCGCGAAGAAGCACGATGTGGTCATCGCCGCCGACGAGGCGGAGGTTTTCGCCGGTTACCTGCCCTATCACACATGGGATGCACGGCCCGTGGCCGGATCGGCGGGCCTGCGTCCGGTCGGCTGGCATCCGGGCAACGAGGCATGGGGCGCGACCCAGTTTCAGCGCCGGTTCGAGAAGATCGCCGAACGCCGGGTCAGAACGCTGGATTTTCAGGTCTGGCTCGCCCTTCGCGTCATCGGCGAGGGCGTGACCCGCACGTCCAGCGCCGAT
>CAKZUT010000246.1 GCA_937922185.1 uncultured Neomegalonema sp.
TTCAGAGTCTTCGCCGCCCTTCGGCGCGCCACCAACCGCAACAATCTCTGCGCCTGCGCGGGCAGATCATCCAGCGCCCCCCGCATCGCCGCGATCCGGCGGCGCAGGGCATCGGCGCTGAGTTCATCCTCATCCATCGGCGCGGCAGGCCGCCCCGGCGGCGACCATTCATCGAAAAACGCCACCCCCGGCTGCGCCCGGCGACCGCGCTGACGCTTCTTCCCGACCTTATGTCGGGGATCGAACAGCCCGAAGACCGGCGCAGATTCCGCATCCGATGCGCCTCGTGACCCGCTCGACGCATCACCACGCTTGCCCGTCACCGGCGGTTCCATGGTTCGCGTCGCGATCACGATCAGCCGCCGGACACACGCCTCGGAGGGCAACAATATCTCCAGCACCCGCCGCTTCACCGCCCGCGCGACATTTCCCTGCCCCGGCACCATCCCCAGCATCACAGCCACCAGCCCCAGCAGGGCCGTGCGATTGATCTCTATGAGGCTGTTCCAGTGCATGGGGCTTCCGTTTGCGCTTCGTTCATGCAGAACGAACCACAAACAAACCAAAAGATCAACACCGCGCGCTGCTCCGAGATGTCATTCTTTTCCGGCCTCAACCCCACGTCCGGCCCATAATCCGCGCCTTGAAAATGCGAATAACGAAAATTGTTCTCTCAAATCATGTCACAGGAAGATGCGACTTTTCGGGAGTTTTCCCCTGCGGATTTTTCGCGTATACGCCGATTTAGAATGATTCCAGAATGAAGCGGAGAATCCCATGGACGGTGAAAGCCTTTGCCCCTTCTCGGGCCGGATCGAAGTCAAGAATCGCGACTGGTGGCCCAATCAGCTCGATATCGGCGTCCTGCACCAGCATACGGCGAAGTCGATCCCGATGGACGAGGATTTCGATTACGCGGCGGAATTCGAGACACTGGATCTCGATGTCGTCCGGCAGGATATCATCGCGCTGATGAAGGATTCTCAGGACTGGTGGCCCGCCGATTACGGTCATTACGGCCCTCTCTTCATCCGCATGGCGTGGCACAGTGCGGGCACCTATCGCACAGCGGACGGTCGCGGCGGTGCGGGGGCGGGCACCCAGCGTTTTGCCCCGCTCAATTCCTGGCCCGATAACGGCAATCTCGATAAGGCCCGGATGCTCCTCTGGCCGATCAAGCAGAAATACGGGCGCAAGCTGTCCTGGGCCGATCTGATGGTCTTCGCGGGCAACGTCGCGCTGGAGGATATGGGCTTCAAGACCTTCGGTTTCGCCGGGGGCCGCGCCGATGTCTTCGAGCCGAACGAGGATATCTACTGGGGGTCCGAGGGTGAATGGCTCGCCACCAGCGACAAACCCAACAGCCGCTACAGCGGCGAGCGCGACCTTGAAAACCCCCTTGCCGCCGTTCAGATGGGTCTCATCTACGTCAATCCCGAAGGCCCGGACGGCCACCCCGACGCTCTGGCCTCGGCTCGCGATATCCGCGAGACCTTCGCGCGCATGGCGATGAACGACGAGGAAACCGTTGCCCTCACCGCAGGAGGCCACACCTTCGGCAAGGCCCATGGCGCGGGCGATCCGTCCCATGTCGGCGTTGAGCCGGAAGGCGCTACCATCGCCGATCAGGGCATGGGCTGGAAGTCCAGCTTCGGCTCCGGCATGGGCGTCCAGGCGATCACCAGCGGTATCGAAGGCCCATGGACCCCTACCCCGACCAAATGGGACATGAGCTATTTCGACATGCTGTTCGGCTATGAGTGGGAACTGGTCAAAAGCCCCGCAGGCGCGAACCAGTGGCACCCGAAAGATCTGGCCCCCGAAAACCACGCTCCGCAGGTCGATGGATCGGGCGAGAAGGTCACGGTCATGATGACCACCGCCGATATGGCGATGCGGATGGACCCCTCCTACGAGAAAATCTCCCGTCGCTTCCACGCGAACCCGGACGAGTTCGCCGATGCCTTCGCGCGGGCATGGTTCAAGCTGACCCACCGCGATATGGGTCCGCGTCCGCTTTATCGCGGCAAGGAAGTGCCCGGTGAAGTGCTGATCTGGCAAGATCCGGTGCCCGAAGTCGATCACCCGCTGATCGACGATGCCGATATCGCATCGCTCAAGGGTAAGCTGCTCGATTGTGGCCTGTCCGTGTCGCAGCTCGTCTCGACCGCATGGGCATCGGCCTCCTCTTTCCGGGGGTCCGACAAGCGCGGCGGAGCCAATGGCGCGCGCATTCGCCTCGCGCCGCAGAAGGACTGGGATGCCAATGAACCGGCCAGTCTGAGCAAGGCGCTTGATGCTATCGGGGCTGTGCAGACGGCCTTCAATGACGGCGCATCGGGCGGCAAGCGCGTCTCCCTCGCCGACCTGATCGTCCTCGGCGGCTGTGCTGCCGTGGAAAAGGCCGCGAAGGATGCGGGTCACGCCGTCACGGTTCCCTTCACGCCGGGCCGCACGGACACGACGCAGGAATGGACCGACGCGGAATCCTTCGAGCCGCTGGAACCCGAAGCCGACGCTTTCCGCAACTACGCGAAGGGCCGGTTCTCGGTTTCCCCCGAAGAGATGATGCTCGACCGTGCTCAGCTTCTTACCCTCAGCGCGCCGGAAATGGCCGTGCTGATGGGCGGAATGCGCGTGTTGGGTGCCAATCACGGCGGCTCGACCCACGGCGTGTTCACCGACCGCCCCGGCGTCCTGACGAATGACTTCTTCGCCAATCTCATTGATATGGGAACCAAATGGGAAGAGACATCGCCGCAGGAAATCGAGTTCGTCGGCACTGACCGCAAGACCGGCGAGAAGAAATGGACCGCCTCGCGCGTGGACCTGATCTTCGGTTCCAACTCCCAGCTTCGCGCGCTGGCCGAGGTCTACGCGGCCTCTGATGCGGGCGGCAAGTTCGTCCGCGACTTCGTGGCGGCATGGGACAAGGTGATGATGCTCGACCGCTTCGACGTCGCCGCCCGTGGTCCGGCGGCTATCGCGGCAGAGTAGCCCCGGCACGTGTCATTCCCGCGCAAGCGGGCATAACAATACGACAGAAATCCGCCCCCCTCGGGGCGGATTTTTCTTGCACCCTGCCCTCTGTCCATCCTCCATACCCCGATGGAATGGCGCACCCCCCAACGCGAGGCATCGGCGGAACTGGAGGTCAAAGGCTCGCGCTTCATCGCGGTCCTCGTCCCCATCGCGCAATACGACGCGCGGCTGGCTGATATCCGCCGGACCCACCGCAAGGCTTCCCACCACGTCACCGCCACCCGCCGCATGGCCGACAGCAACACCCCCGAAGACCATGCCAGCGACGACGGCGAACCGGCGGGCACCTCCGGGATGCCCACCCTCAAGACTCTCATGGGCGCGCGGATCGTGGATGCCGGGATGATCGTCACCCGCTATTTCGGTGGCACGAAACTCGGCACCGGGGGCCTTGCCCGTGCGTATTCCGGCACGGCATCGCTGGCCATAGACGCGGCACCCCTCGTCCCCTGGCACCGTATTGTCACCCGCACCGTCAGGGCAGGTTTCGCCGATGCCTCCGCCCTCGAACAACGCCTTGCAGGCCTTAACCTGACCGTCATCGACCGCAATTTCACTGAAAATGGCGTTACCCTTACCGTGCGCGGCCCCGAGGCGAAAGTCGCCGACGCCGCCCTGCCGGAATACGGATAGCCATGGATATTGACCCCACCATACGCAGCCGTATCGACACAATCCTCGCCGATATCGAGGCTCGTGAGAACGTGACCCTGCTTTTTGCCATCGAAAGCGGCTCACGCGCATGGGGTTTTCCCTCGCCCGACAGCGATTATGACGTGCGGTTCGTCTATGCCCGTTCGCTTGACTGGTATCTTTCGCTGGAACCGGGCCGCGACGGAATCGCCCTGCCCCCGGCTCTGTCGGACGCCCTCGACCATCTGCTCGTTCTCAAGAGCGTGGCGAGCGAAAGCGGCGACGGTAAGCGCATCGCTGTACTGGACGATTTCATCACGCGGGAAATGGCTTGGGCATCCGAAGCGGTGAGGACTATCCCGAAAATCGGCCCCGATCTGCGCGCC
>CAKZUT010000247.1 GCA_937922185.1 uncultured Neomegalonema sp.
TGATCGCGGCCCTCTCCTCATCCGAAAGGACAGGGCGGTGCCATCGGGCATTCTGCCTGGCACTTGCCAGTCGCTGGCGCAGGGCGGCGATGCCCTCCGTCCCGTCGTCTTCCGCCATATCCGCAGTATGGGCTTCCATGAACGCCCCGTCCGTGCCGTCGCGCGCCAGAGTTGGCGCTTCGGTCAGCAGATCCGATGCATCGCTGTTCGCGGCGGCCTCGACCCGTGCCTCGTCAAGCGCGAAATCCGTTACATCCGGGGTCGGTTCCAGTTCAGGTTCCCGGTCGAGTCCGGCGGCGACGGCGGCACCGATCCCCGCCATACCGGCCCCTGCCGCGACGACGCCGGTTCCCACAGCCCCCAGCGATGCCGGGGCAACGGCAACGGGGCCGCTGTCAATATCGCCCGACATGCGCTCCAGAGCCTCCCGCTCCGTTCGCAGGGTCGTGGCGATGTATTTCGCGCGCTTCTCGGCCCGTTCGGCCACGTCGTCGATATTGCGCGCCTGAGTGGACAGTGCTTCCTCGATAGCCCGCATCTGCGAGTGCAGCGCGCTGATCGCATGGGTCGCGCGCTCGACTTCGCGGCGCAGGTGACGTGGTGTCTCGCCCGTAACCTCGGCGACCCCGCCCAGCGCCAGCGGCCTGCCCCCGGCTTCGGCGGTCTGAGCCACCTGTGTCAGGCGCATCGCGGCATTGGCCAGATCCTGCGACTGACGCTTGAGTTCTCCGGTCCGTCGCATCAGCCACGCGATCATCCAGATCAGCAGCAGCGGACCCAGAATGGCGGAGGCGATAAACAGCCAGTCTCCCGTCCCGATTCGGGAACCGACCACATCCATCGCATCGCCCGGATTATCGGGCAGGGCATATCGCGCCCAGCAGAAGGCCGCCACGGCGGCGATCCAGACCAGCGAGGCCATGGCCGCGATCAGGAACGTGTTCAGACCGCCGCCACCCCCGGATTGGCGCATGGTTCGCTCCGCCGCCCTGTCGGATCGTGCGGCACTCCCCTCGCCGGGCCTGTCGAACAGGTCGTCCAGCGGGTCGGCATCGGCGGTCAGGATCAGCGGTTCCTCGCGCGCGGCACTCTGGGTCATGACAGGGGTTTCCGGTCTTGGGGTCAATTTCTTCCGCACAGTAAACGGGTGCGCTGCGAAACGGTAGTGAAAAGCGGCAAGTATGCGGAGCGCATTTCGCGCGCCGGGGGAAAGGGTTACGCAAGCTTTCTAAGCTGACACCCCGGTTTTCGCTTTTCGGGTTGTCCGAACCGGGTACTGTAAGGTCTGTCTGAACGGAGGCACCATGGGCATCGAATTCCCCGTTACGTCGTCGGCCATGCTACCGCTGCCGGGCGGGGGCGTTCTCCGCGTGATAACAGCCGGGTCTGGCCGCGACCGGCGAATGAAACGCTCTTTTGCGGCGACCTTCGGGCTTACCGGCCTGCGTCTTGCCCGTGAGGAGCGATAGTCTTGGGCGAGGCGGCGGGGCCGGTTCTGGTCTTTGACAGCGGGATCGGCGGTCTCTCGATCCTGCGGGCGCTGAGGTTGTCCCTGCCGAGAGCGCGGCTGGTCTATGTCGCTGATGATGCAGGGTTTCCCTATGGTGATCGGGAGGAGGGTGCCCTGACGGCGCGCATTCTTGCGCTGTTCGACGGGCTGGTGGCGACCCATAAGCCATCACTCTGCGTCATCGCCTGCAACACCGCCACCACCATCGCCATAGAGCGGTTGCGGCATCGTTTCGCTGACATGCCCTTTGTCGGAACGGTGCCCGCGATTAAGCCTGCGGCGGAGCAGACCGCTTCGGGCCTTATCTCGATCCTCGCCACTCCCGGCACAGTCACCCGCCGCTACACCCGTGACCTGATAGCGCGTTTCGCCGATGACCGCGATGTCACGCTGGTCGGCGCGCCCGATCTGGCGTTGCTGGCAGAGCGGCACCTGCGGGGTGAGCCGGTCGATGCCGAGATACTGCGGGCGCAGATAGCCCCCTGCTTCGTGCAGAGGCAGGGCAGGCGCACGGATATCGTTGTCCTGGGCTGCACCCATTATCCCTTTCTGGCCAACAGGATGCGAAAGATCGCGCCGTGGCCCGTGGACTGGCTCGACCCGGCGGAAGCCATTGCCGACCATGCCCGGTCGGTTATGGCGGGCACGTCTTTTCCGTCCGGCGACGGCCCCGATCCCGCCTTCTTCACATCCGGTCGGCCCGATCCGGTCACGGCCACGCTGATACGCGGATTCGGACTGGTTCCGCAGCCCGATGGTCCCCCTATTCCGGGGGCGGCAGCACCGGCAGGGCCGTCTCGTTTCTGATCTCCTCCATCGACAGCAGAGAGGTGACGTTGAAGATTTCGACATCCTCGATCAGCCGCCTGTAGAAGGCATCGAAAGCGGCGGCATCCGCCACCCGTACCTGTAGAATGTAATCGATATCGCCCGCGAGGCGGTGTGCGCTGCGGATCTCGGGATGCCGGTTCACCGCCCGGAGAAACTTTTCCAGCCAGTCGGCGCTGTGCTGCGATGTGCGGACCAGCACGAAGAAACAGGCCCCGAGGCCCAGTGCTTCCGGCGATACAATGGCCACCTGACGCTCGATGACCCCGGATTCGCGCATCTTGCGGATGCGGTTCCATACCGGCGTCTTCGATGATCCGACGCGACGCGCGATCTCCTCCATCGGCACCGTGGCGTCGATCTGCAACTCATGCAGGATACGCCGGTCGAGTGCGTCGAGTGCCGGTCGTGTCGTTGCCGCTGTCATGCCTGTTCCCCCTGCCGGTATCGGCCCCGCCGACGGCTCCCTATGCATTTTCATTGCTCCGTCCCGAACGATCCGGTATCCGCATGGCCACGATCCCCGGATGACCGGGCGGGCGCAAACCGTCTGGCTCGGAAGATGCTTTCAGGTACACTTGCAAAGAGCACACTTGCAAAGGCAAACCGCCATGAATGCGGTCATCCCGCTTGACGTGGCAAGGAAACGGCGGTTCATATCCTGACATGAGACCACTCAGTAAAGTTCTGTCTTCGTTTGCTGTTCTCATTGCGGGACTCGGTTCCCCCGTAATTGCGAACGCGCAGGAAACACCCCCCGCCTATGACGGACCTCCGGTATTCAGCCAGTATGGCGGCGTCGGCCTGCTGAAAACCCGCAGCGCCCGCATGGCCCCGGATTCTTCTTTGACCACCGGTATTTCCTATACCGATCCGCTTCAGCGTTATTCCCTGACGTTTCAGGCGGCACCCTGGCTGGAGACAACCTTCAGTTACTCCGGCTTCACGTTGGACAACGGCAATGACACATTTGACCGTCAGTTCGACATCAAGGTCCGGCTGTGGGAAGAGCGCCTCTACTTGCCGGAAGTGGCCATTGGATTGCAGGATTTTCTCGGAACGGGTCTCTTTTCCGGCGAATATATCGTTGCGAACAAGCGTTTCGGCCCGCTCGACCTGTCACTCGGAATCGGCTGGGGACGTCTGGCGGATCGTGCGGTGGCCCGCAACCCCATCGCCGATCTGGGTGATCGCTTCGCCAACCGGAGCGGCTTTGACGGGCAGGGCGGCGAGGTCAATATCGGCCAGTTCTTCCAGGGCGAGGATATCGGCATCTTCGGTGGCGTGATCTACGATACGCCCATCGAGGGCCTGCGCGTGATCGCGGAATATGACAGCGACCGGAACAACAATGTCTCCGGTCTCGGCGATAATCCGTTCAATCTGGGGCTGGTCTACAACGTGTCTCCCGGCATCCAGCTCGGCGCGTCCTACATCGCGATGGAGGAGATCGGTCTGACGGCCTCCTTCACGGCTGTTACGGGAGAATGGGTGCGCGATGCGCCCCCCGGTGACCCGCCGCCCTCCTTCTACGTGCGCGAGCCGATGAACGATGCCGACGGGGGCAAGGACGGTCTGGTCGCCCCGCTTCAGCCCCTGCTGTTCACGCCTGTCTCGCGGGCCGATCTGCCCGAGGCGCTGTCCAATGCCCTGCAGGGTGAGGGTATGACGCTGCACCGGATGCAGACCGGCACCGAAGCCGTGCGTATCGTCATCGGCAATAACCGCTATCGCTCCTACGCCAAGGCCGTCGGCCGGGCGGTGCGTATCCTGTCCCGCTATGCGCCCGCCGATATCGAAATCTTCCAGGTCGCTGTCGATCAGCGCGGCATCGAGACGGCGGAATTCTACTTCGACCGCACCCAGCTCGAATCCTCCGCTTCCGAGGTCGGCTATTCCGTCGCGCCTCCCTCGCTGTCCTTTTCCTACATCACGCCGGGCAGTCGTCCGGTTGCAGGGGACGAGAAGGTTTTTTCCGAATATCCCGATTATAATTACAGCATCGGCCCCGATCTGCGTCTCAGCACCTTCGACCCGGATAATCCCTTGCGGGCGCAGCTCGACCTTGAGCTGGATGCCAGCGTCGAGGTGATGCGCGGTCTCGTCTTCACCACCGCCATCGCCACCGATATCATCGGCAACTTCGATGGTGACCGACGTGAGTCGGATTCGGTTCTGCCGAGAGTGCGGACCGAATTCGCCCGGTACAACGAAGAGACGGATATCGGTGTCTATCGACTGACCGGCGATTATTTCTTCAATCCCCGCCCGAACCTCTACGGCAAGGTGACCGTCGGATTGATCGAGCGCATGTTCGGGGGGGCCGGGTTCGAGCTGCTCTGGCGTCCCCCCAATTCCCGTATCGCCTGGGGGCTTGAGGCTTTCTATGCAAGGCAACGCGATTTCGACACGCTGTTCACCTTCCAGGACTATGACGTCTTCACGGGCCATGTGAGCATGTACTGGGATACGCCCTATAATAACTGGAATGTTGCGGTCCATGCGGGCCGGTATCTCGCCGGAGACTGGGGTGCCACGTTCGAGGTGAAGCGACGCTTCCCCAATGGCTGGGAAATCGGCGCTTTCGCTACGCTGACCGATGTGCCGTTCGATGAATTCGGCGAAGGCAGTTTCGACAAGGGCCTGACCCTGCGTATTCCATTCGACTGGGGCCTGCCGCGCGATACGCAATCCGCCGGTCGTATCACCCTGCGCCCGATCCAGCGTGACGGTGGGCAGCGTCTGGCCGTTCCCTCGCGCCTGTTCGGCCTGACCCAGCCGACGGGCCGGGGCGAGATAGCCTCGCAATGGGCCACTTTCGCGCATTAATCCTGTCGCGCGCCGATCCGGTGCGCGGGTATGCATGACCCGGAGGACGAAGATGCCAGCAATCAGACGAGGCGGGCGGCGCAGAGCGATCATGGTATTCGCCGGTGCGCTCGTCGTGGCGGCCCTCGGTGCCTGCTCCAACGGCAAGTTCAAATCCAACCCCGCGTTTGACGCCGCATTGGAGTATGTCGGGCTGGGCAAGGAGGCTCCCCCCACACCGGAGGCCAAACCCTCGGTCGGGCCACCGCTGTTCGTGGGCTACAATGCCATTCGCGTCGGCATTCCGGGGGTCGGATTGCGCGGTCAGAGCCGCTACTACGTTGCGCCCGACGGGGTGGAGATCGCGATGAATAACGGGTTTCTCACCCGCGTGATCGGCCTCGGGATCGATCTGGACGGCATGTTTCTGCCTGCCGATGGTCCCCATCTCAACGATTTCGTGGGTGCCGCCCGCGAGGGCACGGTGACACAGCGGGTGGCCGAGTATTTTCGCAAGGGCCGCATCATCCGCGACAGCTATCGCTGTGATCTTTCTTTCGATTCCGGGGATGTCAGTAAAGGTGTCATTAACGAGCGATGCAGCAGGTTCTTCGGCGATTCGGGATATACGAACCGTTATTGGGTCGAGGAAAATCGCGTGATTTGCAGTTTGCAGTGGTTTCATCCCGATGGCGGCATGTTGCAGTTCTTCGATACGCCGCAGCAGGCCCAGTCCCTTGATCTGCGAAAGCAGGGATGTTGAGTGCGTGATGCGCGCCGCGATGGCGTCAGCCGGCACCCGGTATCCCCGCCTTCATCTGCGATGATCGCGAACGGCTCGCCGTCACCGGCGGCCAAGAAAGGAAAGACGAACCCATGACCGCATCGCGCAAGCTCTTTGGAACCGACGGCATCAGAGGGCGCGCGAACGCCTATCCTATCACTGCCGAAGTGGCTCTCAGGGTCGGCATGGCCGCAGGACGACACTTCACGCGCGGCTCCCATCGTCACCGGGTCGTCATCGGCAAAGATACGCGCCGGTCTTCCTACATGCTGGAAATGGCCCTGACCGCCGGGTTCGCCTCCATGGGCCTCGACGTCACCACGCTCGGGCCGGTTCCGACGCCTGCGGTCGGGATGCTCGTGCGCTCGCTGCGCGCCGATCTCGGGGTCATGATCTCGGCATCGCATAACCTGCACCACGATAACGGCATCAAGCTGTTTGGGCCGGACGGCTTCAAGCTATCCGATGATGTCGAGCGCATCATCGAAGCCTATGTCCATAACGGCACCGAGGATTTCCTGGCTCAGCCCGAAAATCTCGGTTCGGTCAAACGGCTGGAGGATGGGCGCGCCCGCTACATCGAATTCGCGAAATCGACTCTGCCCCGCCGTCTGAACTTCGATGGCCTCCGCATTGTCGTCGATTGTGCCAACGGGGCGGCCTATCGCACCGCGCCCGATATGCTGTGGGAACTCGGTGCCGAGATCATCCCCGTCGGCGTCAGCCCGAACGGTCTCAATATCAACCATGAATGCGGCTCCACCAGCCCGTCCGCAGCTCAGAAGAAGGTGATCGAGACGCGCGCCGATCTCGGTATCTGTCTCGATGGCGATGCTGACCGGGTGCATATCATCGACGAGAAGGGAAAGCTCGTTGACGG
>CAKZUT010000248.1 GCA_937922185.1 uncultured Neomegalonema sp.
ACGAGATCACGGGGATCGAGTACAGCTAGAGCACACTGAATTTCATACGAATCACCATTCACACCAAGACGTGTGTGAATGGTGATACTCCTGATTCAGATAGAATTCAGAGTGCTCTATGCCGCAAGTCTGCGTTTGAGGGCGGGCATATTTTCGAGGGCCACGGCCAGCGCGACCGGCGCTTCGTGCCCCAGTGCCTCGTAGAGCGCATCGGGGCCGCGAAGCAAAAGCGTGATGCGGTTGAACAGGCCGCCTTCGTCCATCGGATCACAGGGGATCAGATCGGCACTGCCCGCCTGTCGTGTCAGCGAGATGCGTGAGGGTGATACCCGCTCGGTCAGCACGAGAGCCGGGGGCACGGTGGTGCAGGCGGCATTGCCGCTCGCCGCCGCCCGCGCGGCCAGCAATGTCTCGCCGCCCAGCGCCCATGGCCCGATGATGAGAGTTGGAACGCGACTTCGCATCGCCTTTCGCAGAAGGGGAAAATTGTCGAAGGTCGTGACGGTGACGCAGGGCACCCGATGCAGTACGCTCAGGATTGCCTTGCGGCGGTCGGAGACGGGTTCGATCAGAAAGACGAGCGAGTCGGCCATGGTTCTCTCTTTCCCCGGCGAATGGAATCAGCCCTGTGATTCTTCGCGGAAAAGATTAATTTTTCGGTAACGATTTAGGCGGTCCCGGACTGTCCCGCCTTTATCCACGGATCGGCCCCCAGCCGGAAAAAACCGAAAACCAAGTGCTTCCCAATGCTTGCCCCCTGTCGCTCGTGGTCTGACTCAGCGACAACAAATTTCTGTCAAAATACGCTTGCGCTGTCCTGAATGCGGCTACTAAGAGTAGGGCTGCCTGTCGCAAAACCACACCACATATTGTGGATTTCGTGGAATTCGGGCATAGTGACAAAAAGATGAACCGCTTGAGCGGCTTAGGGCCGACAGCGCATCTGATCGATAAAAAAGAAGGCGAAGCGCACTGCCGGGCAGGCGGATCGCCGTACAGGAGGGAGCAAGGCCATGCAGATCGAGCGTTTCGGAACGAAAGCGGACAGCGACGCTTACGCGGGAATCGAGTTCAAAACGATTGTGAGCGAAATTCGCAATCCCGACGGCTCGGTCGTCTTCCATCTCGGCGATGTCGAGGCCCCGAAACGCTGGTCGCAGGTTGCCTGTGACGTGCTGGCCCAGAAATATTTCCGCAAAGCGGGTGTCCCTGCGGCCCTCAAGCGCGTGAGGGAAAAGGGTGTCCCCGAGTTTCTCTGGCCTTCGGTCCCGGACGAGAAAGCCCTCGCCAAACTGCCCGAGGACGAGCGCATGACCGGCGAGCGCAGTGCCAGGCAGGTGTTCGACCGGCTGGCGGGCGCGTGGGCCTACTGGGGCTGGAAAGGCGGCTATTTCACCGCCGAGGCCGATGCCCGCGCCTATTATGACGAGATGCGCGTGATGCTGGCCAGCCAGAAGGCCGCTCCGAATTCGCCGCAGTGGTTCAACACGGGTCTGCACTGGGCCTATGGCATCGACGGCCCGAGTCAGGGGCATTTCTACGTCGATTACAAGACCGGCAAGATGGTGCGGGCCACCTCAAGCTATGAGCATCCCCAGCCCCATGCCTGTTTCATCCAGTCCGTGACCGATGATCTGGTCACTGAAGGCGGGATCATGGATCTGTGGGTGCGTGAGGCACGGCTGTTCAAATACGGGTCTGGCACCGGCACCAATTTCTCTGGCCTGCGCGGCGAGGGGGAACCGCTGTCGGGGGGCGGGCGCTCCTCCGGTCTCATCAGCTTCCTCAAGATCGGTGACCGGGCGGCGGGCGCGATCAAATCGGGTGGAACCACGCGCCGGGCGGCCAAGATGGTCATCGTCGATGCCGACCATCCCGATATCGAGGAATTCGTGGACTGGAAGGTCAAGGAGGAGCAGAAAGTCGCCTCTCTCGTGGCCGGATCGAAGCTACATGCCCGTCACCTGAACGCGGTCATGTCCGCCGTGAAGACATGGGACGGCAGCGAGACGGATGCTATCGACCCGAAGAAAAACGCGACCCTCAAGGCCGCGATCAGGGAGGCGCGCCGCGCCTGCATCCCCGATAACTATGTCCAGCGTGTGCTGCAATACGCCCGGCAGGGCTATGACAGCATCGAATTCCCGACCTACGAGGCCGACTGGGATTCGGATGTGTATCTCACCGTCGCGGGCCAGAACGCGAATAATTCGATCCGCGTCACCGATGAGTTCCTCAACGCGGCGCAGCAGGGCAAGGACTGGGATCTCATCCGCCGCACCGACGGCAAGGTGGCCAAGACGATTTCCGCATCCGATCTGTGGGATCAGGTCGGCCATGCCGCATGGTCCTGTGCCGATCCGGGCATCCAGTATCACGACACGGTCAATGACTGGCATACCTGCCCCAATTCCGGGCCGATCCGGGGATCAAACCCGTGTTCGGAATATATGTTCCTCGACGATACCGCCTGTAACCTTGCCTCCATGAACCTGCTCGCCTTCATGGGCAAGGACGGCAAGTTCGATATCGCGGCCTATGAACATGCGGTTCGTCTGTGGACGCTGACCCTCGAAGTGTCGGTCCTCATGGCGCAGTTTCCGTCGGAGGCCATCGCGCAGGGGTCGTATGACTTCCGTACCCTCGGGCTGGGATACGCCAATATCGGCGGCCTGTTGATGACCATGGGTCTGGGCTACGACTCCGATGAGGGCAGGGCGCTGTGCGGTGCGTTGTCGGCCATCATGACCGGGGTGTCCTACGCGACCTCCGCCGAAATCGCATCGGAGGTCGGCCCCTTCCCCCGCCATGCCGAGAATGCCGAGGAAATGCTGCGCGTCATGCGGAACCACCGCCGTGCGGCCAATGGCAAGCAATCGGGCTATGAGCGCCTGCGGACGACCCCCGTTCCTCTCGACCATGCCAACTGTCCCGATCAGCGGCTTGTGAAGGCGGCGACGCAGGCATGGGACCGTGCGGTGGAACTCGGCGAGAAGCACGGGTATCGCAACGCGCAGGCCTCCGTGGTCGCGCCCACAGGAACCATCGGCCTCGTCATGGATTGCGACACGACCGGCATCGAACCCGATTTCGCGCTGGTGAAATTCAAGAAACTGGCGGGCGGCGGCTATTTCAAGATTATCAATCAGGCCGTGCCCGCCGCGCTCAAATCTCTTGGCTATACGCAGGAGCAGGGCACCGAGATCATCGACCATGCGGTCGGCCACGGCACGCTCAGGGATGCTCCCGGTATCAACCACGATACGCTGACTGCGAAGGGCTTTGGCCAGACCCAGCTTGACGCTGTAGAGGGGGGCCTCGGCTCGGCCTTCGATATCAAGTTCGCCTTCAACCAGTGGAGTCTGGGCGAGGAATTCTGCACGAAGACCCTTGGCATCGATGCCGCAAAGCTGATCGACCCGTCCTTTGATATGCTTCGGTATCTCGGGTTCAGCCGCAAGGAGATCGACGCCGCCAATGCCTATGCCTGCGGAACGATGACGCTGGAGGGGGCGCCGCATCTGGCCGACGAGCATCTGGCCGTCTTCGATTGCGCCAATCCCTGTGGCAAGACCGGCAAACGCTATCTTTCCTGGGAGAGCCATATCCGCATGATGGCCGCCGCCCAACCTTTCATCTCGGGGGCGATTTCCAAGACGGTCAACATGCCCAACTCGGCCAGCATCGATGATTGCAAGGCCGCCTATATCCTCTCGTGGAAGCTGGCACTCAAGGCCAATGCGCTCTATCGCGACGGCTCAAAACTCTCGCAGCCGCTGGCCTCGCAACTGATCGACGACGACGAGGACGAGGCCGATCTCATGGAGGCGATCGGGGCCGACCGTCCCGCATCCCTGCGCGCCGAGGCGCTGGCCGAGCGGATCGTCGAGAAGATCGTCTATCGCGATGTGGCCAAGCGCGAGCGCGAGAAGCTGCCTCAGCGGCGCAAGGGCTATACCCAGAAAGCGATCATCGGCGGACACAAGGTCTATCTGCGGACCGGCGAATACGAGGATGGTCGTCTGGGTGAAATCTTCATCGATATGCACAAGGAGGGCGCGGCCTTCCGGGCGATGATGAACAATTTCGCCATCGCCGTGTCACTGGCCCTGCAATACGGGGTGCCGCTGGAGGAGTTCGTGGACGCCTTCACCTTCACCCGGTTTGAACCCGCCGGGGTCGTGCAGGGCAACGACTCGATCAAGAATGCCACCTCGATCCTCGATTACATCTTCCGCGAACTGGCGGTCAGCTATGCCGACCGCAGCGATCTGGCCCATGTCGATACCGGCGGCGTCCGCTTCGACGCTCTGGGCAAGGGCGAGGAAAAAGGCTCGAACATTCGCGAGATCAACGAGAACGGCATGGCCCGTCCCGCCATCGACATCGTGCGCCAGCTTGCCTCCACGGGCTATCTGCGGACCCGCCTGCCCGACGGCTTCACCGGCGATCTGGCCGTCGAATCCGTCAGCCCGGCGGCGGAGGGGACCAGTACGGTCACCGAACGCGCCGTCGATGCGACGGTCGCCGTCAGCACCAAAGTGCTGGACCGCGTGGCCGAAGCGAAGATGAAAGGCTACGAAGGCGACGCCTGCGGCGAATGCGGGAATTTCACGCTGGTCCGCAACGGGGCCTGCCTGAAGTGCAACTCCTGTGGCGGGACGAGCGGGTGTAGTTAAAGAAGTAATGGTTCGACCATGCTTTTCGCATGGTCGAACCATTTCGATTAGGTGCCCAGATTAATTTTCGTTTCACAAGAGGCGCAAGATCAAATACGCACAGATATCTTATTTACTTTTAGCTCACTTAATTGCGTTATTTATTGCGTGGGTAATGATTGTTTTTATTAACAACGT
>CAKZUT010000249.1 GCA_937922185.1 uncultured Neomegalonema sp.
ACACCTGTCTACCAAGGTGGAACCTTCGTCACGATCCTCGCCTTCATGTTCATCCAGGATCCCGTGCTGGGGGCCGCCGCGCTGACCATGCTGCCGTTCCAGCTCTTCTTCATTCCCCGCCTCCAGCGACGGATCAATGTCCATGCGCGGGAGCGGGTCGCCGAAATACGCCGCCTTGGCACCTTGCTCGGGGACCAGGCGTATCGCAGCGGAGCGAGCGGTACGGCGGCATCGGTCGGCACGTCGTTCAGACGCATCGAGACGATCCGGCTGAAGATCCACCGCATCAAGTTCTTCATGAAGGGCCTGAACAACTTCCTGACGGCCATGACCCCGTTCTTTTTCTACTCTCTCGGCGGCTACCTCGTCATACAGGGCGATCTCTCGCTCGGTGCCCTGATCGCCGTCCTCGCCGCCTACAAGGATTTCTCCGCGCCGTTGAAAGAGCTGCTCCGATATTATCAGTCTTTCGAGGACTCCAGGATCCGCTATGCCGATATCAGACTGTTTTCCCGGCAGAGCACGCAATCCGAACCCGATGATCGGACGCTCCGGACCGATGCGTTCGCGGAAAACCTGCGGAATGCCGCTTTACGAGGGTCGCCTGCATGAGAAGACATCCGGCCTCCGGGACGGAGACCGGCATTTCCGCCTCGCGCCGGAAGCCCGCCCGACCTACCGCTTCGCGACCACGAGGCGGATCGACGGTTCTCGTCCGGCTCCCGTCGCGCCATCGCGCCCCGGTTGGCTCCAAGCGATGTAGATATGCTCGCCCGCGCGTACCATGCGCGGAAAGTTGATCGAGCCGTCCGCCCGGTTCAGCGTGATGGCCTGTGGTGCCGCACAACCCGTCTGCGGCACGGCGCGACAGACATAGAGCACCTCGCCGAGGGCTGTCCATTCAACCCAGGAAATGAGGGCCGAGTCATCGCCCGACATGACAGCATCGACCCGCCCCGCCGCCTCTCCCCGGTCCACCCGGAACGCCTCGCCGAAGCTCATCCCCGCATCGGCAGAGAAGGCAAACTTCACCGCCGGATCGTCCCCGGCGGCGGTGAACCAAGCCACCACCGCGTCCGTGCCCGCAACGTCGATGGCGGGGCCGTTGACCGGACAACCCGGCATCACCCACCCGTCTTCATGGACCACGACGGGATCGGTCCAGGCACCCTCCGCCAGTCGGACCACTGAGATATCCCTGATCTCACCTTCCGTGCGGTCGCGATAGGCAACGAGGACGGTGCCGTCTCCGGTCACAGCGGCGGATGTCTGGCAACAGGTGCAGGTGCGCGCGTCGAGAAGCATCTCTTCGGACATCGCGCCATCGGACGCGACCAGCCTCGCCCGAAGCTGCATCGCATCATTGGCGTCCTCTTCCTTCGCCGCGAAGGATTGCGCGCCATAGGCCCGCCCGTCGAGCCAGACTGCGAGCAGCCGGTTGCCGGGCATCGGCAGCAGTGTCGCGAACCCGTGCTGACCCTGCCCTTTCTCGTCATGGGGAATCAGCGCCTCGCTCCAGGAACGTCCTTCGTCATCTGACAGCGCGAGGTTGACATCGTAGTCGTAGCCGGACCCGCCGCTTTCCTTGAGCCAATGCGCTGCCAGCGTCCCGTCTGGGAATGCGGCGACGGAAGGAAAGTCCGCCCAGTTGACGAAAAGATCGTCCGCCGCGACGACCGTGCGCGCTTCGCTCCAGCCATCCACGCCACCAATCGCCATCCGGACGGCCATGCCTTCCCCCTCGGGTTCTGACCAACTCATCAAGACGCGCCCGTCCTCCATGGCGAAAAGCGACGGCTCCCTTGCGCCGGGTCCGGTCGGCGGATCGAGCTCGGCGATGGTGGAGAACGCGCGTTCCCCGGCACTTGCTGGCCAAGGCACGGAAAGCGACGACAGCAGAAGCGCTGCGAGAAAAGCTTTCGGGTGAAGTGGATGCGATGTCACAGTCATGGTTTTTCCCGTCATGATGCTTTCGCACGCTCCGTCTCGCCATCTGCCAGCACGCCGAGAAGGCAGGGGGCTGACACCGCGACCGTCGCACAGATCGGTGAGATGCTCCACCGCGACGCTCTGCATCCATGATGCGTTAGTGCAGCCCGACAACGGAACCGCCCACGCCGACTTTCCGGGGGCAGCAGCGAGGAGCTATGGAACTCGTTGCATGAGATCCTTGTGCTGCCCGGCGGGACGCGTCTGTTCATCGGTCACGATTACGATGCCGAAGGCCGGGACGAGTCTGGATGGGAAACCACAGTCGATCGCCATCGGGCCGAAAACATCCACGTCGGAGGAGACATCGGAAAGGCCGAATACATTGCCTTGCGCTAGGAACGCGACCCTACCTTCAACCTGCCCGAGCGGATGCTCGCCGTCCTACAAGATCATCTGGAAAGATATTGCGAGTATCGAATGCCAAATACAGCGTCATTCGATGGAATCCTGCCGATATTAACTCACATTATCGCGCATCGACCGTTATGCTACTTTCAAGTCCGAGGAGTTTTTCGTCTGCTGTGACCAGAGCCAGACTTCGAAGACTCGCCATGGCATAGATCAGCCTGTCGAACGGGTCGCCATGGGACCAGCCGAACCCGGCGGCTTCGATCCAGTCATTTCCATCGGGATGCAGAAGTTTGAAGCCGCTCGCTTCGATCAGTTCCGGAAGCGCCTCGACAGCCTCGCTGGTCGCATTCTTCACCCGTTCCGCAGTAAGCGCACGAACGGCCTCGTACAAGGCAGGAGCAGGCACGAAGACCCGGCGGGCATGGAGTATTTCCCGCTCCACGGAACGTGACAGCGCCTGCGGGTTGAACACGCACCACACCATGACATGGGTGTCGAGAAGCAGGTTCGTCATTCGTTCCGGCTTCCGGTCAACGGATCGATGCCCGGTTCACCGACATCGTGCCAGACGGACTCCGAACCGGGATCCCCGCTCATTCTCTCGATTGCTGCCCGAACTTCCTCGTTTACGAGACCCGTGCCCACACCGAGCCGACGCCGGGGCGGCTGCACGGCTTCGGCAAGGATCCGGCGCACGAGCTCCGACTTCGACAAACCCTCCTCCTCCGCTCTCGCATCCAGAGCCGCGTTGAGGTTGTCGCCGATATCGCGAATGTTCAGGGCATGGGGCATGGCGTCGGCCTTTCTGATGCTACACATATATTGACATCTGTGTAGCAAATCAAGAAATGCGGGCGATAGGTCGGTTTGAAAACA
>CAKZUT010000250.1 GCA_937922185.1 uncultured Neomegalonema sp.
GCCCGTCTGCGCGCGCCCGCGGATCAGGGCATGAACGTCATGCGTCCCCTCATAGGTGTTGACGGGTTCCAGATTCAGGGCATGGCGCAGGATGTGATATTCCTGCTGAATCCCGTTCCCGCCATGCATATCCCGCGCGACCCGCGCAATGTCGAGCGCCTTGCCGCAATTGTTGCGCTTGACGATGGAAATCATTTCAGGGGCCATGGACCCCTCGTCGAACAACCGCCCGACCCGCAGCGACCCTTGCAGGCCCAGAGCAATTTCGGTCTGCATATCGGCCAGTTTTTTCTGGAAAAGCTGCGTCTGCGCGAGAGGCCGACCGAACTGAACCCGGTCCAGACCGTAGGAGCGCGCCCGGTACCAGCAATCCTCCGCCGCCCCCATCACGCCCCACGAGATGCCGTAACGCGCCCGGTTCAGGCACCCGAACGGCCCGCGTAATCCCGAGACATTCGGCAACAGCGCCTCCTCGCCGACCTCGACATTATCCATCACAATCTCGCCCGTGACCGAGGCGCGCAGGCTCAGCTTGCCGCCGATCTTCGGCGCGCTCAGGCCCGCCATGCCCTTTTCCAGCACGAAGCCGCGAATTTTTCCATCATGGGCATCCGATTTCGCCCAGACCACGAACACATCCGCAATCGGCGCATTCGAAATCCACATCTTCGAGCCACTGATGCGATAGCCATCCGCCGTCTTCACGGCCCGCGTCTTCATGCCGCCGGGGTCCGAACCCGCATCCGGTTCGGTCAGGCCGAAACACCCGATCCATTCCCCGCTGGCCAGTTTTGGCAGATATTTCCTGCGCTGTTCCTCCGACCCGTAGGCGTGGATGGGGTACATCACGAGCGAGGACTGCACACTCATCATCGAGCGGTAACCGCTGTCGATCCGCTCGATCTCGCGCGCCACCAGACCATAAGTGACGTAATTCGCCCCCACGCCGCCGTATTCTTCGGGGATCGTCACGCCCAGCAGGCCCATCGCCCCCATTTCGGGAAATATTTCCGGCTCCACCCGTTCCTCCGCGAACGCGCCGATCACGCGCGGGGCCAGCTTGTCCTCGGCATAGGCGCGGGCCGCATCGCGGATCATCCGCTCATCCTCTGTCAACTGGTCGTCCAGCAGGAATGGATCGGCCCAGTCGAAGACCGGTGCGGCGGTGGAGGGGTCAAGCTTGGCGGGGGCGTTCATCGCGGTATCTCCTCTGCTATGCCGCGAACCTAGTCGCCGCTGTCGCCGCCGACAAGCATGTCGATAGCAGATCGAGTTGTCCGGTTTTGTCTGCCCATCATTTGTCCGCTTCGATTATGGCTTGCTCCGGGCCTCAGAGGGAACGGCGCAATCGCGAACTCCGGGAACCGAAACAAAAGGTGCCAGCGGCATCCGGCGACCTCATCCTTGTCATTGCACCTCCGGTTGATCTATAATGGCACATATTTCAAGGGGCGAGGCTGCGAGTGCCGATCGAACTGGATACAAACGTCGTTATGGCAGGCTATCTTGCCCTCTGCATTCTGCTGACCGTCATCATTCATTCCTTCAGGGTTTTCGACCGACGGGCACTGGCGGCAGAGCTTGATGAAGACCTGCAACCGCTGTCATTTTTCGAGCGCCCGGACCGGGGGCTTCTGATCCTGCTCTTCGGGGCCGCCGCTCTGGTGATCTCGGCCTATCTCGGGTGGCGGCTACCGGCGGAGATACAGCGGCTCATGGAGGGCAATGATGTGCTGGCCATCGGGTCCGATATCGCCTCCGGCCCGCTGGCACGGGCCGCTCAGGTGGTCGGTGCGTGCAGCTTTCTGCTGATCGCCCTGCGACTCATGCGATTGTCGCTGATCTTCACTTTCGCCATCACGATGATGGGGCTAGCCATTGCGGCCTACACGTATGTTTTCAGCTAGCGGGGTCGGCAGGTCGAATGACAGTTCCTCGCGCAGGGCTTCCCTGCCATTGGCGAAATAGGTGATCCGGGCGCGATATTCGCCCTGTGGCCACCGCAGCAGGCCCATATCCGAAGGGCTGACGCCGATATTGGCGAGATAGACGGTTTCGTCCTCGGTGATCTGGAACAATTCGCTGGCGAAGGGGCGACCGTCCGGGCCGAAGGCCATGAGGCGAGCCGAGTCGCCCGCGCGAACACCGAGCAGATGCAGCCAGATATAGAACGGCTCTGTCTCGCCTTCGGGGGCGGTCAGCATGGCATGATCCTGCTTGACCGTTTCGAGGGCGGGGAAGACCTTGCTCACGCCGAAGCCGAACAGCGCATTGGGCGTATAGGCAAGTCGGGTTTCCGCGCGCCACAGGGGCTTGGCTGATGCCGCATTGCAGCCTGTCGGGCTGACGCCGGTAAAGGGGTTCACAACGGCTCCGAACCGGCGGATCGCATAATGGAGATGAGGAAAATCCGTCCCGCCCGATGACCCGATCTCGCCGAGCGGATCGCCCATGGCCACGCTCTGCCCACGCGAGACTCGGACGGTGCCCTGTGCGAGGTGGCAATATTGCGAGACCCATCCCGCACCGTGATCGATCATCACCGCATTGCCGCAACCGAAAGGGTTGTCCTGTGCGGCGGCAAAGCCGTGGTCAGGCTGATCGTTGATCGTGCTGACGATGATACCGGGTGCGGCGGCCAGCGCGTTATAGCCTTTGTCGATCTCCGCACGGTTCCGCAGGCGAAAATCGGTGCCCTGATGATTGTCATAGGCCAGAGGCCCGCACTGAAAATCCTTCGCGCCGACGCCCGGTTCGGCATCGACGTAGTTCTGGATCATACAGGTTTCCCCGATTTCGCAATCGAGCGGCATACCGAGTTCGATGGCATGGGTCGGGAGAGAAGTGAAAGCGGCTACGGTCAACGCAGCCGCTGTCAGAATCGGTTTCATCGCAAATCCTCCGTTCGACATCGGGTTCCCGTTGTCGAAAGGGATGGTTAGCTTGCGGTTAACAGAGGTGTTTTCTTGCCACCTATGCGCGGAGGATCGGGCGGCAGGATCTGAAGGTCGAGCTTGCCCTTCCTGATGCCGACCCGCACGACGCCTCCCTTCGACAGCTTGCCGAACAGCAGTTCCTCGGCCAGTGGCTTCTTGATGTGTTGCTGGATCACACGCGAGAGCGGGCGTGCGCCCATCTTCTCATCATAGCCCTTTTTGGCGAGCCAGTCCGCCGCCGCCGAAGTCAGTTCAAAGCTGACATTCCGGTCGGAAAGCTGACCTTCCAGTTGCAGCACGAACTTCTCGACCACCTTGACCACGACCTCCTGCGAGAGCGGGGCGAAAGCGATGGTGGCATCGAGCCGGTTGCGGAATTCAGGCGTGAACAGCTTTTCGACCGCTTCCTCGTCCTCTCCCTCGCGCCGGTCGCGACCGAAGCCGATAGGGGCGCGCGAAGCATCGGCGGCACCGGCATTGGAGGTCATGATGAGGATGACATTGCGGAAATCGGTCTTCTTGCCGCTATGATCGGTCAACTTGCCGTGATCCATCACCTGCAACAGGATATTGAACACGTCCGGGTGCGCCT
>CAKZUT010000251.1 GCA_937922185.1 uncultured Neomegalonema sp.
ACGTCAATCCGCGCACCCGGCGCGATGGGCCACCAGCGATGACGACCCCCCGCATCGATATCATAGACGCGATCCGTGATCGTATCGGGTCGCACGGTAACCGACCCCCGGATACGGCGCGGCAAAAGCTGTTTCGTCGGCCAGGGCAGGCTGATCTCATCGAAATCGAGCGTCATGGCACCTTCCTCCCAGCGCAGGGCGCTCGGCCCGACGGTGAAGCTGGTGGCATCACGGTGCAACGCATCACGCCCGCGCTCGGTCATGGTCCAGCGCTGGGAGCGCGGCTTGTAGAGCGAGACATTGATACTGACATGATCTTCCGGGTCGCCCCGACCTGCCCATGCGTAGTAGGGCGAGAACACCGATCCGACGAAGGCGATGACGGCAATGCCGTGCTGCCCGTCCTCGCTCAGCCCGTCGAAGTACCACCAGAGATATCCGCCCGGCGGAACCTCGGCATCGAAGCGCGGTCCGCGACCAGGCTCTCCGCCGCCAGACACCCGGAAAGCGCCGCCATCGGCACACCCGGACCCGGATGCACACTGCCCCCCGCCAGATAGAGACCCGGAATCTTCGTCCGCGATCCCTGTCGCTGAAACGACGCCATCCAGCCATGGGATGCCCGACCATAGAGCGCCCCGCCCGATCCCGGAAAGAGCCGCTCGAACTCCGCCGGCCCCGTCGGCACTGCCGATACCGGGTCCAGTGAAAGGCCGCATCGGCCAAGATGATCGCATGTCTTGTCCAGCCATTTCCCGACCTCGTCTTTTCCGAATGTCCATGTATCGCCATCGGCGGGCGCGTTGATGAGACAGAGCAACCGCTCTCCCCCGCCGTCGGCATCCGTGAGGGTGCCGTGATCGTCCCGATCCTGCGCGCAGATATAGACAGTGGGTTGCTCGGGAACGCCGCGACGGTCGAAGATCGTGTCGAATTCAGCGCGGTAGTCATCCGAGAAGAATACCGTGTGACGCGAAAGCGGAAAGCCGCCGGTCCTGGCCCGCATCGACCATGTTTGCGCCGAAAGTGAACGCTTCGCGGCGGGGACGGGCTTCGGTGCGGCACGGGACAGCATCCGCGCGAGAACCGAGGCATCGCCGTTGAAGATCACGGCATCGGCATCGAGCCGGTCACCGGATTCCAGGGTCACACCCTTAACGCCGTCTCCGACCCTGATATCCGCCACACCATCTCCATAGCGCAGGGTTGCGCCGAGGCTCTGCGCCGCCCCGGCAAGGGCGCGGGCAAGGGCGTGCATTCCCCCCGAAACGAACCAAACGCCGTCCTGCTCCACATGGGCGACGAGCATCAGCGTTGCGGGCGAGCGAAAGGGAGACGAGCCGCAATAGGTGGCATAGCGCCCGAAAAGCTGTTGCAGACGCGGATCGGTGAAATAGCCGCCCAGAGCCTTCCACAGCGTATCGAAAGGCTTGAGCGCCAGCATATCGCGAATGTTCAGCGGACCGATACGCCGCACCAGGTCAAGCGGACCGGGGCGGGGGGCAGCGATATAATTGCGCTTGAGGGTTGCAAAGATACGCTCGCTGTCCGCTGCAAAGCGGCGATACCCTTCGGCATTATCGGCTCCGGCGAATTCGGTGATCGCCGCGACGCTCTCCTCCACATTGGCGAAGAGATCGAGCGCCGAGCCGTCGCGCCAGCCGTGGCGGGCAAGGATATGGGCGGGATCGAGCGGAACATGGTCATCAAAAGACAGACCCGCCTTCTCGAACAGTTCGTCGAACACCCATTTCATCGTGAAGACCGTCGGCCCCGAGTCAATGCCGAGGCCACCGACCGGCACTTCGCGCATCTTGCCGCCCGGATAGGTGCGGCTTTCGACCACCGTAACCGCGAAGCCCGCCGCCGACAGCGCAATGGCGCTGCACAGCCCCCCCATGCCTGCCCCGATGACCACCACATGGTCGCCCGGCTGTCGGATTTCGTTCATCTCTGATTCATTCCGTTGACATTGCCTTCGAATGTGTCACTCTGAATTGACACATTATGTTGTCTACAACAAGCGACAAGAGGCTGGCCATGGACGCGACATCCCGGATCGAGCGCAGTTTGGAACGTGCGCTTTCGTTTGCGACGGTCGGCGGCAGGCCACCTTTGCTGTGCAAGGCGGTCCAACACGCGGTCTTTTCCGATGGGGCGCGTGTGCGTCCGCGCCTGTGCCTCGCGGTTGCCGAAGCCTGTGGCGATCCGTATCGCGAAGCCTCCACCGCCGCCGCGACAGCCATCGAACTGCTGCATTGCGCCTCGCTCGTGCATGATGACCTTCCGTGCTTCGACAATGCCGATCTCCGCCGGGGCAAGCCTTCGGTCCATGCGGCCTTCGGAGAGCCGCTTGCCCTGCTGGCGGGGGATGCGCTCATCATCCTGTCTTTTGAAACGCTGGCGCGTGAGTGTGCCGTCACGCCCCACCGCCTCGCGCCCCTGATCGCGACGATCGCGCGTTCGGTCGGGATGCCGAACGGGATTGTCGCCGGGCAGGCATGGGAAAGCGAAGACAGGATCGATGTGGAGGAATACCATCGTACCAAGACCGCCTCGCTGTTCATGGGCGCGACGGCGGCGGGGGCGATTGCGGCGGATTCCGATCCGCAGCCCTGGATAGAGGTCGGCAAGCAGCTCGGTGCCGCCTATCAGGTGGCCGACGACCTGCGCGATATGGTCAGCTCTGCCAAGGAAATCGGCAAGCCCTGTCGGCAGGATGCCGGGAATAATCAACCCAATATCGCCGAGGAACTGGGCATTTCCGGCTCGGTCGCGCGGTTGCAGGAATTCGTGACCGATGCGATCGAGGCCGTGCCCGATGTTCCGGGGTCGGACAGTCTTCGCAACCTTATCCACGGCGAAGTCAAGCGCCTGATGCCCCGCAAGCTGAGCAAGTCGGCAGCGTAGGTATCAATGGCGGTGTCGGATTTCATGGACCTGTCCCGCCCCCCTGCCCGGCCCGGACTCCTGCAAAGGCTTCGGACTCTGCGGAACCGGCTGGTTGCCGATGCGGGGTTTCAGCGCAGGGTCGCGCGGTTTCCGCTGACACGCGGCTTCGCGCGCAAACAATCGGAAGCCCTGTTCCGCGCAACCACGGGCTTCGTGCAATCCCAGATTCTGTTCGCCTGCGTCGAGATCAATCTCTTCGCAATGCTGGCCGATGGTGCGCTGTCCACGGAGGATATCGCCGCGCGCGCCTCCCTGCCGCTCAGATCAGCGCAACGTCTTCTGCCTGCGGCACGGGCGCTGGGGCTGGTCAGAAATTCAGGTCACGGAATGTGGATGCTGGCCGATACCGGCGCGGTCATCCACGGGAATGAAGGCATCCGGGCGATGATCCGGCACCATGCGATGCTGTATCGCGATTTGGCCGATCCCGTTGCCCTGCTGCGCGATCCGCAGCGTCAGACCGAGACCGCCGATTACTGGGCCTATGCCGGGGAGCGCATGGGGCGCGATGTTTCCGGCGCGGATGCGGAAACCTATTCGGCGCTGATGCGGTCCAGTCAGGATCTCGTAGCCACCGAGGTGCTGGATGCCTATCCGCTGGAGCGGCATGAGGCCGTTCTCGATATCGGCGGGGGCGAAGGCGCGTTTCTGGCGGCAGCGGGCAAGCGGCACCCGGCCCTGTCACTGAGTCTGTTCGATTTGCCCCCCGTCGCCGAACGGGCGCGACTCATCATGAAGGGCGCGGGATTCGACGGGCGCTTCACGGCACATGGCGGAAACTTCTTCACCGATGACATTCCGGGTGACGCGGATTGCATCACGCTCGTGCGCGTGCTGTGCGATCACGATGACGCCGCCGCCTCGGCACTGCTCAGGAATATCCGGCGCAGCCTGTCGCCGAGTGCGACCCTGCTGATCGCCGAGCCGATGGACGGGCCAAAACCCGGTGAGTCGGCGGCGGCGGCATATTTCGCATTCTACTTCCTCGCCATGCAATCCGGTGCCTGCCGCAGCCCGCAGGAAATCACGGCACTGCTTGCCGGAGCCGGGTTCGGCTCGATCAAGCGAGTACGGACCAGAAATCCGCTATTCGCCAGCGTCATCACGGCAAAAGCAGTAAACGAACTGTAAATATAGATTGACAGTTGAGTGTGTCATTTTAAAGTGACTAGCAAGGGAGGTGGCTGTCGTCGATCCGACGCAAAGGCCGCACACAGACATATGAAAACTAACGCCATCGTCTTTCGGGAACCGGGAAAGCTAAAGGTCGAGGATATCGACCTGACGGCACCTGCTGGCGATGATGTCGTAGTCGAGACGCTCTGGAGCGGCATCAGCTCCGGCACGGAACGTATGCTTCTCGAAGGCACGATGCCCCCCTTCCCCGGCATGGGATATCCGCTGGTTCCCGGTTACGAGTCGGTGGGCCGCGTGGCGCGGTCATCACCGCAAACAGATATCGAGGTCGGCACTCTGGTCTTCGTGCCCGGTGCGCGCGGTTATATCGATGCGCGTGGACTGTTCGGTGCCACGGCATCACATCTGATCGCCGATGCCGCGAAGGTGGTGCCACTGCCCGAGTCGCTGGGCGAGCAGGGAACGCTGCTGGCGCTGGCGGCAACAGCACATCATGCTCTTGCACTGGCAGGAACCAGGCTGCCCGACCTGATTATCGGCCATGGTGTTCTCGGTCAGTTGATCGCGCGGACGACCATGGCGCTCGGTGGCAAGGCCCCCACGGTCTGGGAGACTTCAGCCAGACGACGCGATGTCGATACGGGATATCCCGTGATCGACGGCGCGAGCGACATGAAAACGGATTATGCGAGCATCATCGACGCGAGCGGTGATCCGGGCATTCTCGATACGGCCATCGCGCATCTGGCGCGGGGCGGCGAGATCGTTCTGGCAGGCTTCTACCGCGATCCACTCTCCTTCACTTTTCCGGCGGCTTTCATGCGTGAAGCCCGCTTCCGGGTGGCGGCGGAGTTCGACCGTTTCGATACCGATGCCGTGCTTGCCCTGATCGCCGATGGTCGCCTGAGTCTCGACGGTCTCATCAGCCACCGCGCGAATCCGCAGGACGCCCGTGACGCCTACGATACCGCGTTCAACGACCCGAACTGCCTGAAAATGATATTGGATTGGAGGACTTGCTCGTGACCGAAGGTTTGAGCGAAATGACCCTGGAATCCTTCACCGAGCAATTGCGCGATGAAGCGATGGTCGAACCCGATCCCGTGGTTCACACCGAAGTTACAAAAGAAACGCAGATCATCGCGATCTACGGCAAGGGCGGGATCGGCAAGAGCTTCACCCTCGCCAACCTCTCCTACATGCTGGCGCAACAGGGCAAGAAAGTCCTGCTGATCGGCTGTGATCCGAAATCCGACACCACCTCGCTGCTTTTCGGCGGCAAGGCCTGCCCGACCATTCTGGAAACCTCATCCAGAAAGAAGGCGGCGGGCGAGGAAGTCGAGATCGGGGATGTCTGCTTCAAGCGCGACGGCGTGTTCGCGATGGAGCTCGGAGGACCGGAAGTCGGGCGCGGTTGCGGCGGTCGCGGAATCATCCACGGTTTTGAACTGCTGGAAAAGCTGGGCTTCCATGAATGGGATTTCGACTACGTGCTGCTCGACTTTCTGGGCGACGTGGTATGCGGCGGCTTCGGCCTGCCTATCGCGCGCGATATGTGCCAGAAGGTCGTCGTCGTCGGCTCGAACGACATGCAGTCGCTCTATGTGGCGAACAATGTGTGTTCGGCGGTCCAGTATTTCCGCAAGCTGGGCGGCAATGTTGGCGTCGCCGGGATGATCGTGAACAAGGATGACGGGTCGGGCGAGGCGCAGGCCTTTGCCGATGCGGTCAACATCCCGATCATCGGCTCGATCCCGCAGGATGACGATATCCGCAAGAAGAGCGCGAATTACCAGATTGTCGGCATTCCGGGCGAACGGTGGGGCGATCTGTTCTCGTCGCTGGCCGAAACGCTGGGCGAGGCTCCCCCGACCCTGCCGAACCCGCTGGATCAGGATGGCCTGATCGCGCTGTTCGACACCGAGGATACGGGCGGCGATTTCGACCTCGAACCCGCATCGGTCGAGGATATGTGCGCCGCAGGCGGCGCGCAGAAGACCTCCCTCGAAATCATCTACGACGCGGTCTGACCGATGGATGGTACGCCGATCATAGACGCCTTGAGCGATGGGGACGAAACGCAGGGCATGGGCTGTCACGCAGGCGCGGAGCAGATGAAGGCCGCCGCGATCGCGTCGGGCAAGAAGGAACTGCTCGAAGGTTTCGAGAAGGACTATCCGCTCGGCCCCCATGACCAGCC
>CAKZUT010000252.1 GCA_937922185.1 uncultured Neomegalonema sp.
TCTTTGAGGCGCAGATGGAAGGGGCGAACCTCTTTGAGGCGCAGATGGAAGGGGCGAACCTCTTTCGGGCGCAGATGGAAGGGGCGGACCTCACAGGGGCGCAGATGGAAGGGGCGAACCTCACACGGGCGCAGATGGAAGGGGCGGACCTCACAGGGGCGCAGATGGAAGGGGCGGACCTCAGAGAGGCGTCGTTCAAATCAGCGAAGCTGGCGTTGGTGCACATTGACTCCGTCAACGCCAGCTTCGCTGATTTTACCGGAGCGACGGGTCTGACGCAATCCATGGTCGATGCGATGTTCGGGGATGGCGAGACGAAACTGCCCGAGGGGCTGGACCGCCCGGCCCACTGGCCAGCCGAAGGCCTGGGTTGGTTTAAGTCGCATGACCGCTGGTGTGCGTGGCTTGCGGAGGCCGGGAAGCAGTCGCGGCGCTGCGGGCGATGACCTGATATGTCATCCGCTGCCCCATACCCGTTCACTGTCATTCCCGCGCAAAGCGGGAATCTCTGGCACCTTCAGCACGATGCCCGTTTTCACGGGCATGACAGGAGCGGTGGGTGAACAATTCCATTGCTACGACAGTGTGATGGGTTGGCAAGAGGGTGCGTCCGGGGAATGATCGGCGGTATCCTCCCCAAGAAAGACCCGCCCATGCCAAGCCCGTCCCTGCCGAATGAATATGCCGTCGAACTGACGCCGCCCGATATCTCGGCCTATCGGGAGGGCAATACCGGCATCCCCTATATCTGGCGTTTCGAGGGGAGCCAGCCCGGCCCTCATGCGATGATATCGGCTATCGTGCATGGCAATGAACCGGCGGGGGCGATTGCGCTCGACTGGTTGATGCAGCGGGATTTCCGGCCCGCGCGGGGGACGCTCACGCTGGCCTTCATGAACATCGCCGCCTATGAGGCGTTCGATCCGGCGGACCCCAATGCGACGCGCTGGGTGGATGAGGATTTCAACCGCGTCTGGGCGCGGGATGTGCTGGAGGGCGACCGCGACAGTGTGGAACTGCGCCGCGCCCGTGAGGTGCAGCCTGCGGTCGCCGCCGCTGACCGCCTGCTCGATATCCACACCATGCAGCACCTCGCGCCGCCCGTGATGATCGCCGGGACCAGGCCGAAGGGCGTGGCGCTGGCCAGAGAAATCGGCGTTCCGCGCATCGTCATCTCGGATGCGGGCCATGCGGCGGGCGTGCGGATGCGCGATCACGGGGCTTTCGACGATGCGTCCTCCGATGCCAGCGCCTGTCTGATCGAATGCGGCCAGCACTGGGAAGCCTCCGCCGGAACCCTCGCCAAAGACGCCACCGCCCGCTTCCTCGTGGCGCTGGGCATGGCGGGCGATGATCTGGTCGCCGAAGCGGGGGGCGAGAAGCCGGAGCCGCAGGTGTTCTTCGATGTCACCGAAGCCGTGACCATCGAACAGGGCTTCACTTTCGCGCAGCCCTTCACGGGGGGCGAGATCATCGAGAACGCCGGAACCCTGCTCGGCCATGACGGGGACCGGGCCGTCGTCACGCCCTATGACGAGTGTATGCTCGTCATGCCCTCGAAGCGCCTCTGGCCGGGACAGACCGCCGTGCGGCTGGCGCGTCGCACGACCTGAGTGGACGGTTACAGTCAGTCCCGACCGGACTGAGCCGGAATTCACGCTGAATATTTGCCGGGATGTCGATGGTGCCGCAATGCAGAGCGTGACAATCGGCTGCGGAAACCTTAATTTCTCCGAAGGGCAAACAGAGCAGAGAGGCGGCCAACGATGCCGCAGGGGAATCCGATGGATGATCCCAGACACGCAGGCAGGCTGTCGCGACGTACAGTCTCGCGCCTCCGGGATGGATGGAAGGCGGGGATAACGCGACGCATGACGGCGCGCGGGTCTGTTCCCGACAGCTTCTCGTATAAGCCGGAAAGCCTGAATGTCGGCTCTCCCGATATCGCCGCCGCTCTGCTGCGGGGGCAATTCGCCTTTGCCGGGGTCTCGACGCGGATCGAGCGGGGAGACCCCTGGCGCGCCGATGCACCCTCCGTGGCATGGGCCGAGGCGTTGCACGGTTTTGGCTGGCTGGACCATTTCCGCGCGGCGGACGGAGAGACGGCCCGCAAGGCCGCGCGCAAGATGACCGACGGATGGCTGCACCGCCACGGAAAGGCGGGGGGGATCGCGTGGCGTCCTCCGGTCGTCGGGGACCGGGTGATCGCATGGTGTCAGAGCGCCGGGCTGCTGGCCGAGAATGCCGAACCCGTCTATCGCAGCGATTTTTTCCGGTCGCTGGCCGCGCAGGGCCGTTATCTGCGTAAGACGGCGGCGGGCGAGACATTGCCCTCTGATCGTCTGCGCGCCGCGCTTGGGGTTGCCTATGTCGGCCTCTGTGTCTCCGGCGAGAGCGCCCTGCTCAAGCCGGGGGTCGAGGGAGTGCTGGCGGCGGCGAAGGCCTGTATCGCGAAAGACGGCGAACCGGTGAGCCGCAACCCCTCCGACCTGCTGCGCGTTCTTCATGCCCTCGTGCAACTGCGCGAGGATATCAAGGCGACGGGCGAGGGGGCGCTGGCCGGAACCCTGACGCCGCTGATCGAACGGGCCGTGCCGGTTCTGCGGATGCTGCGCCTTGGCAATGGCGGGCTGGCGATGTTCCATGGCGGGCGCGAGGAAGACGAGGCGCTCGTGAATCTGGTGCTTGTCGAATCCGGCGACACGCGCCCCGCACCGGAAAATACCGGGGAGAGCGGCTATCTGCGCCTGTCGGCGGGGGGGATCACCGCCCTTGTGGATGCCGGAGCGGCCCCGGAAGGCGCCCATGCCCGCCGGTCCCATGCGGCTCCGCTTGCGCTGTCTTTTGCATCGGGCAAGCAGAGGATTTTCGTCAATTGCGGCTCGGCCACGCATCTCTCCGCCGAATGGGAAGGGCCGTGCCGGGCTTCTGCGGCGCATTCTACCCTGACGGTCGCCGACCGCTCGCCCTGCGATTTCGACGGCAAGACGACAATGCGCTTCAGGCGGCTGGTCCGCTGTGCGCGGATCGTGGACTGTCAGAGCCAGCGCGATGAAAGCGGCATCTGGGCGCTGGCGGCCCATGACGGCTATGCCGGGCGACACGGGTTGATCCATTATCGCCGATTGTTCCTCGATGCCGATGGTGTCGATTTCCGGGGCGAGGATACGCTGACCCTGGCCAAAGGCGGGGCGCGGGTGCTGGAACGCTCGCGCGCGAAACGCAAAAGCCCCGACGGGCCGCATTTCGCGATCCGCTTCCATCTGCACCCCGACGTGGCCGTGGCGGTCGCGGACGGCAAGGCGCGCCTGACGCTGGCCGATGGCGAGACGTGGCAAATGATGCAATCGGGCGGCAAGCTGTCGGTCGAGGACAGTATTTATATTCCCGGCGCGGTCGCCCCTGTTCCGAGCAAGCAGATCGTGATTGAAAGCGCCCTGCGCGACACCGAGGGACAGGTCCGCTGGGCCTTGAAACGCATGAGCGGGCGCGTGATCGTCCCGAATAAGGAGATAGACGACGCATGACCCGTCAACCCGTGCGCCGCGCGCTGCTCTCCGTTTCCGACAAAACCGGCCTGACCGATTTTGCCCGTGCCCTGCATGATCGCGGTGTCGAACTCGTCTCGACGGGGGGAACGGCCAAGGCCATTGCCGGAGCGGGCCTGCCCGTGCGCGATGTGGCGGACCTGACCGGCTACCCGGAGATGATGGACGGACGGGTCAAGACGCTGCATCCGGCGGTGCATGGGGGATTGCTGGCGCTGCGGGACGTGCCCGATCACGCGCGGGCCATGCAGGAACACGCAATAGTCGGGATCGATCTGCTGGTCGTCACGCTCTATCCCTTCGAGGAGACGGTCGCCGGGGGGGGCGATTTCGCCTCCTGTGTCGAGAATATCGACATCGGCGGCCCGGCGATGATCCGGGCCGGAGCCAAGAACTGGCAGCATACCGCTGTGGTGGTCGATACGGATGATTATGCCGATGTGCTGGAGGCCGTGGCGGCGGGGGGCTTCGATGCCGGGGGACGCAAGGCCCTTGCCGCGCGCGCCTATGCCCGGACCGCCGCCTATGATGCGGCGATCGCCTCCTGGTATGCGGCGCAGGTCGAGGACACGACTCCGAAGCGCGTGGCGCAGGCGGGGACATTGCGGCAATCCCTGCGCTATGGCGAGAACCCGCATCAGTCAGCGGCTTTCTACACGACAGGCGATGCCCGCCCCGGCGTGGCCTCGGCCTCGCTGATTCAGGGCAAGGCGCTCAGCTACAACAATATCGCCGATGCCGATGCGGCCTTTGAACTGGTTTCGGAATTCGTGCCGGAAACCGATGTGACCTGCGCGATCATCAAGCACGCCAATCCCTGCGGTGTCGCCACGCGCGGATCGCTGGTCGAGGCGTATCGCCATGCCTATCGTACTGACACGACCTCCGCTTTCGGTGGAATCGTGGCGCTCAATGTGCCGCTGGACGGTGAAACGGCGGCGGAGATCGTGAAGATCTTCACCGAGGTCGTGATCGCGCCCGATGCGGATGCGGATGCGCGGGCGATCTTCGCGGAGAAAAAGAACCTGCGCCTCATGCTGACGGGCGGGCTGGCCGATCCGCTGTCACCGGGACGGCTGATCAAGCCGGTGGCCGGGGGGCTGCTGGTGCAGGATCGTGACGGGGGGCGGGTGACGGCGGATGATCTGCGCTGTGTGACGAAACGGGCGCCGAGCGAGACAGAGCTGTCCGACATGATGTTCGCATGGCGCGTGGCCAAGCATGTGAAATCGAACGCCATTGTCTATGCGAAGGACAACGCGACGGTAGGCATCGGCGCGGGGCAGATGAGCCGGGTCGATTCCACCCGCATTGCGGCGCGCAAGGCCGATGATATCGCGGAAGCGGAAAGCCTGTCCGCCTCTCCGGCTATCGGATCGGTCGTGGCATCGGATGCTTTCTTTCCCTTTGCCGACGGCCTGCTGACCGCCGCCGAAGCGGGAGCGACCGCCGTTATTCAGCCGGGCGGGTCGATGCGCGACGAGGATGTGATCGCCGCCGCAGACGAGGTGGGCCTTGCAATGGTCTTCACCGGAATGCGCCATTTCCGGCATTGATCGCGGGGCCGGGGCGTGTTTGCCCTGAAACCGGGCCGCATGAAAAAGGCCCCGCACAGGGCGGAGCCTCGGATCGTTCATCGGCGGGGCGGGTTCAGCCTTCCTCGCGCGCGCCTTCGGCGAAGAGTTCAAGCTGTGCGGCGGGGACGAACCCGCGCACAACCTCGTCGCCGATGATGAAGGCCGGGGTGCCGTTGATCTTCAGCTTCTGGGCGAGAGCGTAGGTGCGGTTGATCTGATCGCGGACCTCCTCGCTCTGCATGTCCTTTTTCAGGGCCTCGACATCCAGACCGATCTTTTCGGCGATGGTCATGATCGACGCTTCGGTATGTGACCCGCGATGCATCATGAGGGCGTCGTTGAAGTCGGGATAGAGGGTGCCGTCCTTCTGTGCGCCGGAGGCCAGCGCGGCGCGGGCGGCAAGAACCGACCCCTCGCCGAGGATGGGAAATTCCTTGATGACGAGGCGGATATTGCCGTCAGCCTTCACGAATTTCTCGACTTCCGTATGCGCCCGCTTGCAGTAGCCGCAATTGTAATCCGAGAACTCGACCACGGTGAGGTCGCCGTCGGGATTGCCCCGGATGATGGAATAGCCGTCCTCGAAGATTTCTTTGGCGTTGGTCTCGACCAGCTGGCCGTCGGCGGCGGCGGCGGCGATCTTCTGCTTTTCCTCGAAGGCGTTCATCGCCTCGACGATGACTTCGGGGTTGGTGACGAGGTATCTGCGGATCGCATCGCCGGAGGGGGCCGAGGCCGCGCCGGGATTGGCCTGCATGTAGCTCGTGACCGCTGTTCCGACGGTATCGGGATTGGCCACGAGATAGTCGGTGAAAGCCCCGTGGACGACGGCAGGCTCGACATTGATACGCTTGTTGCTGGTGCTGTAGGCGACGTAGCCGCTGACCGCGAGTGCGACCGCGCCGAGGGCCGCTCCGATTTGTCCGTACATATTCCACCCTTTCGCGAATACTGCGGTGTCTTACAGTGGCCAGTGAGGGTCTGGCGATAAAAAAGCATGACTTTCCCGGAGAATTTACTTCTCCAGAGACTTTCTGCGGTCGATCTCGGCAAGGATATCCCCGGCCCGCAACCACGCGGAGGAGCCGTATGGCGAGGTGGCCTGCACCTTTTTCGCATGGCGGGCGGCGACGGTATCCTCGCCGGACATGATCTGGTGTTCGGCGGCGGCGAGGGAGGCGGCGGTGGTATTGCCCAGACGGCGCTCGGCCTGTGCCAGCCACCGCCATGCGCTGGCATTGAAGCGGTCGCGGCGGACGGCTTCGGCCAGTACCGTGCGGGCCTCGGTCGTCGCGGCGGGCTGGTCGAGCGACAGCAGGGCCTGCCCGAGAGAGCCGAGGATGAGCGGCTCGTCCGGTGCGATGGAGGCGGCGTGACGATACGCGGGAATGGCGGCCTGTGCCGCGCCGCCCTCGAACAGGATCTGCCCCTTGAGTTCATGATAGTAGGGATCGTTCGGACGCATGGCGATCAGTTGATCTATGGTTCGCAGGGCCGCCTGGGGGTCGGGCGCGCGATGATAGGCCACGGCCCGTGCGAGGAGCGCCGTCTCCGATCCGTCATCGGCCACTTCCCGCAGGGTGCGTGAGGGAGCGATGAGAAACCCCCGCAGCTTGGCGCGCATCCTGTCGTACCAGTAGCGCGTCTCCGCATCCACGCTGCGCCCGCGTGTGGAGGAGGTGCTGACACGGCGGGCCAGGTCGCGGATACGTTCGCCCGAAAGCGGATGGGACAGCGTGTAGGGATCGACCCGGTTGCCGACCGATACAAGCTCCTGTGCCTGAAGGCGGCGCAGGGTGCCCACCATGCCGCTCGGGTCTATCCCCGCACGTTCCAGATAGGTGATCGCGGCCTGATCGGCGGCGCTTTCCTGTCCGCGCGTATAGCGCAGGAACCCGCGCTGGGCGATGGACTGGCCTCCGGCGAGGATGGCCGCTCCGGCCTGTCCGGCTCCGGCGGCGATGGTGGCGACGCCGATGATCGTGGACAGGATCGCCGTGCCCTGCGAGGCGCTGGCGGCGGGGCCGAAGCGGACCCCGTGGCCCCCTGCGATATGCCCGGTCTCATGGGCGATGACGCCGAGCAGTTCCTTCGGTTCCTCCATCGCGATCAGAAGGCCGGTATGGAAGGCCATATTGCGCCCGATGACGAACGCATTGAGGCTGCGGTCATTGACGATGAAGATTTCCACGCTGCCCTCGGGCAGGCCCGCCGCGCGGAATACCGGCGCGCTCATGCGCTCCAGCGTCTTCTCGATCTCCGCATCGCGGATGGTGGAGATGCTGCCGCGCGATCGCGCATCCGCGATGCCGCTCGACAGAAGCAGAGCGAGGGCGGCGCTCTTGAGGATGGAAGCGGGTCGCATGGGGGCGCTCTCCTGTCGCGGCTGCGGTCGTTCCTCTCTAAACCGTGAGAGGGTGGCAAAGATATGAACGTCCGATCACTATTCAGCGCGCAGAGGACCGACAGGCCGCCGATTTCTCGCAATAGTCATCGAAACCGATACGCTGCCGCAGTCCGGCGAAATCCATCAGCATCGGGGCGCGCCTCCGAAGGGGACGCGGCGGGTCAGAAGTTGGTGCATAATGCCGCGTATATCTTCCCGCCATTGCCGGAACTGCCCCGGTAACCCGCAAGGGGAACCTTGCTGCACGCATCCTTCATCATGCTCTCTCCGCCGCCGGAACCGGCATTGTCCACGGTCTTGCTGATCCGTTCATCCACGACGGCGGGGGCCGCGTTTTCCAGTTCCGCGATCTCGACGAGCATAAGGCTGCAATCTCCGAGCAGTTCGGCGCTCGTAATGGAATTGGACAGGCAGTCGCGGTCGAAATCGAGCACGTCATCCTGCGCGAAAGCGGCAGGTGTCATCGCGATGCAGGCGAAAACGGTCAGTACGGAAAGGCGGGAAAGACGCATGATGTTCTCCATAAGGTGAGCAAAATACTGCATTATCCTGAAGCGAAATCCGAAACTGTCCAGCAAGAAAGGCGGAATCGTGGCAATCCGG
>CAKZUT010000253.1 GCA_937922185.1 uncultured Neomegalonema sp.
GTGTAGCTGGGCGCACCGGGTGCGGCCTTCTGCTGTTTGCCTGTCAGCGTATCGAATTTCGAGACACCGTGATACTTATCGGCGGCGGCCTCGGCGGGAGCATACCCTGCGCCCTTGCGCGTAATCGTGTGGATGAGCACAGGCCCCGTCGCCGTCTTCTTCAGATTCTGCAACAGGGCGATGAGGGCAGGGAGATCATGCCCGTCGATCGGCCCGACATACTGGAATCCCAGATTCTCGAACAGTGTCCCCGCATCGCCGCCCTCACGGTAAGGCTCGGCGCGCAGATCGGTGAGATGGCCCGACAATGCGCCGACCGGCCCGGCAATCGACATATCGTTGTCATTGAGGATGACGAACATGCGCCGCCCCGATACGCCCGCATTGTTCAGCGCCTCGAAAGCCAGCCCCGCAGACATCGCGCCGTCGCCGACCACGCAGACGACCTCACCATCCTCACCGCTGAGATCGCGGGCCGTCGCAAAGCCAAGCCCCGCCGAAATCGCGGTGGAGGAATGCGCCGCACCGAACGGGTCATGCGCGCTTTCGGTTCTGTTGGTGAAGCCGGATATACCGCCGCTCTGGCGGATCGACGCCATTTCCTCCCGCCTTCCGGTGAGAATTTTGTGCGGATAACACTGGTGACTGACATCCCAGATCAGACGATCCTTCGGCGATTCGAAAACCGTGTGCAGCGCGACGGTCAGTTCCACGACCCCGAGGCCAGCCCCGAGATGTCCGCCCGTCCGCGACACGCTGTCAATGAGTTCAGTACGAAGCTCGGAAGCCAGTGCCAGCAATTCATCCGGCATGAGTTTCCTGAGATCAGCAGGCAGGTCGAGCTTATCGAGTAAGGCGGTCGTCGTGTCGAATTCGTAAGCCTGATCCAGCATTTCGATACTCCCCGGCTGAGCCGCTCCCGAGATCGGAACATCGCAACGCTCAGCGTTTTCTCATAGATGTATCATTCATGTGACAATCAAATTTGTAAACTAAATTTTACACTTTGCTGTTCCGGCTTCACTGTGAGAGACAATGAAGGGGCCTGAGCGGATGGGTCGTGCCTGAGTTTCATCGCCTGAGTTTTCATCCGTCAGACGATTGCTTTTGCCCGGTGCATCGCACAACCTTGCGGGCACATTATTCATGCTGGGAAATCATGTCTTCGCCCTTTCCTTTTTCCGCCATCGTCGGTCAGACCGAAATGCGCGAGGCGCTGCTCATGGCGGCGATCGAGCCGAGTCTGGGCGGTGTTCTCGTCTTCGGACATCGCGGCACCGGCAAATCCACCGCCGTCCGCGCCCTTGCGGGCCTGCTGCCGAAAATCGAGGTGCTGCCCGGATGTCGCTTCAACTGTGATCCCGACGCGCCCGACGGGCAATGCGAATCCTGTCAGGCACACTCGGCAAAAGGCACTCCGAAGCGACGCACGATACAGACGCCTGTGATCGACCTGCCCCTCGGCGCCAGCGAGGACCGGGTCGTGGGATCGCTCGATCTGGAAAAGGCGCTGGTATCGGGCGAGAAGTCTTTCGAGCCGGGGCTGCTTGCGGCGGCCAACCGTGGCTTTCTCTATATCGACGAGGCCAATCTGCTCGAAGATCATCTCGTCGATCTGCTGCTCGATGTGGCCGCATCGGGGGTGAACGTGGTCGAACGCGAGGGCCTGAGCATTCGCCATGCAGCCCGATTCGTTCTTGTCGGCAGCGGCAACCCCGAGGAAGGCGAATTGCGCCCGCAATTGCTGGATCGGTTCGGCCTCTCCGTCGAGGTTTCCTCGCCGACGGAAATTTCAGATCGGGTCGAGGTCATCAAGCGGCGCGATGCCTTCGACCGCGACCCGGAGGGATTCGCGAAGGCGTATCGCTCCAGGGAAAGCAAGGTTCGCAACCGTATCGCACGGGGCAAGCAGTCGGTCGGCGCTCTGACGGTACCGGACGAAACGCTGGGCGATGCCGCACGGCTGTGTCTCGCTTTAGGCGTGGACGGCTTGCGCGGGGAATTGACGCTGATCCGGGCCGCAAGGGCACGGGCGGCGCTTGACGGGGCCGATGCAGTGACTCGCGACCACCTGCTGAAGGTCGCCCCATCGGCCCTGCGGCATCGCCTGCGGCGCGATCCGCTGGATGAAGCCGGATCGACGGCCCGCATCGACCGCGCCATCGCCGCTCTCGACGGCTGATATGTCGGAGAGCGAGGCAGCATGGCGGGATGCCCTCCTCGCTATCAGGGTCGCCGGGGTCGCGCGTCATCGAATCGGTGGCATCCACCTGCGCGCGCGTTCAGGGCCTGTGCGCGATATATGGCTCGACTGCTTTCGCGAGACCCTGCCCGATACGCCGCTGATCCGATTTTCACCGGGAGTGGAGGACGGACGCCTGCTGGGCGATCTCGACCTGTCACGCACTCTGGCCGAAGGCAGGCCCGTGATGTCGCAGGGCCTGCTCGCGCGCGCCGACGGCGGAGTGATCGTTCTGGCCATGGCCGAACGGGCAGAGCCGTCCCTCTGCGGGATCATGGCGGGCGCGATGGATACCGGAACGATCCGGCCCGAACGGGGGGGTGAGTCCGGCTCCCTGCCTGCGCGGTTCATCCTCGTGGCCCTCGACGAGGGAGTCGATGATACGGAAGGTTTGCCGGTGCCGCTGGGCGACCGACTCGCCCTGCGCGTCGATCTTACCGCTGTATCGTGGCGGATCGCGCAGGGGGACTGCACCGTTCCCCTCGATCCGGGGATCGACCCGGATACCGTGACGATTTCCGACGATCTCCTGCTGGCTCTCACGACGGCAGCCGCGCAGGCGGGGTGGCACTCGATGCGCTCACCCATCTGGCTGTCGATGGTCAGCCGTATCGTGGCGGCCCTCGACGGCGCGCAGATGGTAGAACCCGGCCATGCCGCCACCGCGATCCGGCTCGTCTTCGGCCCTGCCATGATCTCCGGCGATACCGAGGAGGAAGCGCAGGAGGAGGCCATGGACGATACGCCCCCCCCTCCCCCGCCCGAACCACCCGATGACGGCGACAGCGAAAACAGCGATCCGGCGGAGCTGGACCCGGACCTCTTGAAGGACATGCTGATCGCGGCGGAAGCAGCAAGCACAATGCAGCTTCCCATCCTGCTGCCCGCACAGAAGGCCGGGGCCAACGCGCAATCATCGGGCAAGTCGGGGGCGCAGAAAGACAAGGCGCGGCGGGGACGACCCATCGGCTATACACCCCACGCCCCCCATCCCGGTGCCAAACCGGACATTCTGGCCACCCTGCGCGCCGCCGCCCCCTGGCAGGTCGTGCGAAGGCATCATCGTGACGGGAGCAAACCCGCGCGGCAACTCGATATCCGCAAATCGGATTTCCGCTACCGGCGGCTGAAGGATCGTTCGGAGACGACGGTGATCTTCGCGGTCGATGCCTCGGGGTCCACAGCGATGGCGCGCCTCGGCGAGGCGAAAGGGGCCGTCGAACTGCTGCTGGGAGAATGCTACATCCGGCGCGACAGCGTGGCGGTGATCGCCTTTCGCGGCACGGAGGCCGATGTGCTGCTGGAGCCGACCCGCTCGCTGGTCCGCGCAAAACGCTCACTCGGCAGATTGCCGGGGGGCGGGCCGACGCCGCTGGCCAGTGCTATGGCAAAATCGCTTGAGCTGTCCATGCGTGTGGCACGCGAAGGGCAGTCGCCGCTGCTGGTGATGATGACGGACGGCAACGGCAATGTCGCTCTCGACGGCGGCGTGGACCGCGAACGGTCCCGCGAGGAAGTGGCCGGTCTCGCCCGGCAACTCGCGATCCAGCCGATGCAGGTCGTGATGATTGATATCTCCAGTCGCCCGCGCGAGACGGCACGGGCCTTCGCTGCCAGTCTCCATGCGGATTACGTGGCCCTGCCCAGGGCAGATGCGGCCTCGGTATCACGGCTGGTCTCGACCTATATGCGGGGCGATTGAGGGTGTTCGGGATCAATCGGACCCGGCCTGACTGGAAAGCGGCCCGTCATCACTGGCCCCATTCGGAAAAAAGCCGCTTCGTGCGGTCGGGGTCGATCAACTGGCATGTGCAGGTGGATGGTCCGCCGGATGCGCCGACCCTGCTGCTGGTGCATGGTACCGGCGCATCGGCCCATTCATTTCGCGACATGCTGCCCCTGCTGGCGCAGTCTTTCCGGGTGGTGGTGCCGGATTTGCCGGGGCATGGCTTCACCGATGCGCGCTCGGACGAGGTGCTGTCACTGCCGGGGATGGCGAAGGCGCTGGCAGGGCTGTGCGACACGCTGGAGGTCACGCCGCGCTTCGCGGTGGGGCATTCCGCCGGAACGGCGGTGCTGATCCAGATGGTACTGGCGCAGGACACCCCCTGCGAGCGCATCATCGGAATCAACAGCGCGCTGCGGCCCAGCGAGGGAAATGCGGTGCTCTCGCCATTGGCCAAGCTGTTCTTCGCCAATCCGATGATCCCCAGGCTGGTGTCATGGCGGGCGGGTTCGGGCGATATGATCGGATCGCTGCTGGCGCGCACCGGCTCGACACTCGATGAACGCGGCGTCCGGTGCTACCGGACACTCGTGCAGAATCCGGCGCATGTGGCCGGGGCGCTGGGGATGATGGCGAACTGGGATCTCGACCCGATGCGCCGCCGTTTTGGTGAACTTGCCCTGCCGATGACCGTCATCACCGCCGGAGACGATCCGATGGTGCCGCCGGAAGATTCGCGCGAGGCCGCCGGACAGATCGAAAATGCCGAACTGGTGAACATCCGCACGGGCGGGCATCTGTTACATGAAGTCGCGCCCGAAAAAGTTACGGAGGTGATTCTGGAGCGGTGTTCGCGCAAAAGATGAACAAGGCTTGAACTTGACAAAGTTACAGTTCAAAGTGTCAATCAGACATGACATATCAGCGCCCCATCCCTTTCGTCGATACCTCGTCCGACCCGCGCCCCCATGCGGTGGTTATCGGATCGGGCTTCGGTGGGCTTGCCGCAGCGGTCCGGCTCGGCGTCCGGGGCTATCGGGTTACGGTCGCGGAACGTCTGGATCAACCGGGCGGCAGGGCGCGGGTGTTCGAGCAGGACGGGTTTCGTTTCGACGCCGGACCAACCATCGTCACCATGCCCCATCTGTTCGAGGATCTATGGACGATATGCGGCAAGCGGATGTCGGATCATGTCACCCTGAAATCGCTCGATCCGTTCTACACCCTGCGTTTCGAGGACGGCGTAACCTTCCGGGGCACCGCCGATCCTGAACAGATGCGCGCCGAAATCGAGAAATTCTCGCCTTCCGACGTGGCCGGGCATGAGCGCCTGCTGAAGGAATCCAAACGCTGCTTTGAAGTCGCCTTCGACGGGCTGGCCGACAAGCCCTTTCCGACCCTGGCCACGATGATGCGGTCCGTACCCGATCTGTTGGCCCTGCGCGCCTATCGCTCGGTCTATGATCTTGTGGCCAAGCATATCAAGAACGAGCGGTTGCGGATGGCGCTGAGCTTCCATCCCCTGTTTCTGGGGGGCAGTCCGCTGCGATCCAGCACGGCCTTCTTCATGATCGCCTATCTCGAACGGCAGTTCGGCGTCCATTACGTCATGGGCGGGACAGGCCAGCTTGTGAAAGGGCTGGTCGATCTGATCGAGGATCAGGGCAATCAGGTCATGCTGAATTCGAGCGTACGTGAAATCCTGATCGAGGACGGCAAGGCCGTCGGAGTCGCACTGGACTCGGGCCTGAAAATCCATGCGGATGTGGTGGTTTCAAATGCCGATATCGGCACGACCTACAAATCCATGGTTCCGGCGAAATACAGACGTCGCTGGACGGATGCGAAGATCGACCGCACCGATTTCTCGATGAGCCTGATCGTCTGGTATTTCGGCACGAACCGCCGATACGAGGATGTCGATCACCATACGATCCTGATGGCACCCCGTTATTGCGGACTGCTGGACGATATCTTCAAGCACAAGGTTCTTGCCGAGGATTTCAGCCTCTATCTGCATCGCCCGACGGCAACCGATCCGTCGGTGGCCCCCGAAGGATGCGATGCATTCTATGTGCTGTCGCCGGTTCCCAATCTCGACGGTACGACCGACTGGAAGACGATGGCCGAACCCTATCGCCGCAAGATCGCCGAGCATCTCGAAAACACCATCATGCCCGGATTGCAGGAATCCATCATCAGCTCCCGGCTGCTGACCCCGCTGGAATTCCGCGACGATCTGCAATCCATCAAAGGCAATGCCTTCGGGGTCGAACCCCGGTTGACGCAGCTCGCGTGGTTCCGGCCCCACAACAAGAGCGAAGATATCGACAATCTCTTCATCGTCGGCGCAGGCACCCATCCGGGTGCCGGTGTTCCCGGCGTTCTCTCCGCAGCACGCATTCTCGATAAGGTGGTCCCCGATGCCGTTACATTCGCGCGTTAAGCTGCTCTCGGAGGAAGACCGCGCGCTCTGCGATGCGGCGATCTTCTCAGGCTCAAAATCCTTCGATGCGGCCTCGCGCCTGCTGCCGCGCGATGTGCGGACAGCCTCGCGGGCGCTCTACGCCTTCTGCCGCGCATCGGACGATCTGGTGGATGAGGGCCGGATGGGTCGCGCCAGCATCGTTCAATTGCGGAGCCGCCTGAACGCGATCTACGGCGGTGCGCTGCTCACCCTCCCCTGCGACCGGGCCTTTGCGGCGGTCGCCCATGCTTATGACATCCCCAAGGCCCTGCCCGATGCTCTGATCGAAGGGTTCGAGTGGGACGAGAACGGACGCGACTATCATACGCTCGACGACCTGCTCGGCTATGCGGCCAGAGTGGCCAGCACCGTCGGCGTGATGATGGCGATCATCATGGGATGCCGCGACGAACACGGCTTCGCGCGCGCTGCCGATCTCGGGCTGGGAATGCAACTGACCAATATCGCGCGTGATGTGGGCGAGGATGCCGGACGCGGGCGCATCTACCTGCCGCTCGACTGGCTGCGGGAAGCGGGGGTGTCACCGGACGACCTGATCGCCGGATGCGCCGATGAGGATGCGGTCGCAACGGTGACCGCACGGTTGCTCGCCGCCGCCGACGGCTTTTACGTGAAGGCCCTGACGGGACTGGGTGCCTTGCCCGTGAACTGTCGCCCCGCGATCAAGAGCGCGGCCTTCATCTACCGGGATATCGGGCGCGAGATAAAGACCAACGGCTACAGCCTGACCCGCCGCGCGCATACATCGACGGTCCGCAAGCTGGCCCTGATCGCCGGAGCCACGGCGACGCCGCTCAATCTGCGGGTTGATTCCTCGGCCCCCGACCGCTCAACAACCTTCCTCGTGGAGGCCGCGCGCATGGGGCGGGTCCGGCACGAGGCCGCCACCGAAACCGGCCTCGCAAGGCTACTGGAACTGATGATGACTGCCGAAGAGCGCCGCTATCAGGCCGGGGCAGCACGCGAACAGGTGTAGTGCGATGTCCTCCTATTATTTCGGGGTCATCGAGGGCGTCCTGATTATCGTCCTGCTGGTGGCTTTCTACATCTGGCAAATGCGAAGCCTGAAACAGGACGTGAAGGCGCGCGAGGAGCGGGAGCGTTCAGCCGCCGCGCCACCGACGACGACGGGGCATTCGGAAGGGAAGCATGGCCTTGACGAATCGTGACCCGAAGCGGTCACCCGAAAAACTCTCATGCATCATCCGCGCATCCTGGCCCAGCAACCGTGTATTGAGGATCGAGCGGTTGTAGAACGGCCCGTCCTCCAATGTCTTCTCGACGGTCGGCCTATGTCCGGGATCCGCGGCGATAGTGCGATCCACGCCCCAGAAACCGCGCTTCACCTGAACGGCGGGGGGCGCTTCAAAGGGGGTCGCGACACCCGCTTCATCGAAGGAAAGAGAAATCAGGCCATGCGATCCGTCGCGCCGGATCGTGTCATAGAGGATTACGCAGCGACCGTCCTCAAGCG
>CAKZUT010000254.1 GCA_937922185.1 uncultured Neomegalonema sp.
TGTCGCCAATGTCGGCATCCTCAATGCGCTGGATACCGATACGTTCTGGCTGCCCGGAGAGGCCCTGCCGAGCAATGAACTCGGCACGAACGGTATCCCGACCGGGCGTGATGCGACCTTTTACCGGGGTGATCTGGTGGACGCCTTCGCCCCCGGAAACGTGCCGTTCGGTATTGACGGTGTCAGCACCGGCTCCTCCTTCGCCTCCCCCGATATGCTGGTGAATGCGGTTCTGGGCACCTTCAACCCCGCCACGCAGCAGCGTGTCGCGCCGAGCTGATGCAAGAGATCGGGGCGGCCACCCGCCCCGATTGCGGGATCAGGCCGCTCGGGCCAGCCCTTCCGCATCCGGCCCCGCGACGGCCACGGCAATCGCTTCCGCCGTTGCCGCCGACAGGGTCCAGCCCAGATGCCCATGGCCGGTATTGTAGAACACGCCCGGCGCATGGCCCGGTCCGACCCTGGGCATCATATCCGGCATCATCGGGCGCAGGCCCGCCCAGGGCACGACACGCTCGGTGGAGACGTTGGGGAAATGCGTCTCGACCCATTGCGTCAGCGGTGCCGTCCGCCCCGCCCGGATATCGCGGTTGAAGCCGGAAAACTCCGCCGTCCCGGCCACCCGGAACCGATCCGGCCCGAGGCGGCTCGACACCAGCTTCGTCTCGTCATCCAGCAGGCTGACCATCGGCGCGCCCGCGCGGCTTTCCCCGTCATCGAGATGCACAGTGATCGAATAGCCCTTCACGGGGTAGACATTCACCCGGTCGCCCACCTGTTTCGCGAAATGGCGGCTGGCACAGCCCGCGCAGATGACCACCGCATCGTATCGCTCCGAATCGACCAGCGTGCGGATCTTGACGCCGCCCGTGCGCCCCCGATCCAGCCGCACCACATCGGTGCCATAGCGAAAACGCACGCCGCGCTTCGTGGCCGCTTTTGCGAGGCCGACGGTGAACTTATGGATATCGCCGCTGGCATCGGAGGGGGTCATGAAGCCACCGTACCAGTCGCCGTGAAGCGTCGGCTCGACCTGCGCGATATCGGCGGGGGACAGCTCATCGCGCGTCAGCCCGCCTTCGGCCAGCAGGGCATTGACCCGCCGGGCATGGTCGAAATTCTTCCGGTTGCGATAGACATGCAGGATGCCGCGATGCTCGACATCGAAATCGATGCCCTCGTCACGCGCCCAGCCGAAAAGGTGCTGCCGCGCCTCAATGGCCAGCCGGGTGGTGGCGATGGTATTGGCCCTGTATTTCGGCATGGAGGCGAGGAATTCCGCGATCCAGGAATACTTGTGCCATGACGGCGAGAGGTTCAGCAGCAGCGGCGCATCCTTGCGGAACATCCACATAATGCCCTTGAGGATCGTGGAGGGATGCGTCCATGTCTCGGCATTGGAGGCCGAAAGCTGCCCCCCGTTGGCGAAGGAGGTTTCCATGGCGGCATAGCGGTGCCGCTCGTAGAGGGTCACGTCCAGACCGCGTTTCGCGAGGGCGTAGGCGGTGGTGACGCCGGTGATGCCGCCGCCGATAACGGCAACGGTGCGGGTCTCAGGGGTCATGGGGTCTGCTCTCATCATGCCGGACAGGGATTGCGGGGCATCACAATGATACCTTCGCGCCCCCTCCGTCACGGACCTGAGAGATTCACGGGCATCGTATCGCCCGCTTGCTCCTTCGGTGGACCGGCTGGCACCCGGCCTCTCTTCGGAGTTGTCGTCCTGCACGGTCCCTGAGCCTGAGAGTTTCCGGGGCGGTTGCTCCTTCGGCGTCGCCTTGCGGCGATCTCTCCCGTGCGCCGATATCCTACACGAAATCAGGGGCGAGGGGAAGCGGATTCCCGCGCCCTCGCAGCGTGGCTTCAACCTCATGGTGCATCCTGACAGGAAATGGCGGGGCATGGAATGCGACGGCGAACCTGCCGCCTTTGTCAATATCGGCGATGCGGCGAAATCTGGCCACAGGGGCGTCAGGATGCGTGACAATCAGCGGGAACCGCGCAATCCTGTGCAATGGACAACCGGATGCAATGCCGGTTCCTAAAATCCGTGGTTCAGGGAGACAGAGTTCCATGATGAAGTCACTACTCGCCGCTGCGACGGCTATCGCGCTGGTTGCGGGCAGCCCGGCTGCCTATGCCGCCGGTCATTCCGAAGGCAAGACACTGAAAATGGCCTATGACGCGGACCCCGTGTCGATGGACCCGCATGAACAGCTTTCGGGCGGAACGCTCCAGCTCTCGCACATGATCTTCGACCCGCTGCTGCGCTGGGATCAGAATCTGGGCTTCGAGCCGCGCCTCGCGACAGGCTGGGAACGGGTGGACGAGACCACCATGCGCTTCATGCTGCGGAAGGGCGTGACATTCCACTCCGGCAACGAGATGACCGCCGATGATGTGGTCTGGACGTTCAGCCGCCTCAAGGAATCTCCCGATTTCAAGGGTGTCTTCGTCCCGTTCCTGAGCATGGAGAAGATCGACGACCACACGGTCGAGATCAAGACCGACGGTCCCTTCCCGCTGGTGCTTCACAACGCCACCTATATCTTCCCGATGGACTCGAAGTTCTACACCGGCGAGATGGACGGCAAGGACAAGGCCGAGATCACCAAGCACGGCGACAGCTTCGCGTCGCAGAACGCTTCGGGCACCGGCCCCTTCATCATCACCGAGCGGGAACAGGGCATCAAGGTCGTGTTCGAGCGCAATCCCGATTACTGGGATACGGACAGCCCCGGCAATGTCGGCATGATCGAATTCACGCCCATCAAGGAAGCGCCGACCCGTGTGGCCGCCCTGCTGGCGGGCGATGTCGATTTCATCGCCCCCGTGCCCCCGACCGATCTGGACCGTGTGGACAAGAACGGGGACACCACGCTGGTCACCATGCCCGGCACACGCATCATCACGCTGCAACTCAATCAGGATCGCGTCGAGGCCTTCAAGGATGTTCGCGTCCGTCAGGCCATCGTCCACGCGATCAATAACGAGGGCATCGTCAAGAAGATCATGCGCGGCTTCGGCACCGTCGGGACGCAGATGTCTCCCGCCGGATATCTGGGCCATAATCCCGACCTGAAGCCCCGGTTCGATGTCGCCGCCGCACAGGCGCTGATGGACGAGGCGGGCTATGGCGACGGGCTGGAAGTCTCCATGATGTGCCCGAACAACCGCTACGTGAACGATTTCAAGATCTGCGAGGCCAGCGCCTCCATGCTCGCGAAGATCGGAATCAAGGTTGATCTCACCACGATGCCCAAGGCCCAGTACTGGCCCAAATTCGACGAGCGCGCCGCTGATATCATGATGATCGGCTGGCACTCGGATACCGAGGATTCGGCGAATTTCTACGAATTCCTCACCATGACCCCGAACGAGGAAACGGGGCGCGGGCAGTACAACTCCGGGGCCTATTCCAACCCGATCGTCGATGCCCTGACCGAGGCCAGCCTCAAGGAAACGGATGACGGTCGCCGCGCCGCCCTGCTCCAGCATGTCGAGCAGATCCTGTATGACGACGCCGCCTTCGTGCCCTTCCACTGGCAGAATCTTGCCTGGGGCGCGCGCAAGGGCGTCGGCATCGAAAAGGTCGTGAACGCGATGAACTTCCCCTATCTGGGCGATCTGGTCATCGAGTGATCGAACCGTTCCGATAGATACGGACATGCTCCGCCCCCGCAGGATGCGTCCTGCGGGGGCGGGCGATCAGGGTCCGGGACCGCGAACCCGATGCGCCCCGCGCATACCGACCCTCCCCTTACGGAGAGATCAGCGGCACACCATCCGCCACCACCCAGTCGGGCGGCGGTTCCTCCAGAACCGCCCGCGCCAGATCGTTCAGGCTGAACAGCATCCGATCCACCTCGCGCGTTCCGCGTTTCCGGTGACCCGGTGGCC
>CAKZUT010000255.1 GCA_937922185.1 uncultured Neomegalonema sp.
GTTTCGACTTCGATGATGTCGCGCGCGGCATCGCCGAAAAAATGATCCGCCGCCACCCGCATGTCTTCGGCGACACCAAGATCGAGAGTGCCGAAGCACAGACCACCCACTGGGAAGAAGTCAAACAGGCAGAGCGAGCCAAACACCCCGACGATAGCGCCTTGGCGGGCGTCGCCCTCGCCCTCCCCGCCCTCATGCGCGCCCAGAAACTGCAACGCCGCGCGGCACGGGTCGGCTTCGACTGGCCCGATCATTCGGGCGTACTCGACAAGATCACCGAAGAAGCCGCCGAAGTCGCCCAGGCGCAGGCAAGCGGTAACCCCGCCGAAATAACGGAAGAATACGGTGACCTCCTCTTCACCATCGCGGTGCTGGGTCAACATATCGGCGTCGATGCCGAGGAAGCCCTTGCGGCAGCGAACCGCAAATTCGAGCGTCGCTTCCGAGGCGTAGAGGCGCGGCTGGCCGCGAAGGGCAGGACACCCCAGGACAGCGATCTCGCCGAGATGGACGCTCTGTGGGATGAGGTGAAGGCGACGGAAAAGCCACCGACCCCGTAAGCGCCCCGACGATACCCCGACCGACTGTCGCGGCAACATGGCAGCGGCAACTCCCTTCCCTTCCCGGCCCTTCCGCGCTATCCCCTGCGCGACGCAACCGCAGGGGACTCCCATGAGCGCCATTATCGATATTTCCGCCCGTGAAATCCTCGACAGCCGGGGCAATCCGACCGTGGAGGTCGAGGTTCTGCTGGAGGACGGTTCGCTGGGCCGCGCCGCCGTGCCTTCGGGTGCCTCCACCGGTGCCCATGAAGCCGTGGAACTGCGCGACGGAGGCGACCGCTACAAGGGCAAGGGCGTCCTGACCGCCGTGGCCAATGTCGAAGGGGAAATCTTCGACGCGCTGGCCGGGGTCGATGCCACCGATCAGGGCTTTATTGATGCCACCATGATCGAACTCGACGGCACGGACAACAAGGGCCGCCTCGGTGCGAATGCGATCCTCGGCGTCTCCATGGCCAGCGCGAAGGCCGCCGCTGACAGTGTGGGCCTTCCTCTCTATCGCTATGTCGGGGGCGTATCGGCCTCCACCCTGCCGACCCCGATGATGAACATCATCAATGGCGGCGAACATGCCGATAATCCCATCGATATTCAGGAATTCATGGTAATGCCGGTTGCCGCCGACAGCATTGCCGAAGCCGTGCGCTGGGGGGCGGAAATCTTCCATACCCTGAAATCCGAACTGAAAGCTGCGGGCCACAACACCAATGTAGGCGACGAGGGCGGTTTCGCGCCTAATATCGCCTCCACCCGTGACGCTCTCGATTTTATCATGGCCTCCATCGAGAAAGCAGGTTTCAAACCCGGCGAGGAGATCGCGCTTGCGCTCGACAGCGCCTCCACGGAATTCTTCAGCGACGGGAAATATCACCTCAAGGGCGAGGGCAAGATCCTCACCGCCGAGGAGATGACCGCATATTATGCCAGCCTCATCGACACCTATCCCATCATCTCCATCGAGGACGGTCTGGCCGAGGATGACTGGACGGGCTGGAAGCATCTCACCGACACTATCGGTGACCGGTGCCAGCTTGTGGGCGATGACCTCTTCGTCACCAATCCGGCACGTCTCGCGGATGGCATCGAGCAGGGTATCGGCAATTCCATCCTCGTGAAGGTCAACCAGATCGGAACCCTTACCGAGACGCTACAGGCGGTAAGCATGGCCAATCGCGCGGGCTTCACCGCTGTGATGTCCCACCGCTCGGGCGAAACCGAGGATGCCACAATTGCCGATCTCGCCGTGGCTACCAATTGCGGACAGATCAAGACCGGCTCGCTGGCCCGTTCCGATCGCCTCGCCAAATACAACCAGCTCATCCGCATTGAGGAAGAACTCGGCGACATGGCAATCTATGCCGGGCACCCCCTCGGCAATGGCCTGCAAGGCTGATCGATGAGAGCGCGCAGGCAGAACCGTGCGGTCCGGCTTGCCGTGCTCATCGGCCTGCCTCTGCTGCTGATCGCAGGGATAGCCTATTTCAATGCCCGGATGTTCACCGGGGATTACGGCAGTGTAGCCAGAGATGATGTCGTCGCGGATCATGCCACGGCGCAGCGCGAACTCGACCGACTGGAGGCTCTGCTGGCCGACAAACTGCGCCGTAACAGGGGATTGCGCGCCGACAGCGTTAATCTCGACCTTCTGGACGAACGTGCGCGGGCCGAGCTTGGCATGTTACGAACCGACGAGGTCTTTCTGCTCGAAGAATGACTGTTCACCGATTTTCTACGGAGTGATCCCGTGCCTCTCGCCGCCGCCTTTATCGCGACCTTCGCCATCGTGTACTTCATTCAGAAGCGCCGGGGCGCAATCATGCTCGACCGCCTTCACCGCGCCACGCTCGGGGCCATGGCCGTCGCCTTTCTGATCGTAGCCGCCGCGCTGCTGCTAGGCGGATAAGGAAAAACCGTACCGCATTCGCGAAACCGCTCGCAGGCTAACCCTTTATCGACGCCTTCCCGTGATTATATATCTCGTCCGGTTCACGTTATACCGGCTTATGGACGGGTATCCGTCCCCGGCGAGGAAGAACGATGATGAATCCGGCGCTCAAACGCGGACGACAGGAATTCCGGTCGGCCTTCTGGTCGGCGAAGGGCCTGTTCGTGGTTGCGGCGGTCATGAGCTTTTTCGTGAACCTGCTCATGCTGACCGGTCCGCTCTTCATGCTTCAGGTCTATGACCGGGTTCTGGCCAGTGGCAGCCTGCCGACCCTTCAGGCGCTGTTCGTACTTGTCGCCGGTCTGTTCATCGTCATGGGCCTGCTCGATTTCCTGCGCGGTCGTGTGCTGGCCAATGCAGGGGCGCGGTTTCAGGCCCTGCTGGACGGACGCGCTTTTGAGGCGACCATGCAGACGGCCCTCGTGCCGGATGAGCGCTCCAAACCGGCGACAGCCCTGCGCGATCTGGAATCGATTCAGCAATTCCTGTCCGGCCCCGCGCCCTATTCCTTCTTCGATGCACCATGGACACCCATCTATGTCGCGGTGATCTTTGTCCTGCACCCCATGCTCGGCTGGTTCTCGGTCGGGGCGGCGATCCTGCTGTTCACCATCGCGTTTCTCAATCAGTCGATGACGATAAAGCCTGAGATCGAATCGCGACAGGCTACGGCCACCGCCGAGAAGTTTTCCGAGTCTGTTCGCCGCGAGGCCGAAGCGGTTCGTGCGCTCGGCATGATCGAAACGACCAAGGCCCAGTGGGGCAAGCAGCGCGGCGAAGCCCTCGTCGCCCAGATGACCCATAGCGGCCGTGCCGGGTTCTTTCAGGCGATGTCGAAATCGCTGCGTCTGTTTCTGCAATCGGCGATTCTTGCCGTCGGGGCTTATCTGGCCGTCAAGAACGAGATTTCCCCCGGCGTCATGATTGCCGGTTCCATTCTGATGGGGCGCGCCCTCGCGCCGATTGATCAGGCCATCGCCCAGTGGCGCATGTTCATCCGGGCACGGCAGGCATCCCGATCCCTCGAGCAGTTTTTCGCGACCACGCCCGTCACACAGCCAAAAACCGCCCTGCCCGATCCCGATGCACGCCTCACGGTCGAAAACATCGCCGTTTCGCCCCCCGGAACACGTCAGCCGATCGTTCGCGGTGTCAGTTTTGACGTAAAACCCGGCGAGGCCGTCGGCGTAATCGGCCCGAGTGCCTCCGGCAAATCGACCCTCGCCCGCGCCCTTGTCGGGATATGGCCCGCGCTGGCAGGGGAGATTCGTCTCGACGGTGCCACGCTCGACCAGTGGTCCGAAGCCGATTTCGGCAGGCTGATCGGCTATCTGCCGCAGGATGTGGGCCTGTTCACCGGCTCTGTCGCCCGCAATATCGCCCGGCTTCAGGAAGATGCCGACCCGCGTGGCATTGTCCTTGCCGCCGAACGTGCGGGCGCACATGAGATGATCCTGAAGCTCCCCAACGGCTACGATACCGAAATCGGCGAAGGCGGCGCGCAGCTTTCCGGCGGACAGCGCCAGCGCATCGGTCTGGCCCGTGCGCTGTTCGGTGATCCGCCATTGCTCGTCTTCGATGAACCGAATGCCAATCTTGATGCCGAGGGCGAGCAATCGCTCATCCACGCGATCCGACAGGCCAAGGAGCGCGGGCGGGCCGTGATCGTCATGGCGCACCGCCCCAGCGCCATTGCCGTCTGTGATCGCCTGCTTGTCATGCGCGACGGTGCCCCGGTCGCCTTCGGCCCACGGGACGAGGTTCTCAAACAGACCACCACGAGCCACGGACAGATAACGGAGCTGAACCGCTCCGCTTCAGGGAGCGTGTCATGACTGCCAGGCGAACCCCCTATGCCCATGACCCCACACGCTGGCGGGCGCGGGGCTATATCCTGTCCGGCGGTATTGTCATTCTCGGCCTTTTCGGCGGCATGACCGTCTGGGGCGTCGGAACCGAACTGGAAGGCGCTATCGTGGCACAGGGTGAATTGCGTGTGGAGACACGCTCCAAACCTGTGCAGCATCAGGAAGGCGGCATTGTTGGCGCGATCTTCGTCAAGAACGGCGATGTCGTAAAGGCTCAGCAGCCGCTTCTGCGGCTTGACCAGACGACCCAGCAGGCCAGTCTCGCCATCGTTGACAGCCAGCTTCTCGAATTCCTTGCCCGCCGGGCGCGCCTGCTTGCCGTGCGTGACGAACGCATGGGCGTTACCTTTCCCGATGTCGTGCTCTCGGAAGCCGCCCGCGATCCCGAACTCGAAGAAGTCGTGCGCGGTCAGCGCGGCCTGTTCAAATCGCGCCTCTCCGGCTATCGCCAGCAGCGGGCGCAGCTTGCGGAACGCATCGGCCAGCTCGAAAACGAAATTCTCGCATCGAAATCACGGCGACAGGGGTTCGATACCCAGCTTACCTCGCTCGACGAGGAGTTGCGGACACAGCAAGGCCTGCTGGACCGGGGCCTGACCACACGCACCCGTATGCAGCAATTCCTGCGCGAACAGGCGCGCGTCGCCTCTGAGGTCGACGCTCTCAGCGCCGATGAGGCCCGCCTGCGCCGCCAGATTCAGGAAACGAAGATCGAGATCACCCGTCTGCGCGAAAGCCGCCGCGAAAATGCTCTGGACGAACTGCGCGATGTCGAGACACAGATCACCGAATTACGCCAGCGCAAGATCGTTGCGGATGAGGCGCTGCGGCGCATCGAGGTACGCGCTCCCGTGGATGGCGTGGTGCAGGACATGGCCATTTTCTCGGTCGGTGCAGTGGTCGCGCCGGGGGAACCCATCATGACCGTTGTGCCGGTCGCCGACCGTCTCATTCTGGAAGCCAGGGTCGAGACCGCGAAACGCGACAAGATCTACATCAGTCAGGCCACAAGAGTCCGCTTTACTGCGTTCAATCAGCGCACGACACCGGAACTGAACGGAGAAGTTGTCGCGATCTCGGCGGATCGCAAGATCGACGAGATTTCCGGCGCTCCCTTTTACGATGTCGAAATCCTTCTACCGGAGAAAGAACGCGACCGTTTGGGCAAAGAAAACAAGCTCGTGCCGGGAATGCCAGCCGACATCTATATCCAGACCGAAGGCCGCAGTCCGCTCAACTATTTGCTCAAGCCGATCTTTGATAACTTTGAACCCGCCTTCAAGGAATAGCGGACAATGCGGAAACGAAACTAAAAAATACTGTGCCGCCCAAACAAAATGCACTATATCTTTAGTTGTTGAAGTCAATGATACGTCAACCGCACGTTCAGTGATGCAAGTCACCATTATCAGGAGTGATCGAGTTATGAAAACCGCCCTTGTTCTCGCCTTTGCCGCTGCGATGGCAACATCCGGTGCCTATGCCCAGACTATCTCGGCTCCGGTCGCGAAGGTTCCGACGACTGCCCCCGAATCCGGTCTTCGCGGCAGTGCAGCCCCCCTGATTTTCACCGGCTTCGGTGTCGCGGCGATCACGGGTTTCATCTTTGCCGTTGCCGATAATGACGATGATAATTCCACGACATCGACGACCGCGACGACGGGCACCAGATAGTCTCGACGCCTGACTGACCATCAAACAGAAACCGCCTCTTCCTGGGGGCGGTTTTTTCATTTCAGGATATCAGGGAAAAGGCCACCCCGGTTTCCCGGAGTGGCCATTCTTTAATCGGCATCGTCGTCCGGGGACGACTTACATCATGCCCATGCCGCCCATATCGGGCATACCGCCGCCGGGTGCGCCGCCAGCGCCTTTCGGCTCAGGCTTGTCGGCGACCATGGCTTCGGTCGTGATGAGCAGCGAGGCAACCGATGCGGCGTCCTGAAGGGCGTGACGCACAACCTTCGCCGGGTCGATGATGCCCTTGTCCATCAGATTTCCGTACACTTCTTCCTGTGCATCGAAACCGAAGGTCGTGTCGCTGTTCTCCATGATCTTTCCGACCACGACGGAACCGTCCACGCCGGAGTTCTCGGCGATCTGACGAACCGGAGCCTGAAGAGCACGGCGAACGATGTCGATACCACGGTCCTGATCGGCGTTCGTGCCGGTCATACCATCAAGGGTCTTGGAAGCGTGAAGCAGGGCGACACCGCCCCCCGGAACAACGCCTTCCTGAACGGCGGCGCGGGTGGCATTGAGCGCGTCATCGACGCGATCCTTGCGTTCTTTCACTTCGATCTCGGTCGAGCCGCCGACACGGATAACCGCGACGCCGCCCGCAAGTTTCGCCAGACGCTCCTGGAGTTTCTCACGGTCGTAATCGGAGGTGGTTTCCTCGATCTGCTGCTTGATCTGGCCGACGCGGGCTTCGATCTCGGATTTGTCACCGGCGCCATCGACGATGGTGGTGTCATCCTTGCCGATGCGGACGCGCTTGGCGGTGCCCAGCATATCGAGCGTCACGTTCTCAAGCTTCATGCCCAGATCTTCGGAGATGACCTGACCACCCGTGAGAACCGCGATGTCCTGAAGCATGGCCTTGCGGCGATCCCCGAAGCCCGGTGCTTTGACAGCCGCGATTTTAAGGCCGCCGCGCAGTTTGTTGACCACGAGGGTCGCGAGGGCTTCACCTTCGACATCCTCGGCAATGATCATCAGCGGCTTGCCCGACTGGATCACGGCTTCGAGCATCGGCACCATGGCCTGAAGCGACGAGAGTTTCTTCTCGTGCAGCAGGATGTAGGCGTCTTCGAGTTCTGCCAGCATCTTTTCGGGGTTGGTCACGAAATACGGCGACAGATACCCACGGTCGAACTGCATCCCCTCGACGGTTTCCAGCTCGAATTCCATCGTCTTGGATTCTTCGACGGTGATGACACCCTCGTTGCCGACCTTCTGCATCGCTTCGGCGATCTTCTCACCGATGACGGCTTCACCGTTGGCCGAGATGGTGCCGACCTTGGCGACTTCCTCGGAGTTGGCGACGTCGCGCGCCATGGATTTGATCTGCTCGACGACCTTGATGACAGCGGCATCGACACCGCGCTTGAGGTCCATCGGGTTCATGCCGGCGGCGACGGCTTTCATGCCTTCCTTGACGATGGCCTGTGCGAGCACGGTCGCGGTGGTCGTGCCGTCACCGGCTTCGTCGTTGGTTTTCGAGGCCACTTCGCGCACCATCTGTGCGCCCATGTTCTCGAACTTGTCCGACAGTTCGATTTCCTTGGCGACGGACACGCCGTCCTTCGTGATGCGCGGGGCACCGAAGGATTTGTCGAGGATCACGTTACGGCCTTTCGGGCCGAGTGTAACCTTGACGGCGTTGGCAAGGATGTTCACGCCGTTGAGCAGACGCTCGCGGGCATCGGCTTCGAATTTGACTTCTTTGGCAGCCATTGAATGACTCTCCTGTCAGTAGAAATTTCGTGAGGTTCGGCGGTATCGGATCAGGCGAGGACACCCATGATGTCGCTCTCTTTCATGATCAGCAGGTCTTCGCCGTCGATCTTCACTTCCGTGCCGGACCATTTGCCGAACAGGATGCGGTCGCCCGCTTTCACGTCGAGAGCAATGCGGCTTCCGCTGTCGTCGCGTGCGCCCTCACCGACGGAAACCACTTCACCTTCCTGCGGCTTTTCCTTGGCCGTTTCGGGGATGATAAGGCCACCGGCGGTTTTCTCGTCGCTCTCAACGCGGCGGACAAGAACCCGGTCATGCAGGGGACGAAAATCCATCATGTCGCTCCTTGGGTAATATGATAGTCGTTGATCTTCGCCATTAGCACTCACGGAGTATGAGTGCTAACGACGTCGAACGCGGACATATTCAACCCACCGCCGAGCGTCAAGGTGTGACGGTCGATGAAAACCGAATTTTAACTTTTTCTGAAATCCGCATGGTGGCAGGCGGTGCCGCAACACGCGGCGCACCTACTTTTTCTTTTGCCCGTCGTATTCCGCAATCATCTCATGCAGGGTGAGACCACTCGCGGCATTTTCGATATCCGCCAGCATCTTCAGCGTTGCAGGATCGGCATTATCGCCCATCTCCCGACGCATAACGGCGCACAGATCATCAATCCCGGCCCGCATAGAGGCAATTTCCTGCGCGGCGGCCCGCAGTTCGGGGCCGGGTTCGTCGTCCCCGATACTCATGTTCCCGGAATCCAGCCTGTCCCCGCCAGAGGCACCTGTGCCATGGCCGCCGCTTCGACCGTCAGCGCGACAAGATCTTCGGGTTCCAGATTATGCACGTCCGACTTGCCGCAGGCCCGTGCGATGGTCTGGCATTCCAGTGTCATGACATTCAGGAAATTCGCCAGTCGCTGCCCCGCCTTCACCGGATCGAGTCGCGCGGCCAGTTCCGGCACCTGCGTCGTGATCCCGGCGGGATCATTGCCCTCATGCCAGTCATCATAGGCCCCGGCGGTCGTGCCGAGGGCATTGTATTCCGCCTCATAGGCCGGATCGTTATCGCCGAGCGCCACCAGAGCCGCTGTCCCGATACTGACCGCATCCGCCCCCAGCGCCAGACATTTCGCCACATCCGCCCCGTTCCGCACTCCGCCCGAAACGACGAGCTGCACCTTGCGATGCATCCCCAGATCCTTCAGCGCCTGCACAGCGGGCCGGATCGCGGCGAGGATGGGCAGGCCCACATGCTCGATGAACACGTCCTGCGTCGCCGCTGTTCCGCCCTGCATCCCGTCGAGGACCACCACATCCGCCCCTGCTTTTACCGAGAGTGCCGTATCGTAATAGGGCCGCGCGGCCCCGACCTTGACGTAGATCGGCACCTGCCAGCCCGTGATCTCACGCAATTCACCGATCTTGATTTCCAGATCATCGGGGCCGGTCCAGTCCGGGTGCCGACAGGCCGAACGCTGGTCCACTCCCTTCGGCAAGGTCCGCATCTGCGCCACACGGTCATTGATTTTCTGGCCGAGCAGCATCCCGCCGCCCCCCGGCTTGGCCCCCTGCCCCACCACGACCTCGATCGCATCCGCCTTGCGAAGGTCATCGGGGTTCATGCCATAGCGGCTGGGCAGATACTGGTAGACCAGTTGCTCGGAATGGCCGCGTTCCTCCGGCGTCATGCCGCCATCGCCGGTCGTCGTGGAGGTGCCCGCCATATTGGCCCCACGTCCCAGCGCCTCCTTGGCCTGCCCCGAAAGTGACCCGAAGCTCATCCCCGCGATGGTGATCGGGATTTTCAGCTCGATGGGCTTTTTCGCGAAACGGTTCCCGAGCGTGACCGACGTATCGCAAGCCTCGCGATATCCCTCCAGCGGATAGCGCGACATGCTGGCCCCGAGGAACAGCAGGTCATCGAACTGCGGCACCTTGCGCTTGGCACCGCCGCCGCGAATGTCATAGATCCCCGTCGCCGCCGCACGCCGGATCTCCGACAACGTATGCGGATCGAAGGTCGCGGAATAGCGCGGCAGGGTCTGCGGCTTGCGATTCTCTGGAGAGTCCATGGGGTCAGCCTTCAATACGCATTGTCGATCTTGAAATTATAGAGTTGCCGTGCGCTGCCGTATCTGCGGAAATCCGACGCTGCGGCCTCGATGCCTGCCCGCGCCAGCAGGCCGGCCACCTGCACGCGATGCTCGTCTCGCATCTCTTTCTCGATGCAATCGGCCCCGAGGCTCGCCACGGACCCGCGCACATAGAGCCGCGCCTCGTAGATCGAATCCCCCAGCGCCTCGCCCGCATCACCGCAGACGACCAGCGCCCCGGCCTGCGCCATGAAGGCGCTCATATGCCCGACCGACCCGCCGACCACAATCTCCGCCCCCTTGAGCGAAATCCCGCAGCGGGCCGAGGCATCCCCTTCGATCACCAACAGCCCGCCATGGGCCGTCGCCCCTGCGGACTGGCTGACATTGCCTTTTACCCGGACTATGCCGCTCATCATGTTCTCGGCCACGCCGGTTGAGGCATTGCCCTCCACAGTCACGGAGGCCGCCTTGTTCATGCCCGCACAGTAATAGCCCGCATGGCCCGTCACCGTCACCTCGACCGGGTGTTGCAGGCCACAGGCGAGCGCATGGGCACCGCCGGGATTGAGCACCGTGAACCTGCCCGCCTCCGCTTCCTGCAAGGCGGCATTCACATCGCGCAGCGACAGGGCCGAAAGATCGAGAACGGCATTCGACCCCCCGCTCATGCCGCCTGCCCCTGTGTCGCGTGGCTCCAGCTATAGATGCGCGCGGGTTCAGGCTCCCAGATCCTGGCATTCTCCGCTCCCGGTAGCGGCGCGATCGCGCGAAACTCGCTGGCCATGGCCACCCAGTCATCCGTCTCGGCGATCACGGCGGGCTTGCAGGCGATGGGGTCGCGCAGCACGGCGAACCCGTCTTTTGTGCCGATGGCGAAGGTATAGAACCCGTCGAGATCGCGGAGCGCGCTTTCCAGCGCCTCATTCAGCGTATCGCCCTCTCCCATGCGATGCGCCAGATAGGCGGCGGCAACCTCCGAGTCGTTCTCCGTCTGGAATTGCTCTCCCCCGGCGGCCAGAATCTCACGCAGATTGTTGTGGTTCGACAGTGACCCGTTATGGACAAGGCAGGTATCGGCCCCGGTCGAGAACGGGTGCGAACCTTCCGTGGTGATCGCGCTTTCCGTGGCCATGCGGGTATGGGCGATGGCATGGGTGCCGCTGCGCCCGGCCAGCCCGAAATCCGAAGCCACGCGGTCGGGATCGCCCACGCCCTTGAAAACCTCGATGGAATGGCCGAGCGACAGCACCGTCACATCCGGCGCGTTCTCGATAATCCATCCGCGCGCCTGCCGCCCGTCTGCCCCGGTTCGCAGGATCGCGTGGTCATGCAGCGTTTCGATATCGACCGCGCTACCGACCGCACCGCTCAACCGCTCAGCCAATGCCGCGAAATCAGTCTCGCCGCTCTTTGACAGCAAGACCAGCTTGGCCCGCTCGTCTCCGCCCCCATAGATCGCAAAACCGGCTGAATCCGGCCCCCGGCTGCACATCTCGTGCAGCATCAGCGCCGTCAACCGCCCCAGATCGGGCTGCAATGCCGCGTTCTTCAGATACAAGCCAACGATCCCGCACATTGACGCCTCCATGAAACTCCGCGTGAACGCTAGCGACGGGACGGAGCACTGTAAATCAGGATTAGCGGCATCATTCCACCGTCGCGCAAAAACGAGCACGATCCCGATGCAAACCGGCTTGACAGCATGAGCGCCGCGCCGTATCCGTCGCGCTCCATCAGCCCAGATGGCGGAATTGGTAGACGCGCTGGCTTCAGGTGCCAGTGTCCGTAAGGACGTGGAGGTTCGAGTCCTCTTCTGGGCACCACACGCTTTTCGCGCAGCGAAATGCGGCAAACTCTCGAAATCTCACAGGCGGCAATCGTTTCGCAGAAACGATGAGAGCCTTTCGTGTTCGAGGTTGCTCCACTGGACCGCACCAAACGCTTTTCGCGCAGCGAAACGCGGCAAGTTCTCGAAATCTCACAGGCGGCAGTCGTTTCGCAGAAACGATGAGAGCTTTCCGTGTGCGAGATTGCGCTTTCAGAGCGCACCATCATTGCAGTCTGGAATATTGGTTCAAAGTCTCTTTCAGGGAGGGGCGATTTTCCTGTCCCCTCATTTGTCCCCTCGTCCGGGCGCTTTTGCCCCGCATCCGGGTCTATGCGCTGTTGCGTATCGACTGTGTGCGGTCTTCCGTGATCCGGTCCCGCAGGGGAATTTCGAGCCAGAAGGTCGATCCCTCGTTCTCGATGCTCTCGAAGCTGACAGTGCCGCCCATCTTCTCGATGAACTCTCTCGTCAGGGCCAGACCGATGCCCGATCCCTGAACGGTCGAGTTCTCCGCGCCGAGGCGGTTGAAGGTCTCGAATACCTCCGCCTGCCGCTGCTGCGGAATGCCGATGCCGGTATCGGCAATGGCAATCCGCAGGCAATGCTGCTTTCTGGAGGCGGATATGCGGACACTGCCGCCGGGGCGGTTATACTTGATCGCATTGACCACCAGATTGACGATGCATTGCGTCAGCCGCTTCGGATCGGCGCTGATGCAGGGCAGGGCACGATCTTTCGTTTCGTCGATGAGCGTGATGCCGGTGTCCTCGGCGATGATGCCGGTTTCGGTCACGACATTCGCGATCAGTCTCCGCGCGTCCACGGCCTCGATGGACAGCAGGATCTTGCCGCTCTCGACCTGGGCCAGATCGAGCACCTCGTTGATGAGGCCGAGCAGGCGCTCGCCGCTCGACAGGATATACCCCATATATTCGGCCCGGCGCTCTTCGGGTATCGGTCCCGCCTCACCTTGCAGCACCTGACTGAAGCCGATGATGGCGTTGAGCGGTGTCCTGAGTTCATGGCTCATGCCGGAGAGGAACAGCGACTTGGCCCGGCTGGCATCATGGGCCTGCCGGAACGCGACTTCCAGATCCTGCGCGGTTCTGCGGTGCTGTCGCATCTCGACCGCCAGCTTGCGCTCGGCCTCGGCCCTTTCCACGACTTCGAGGCGCAGCCTGTCATTGGCGCTTCGCAGGGCATTGGTCCGCTCCTCCACGCGGATTTCCAGCTCGTGCGACGCATTGAGAAGTTCGCGATTCAGGCCGTCATTCCGCGTGCGATAGTCGTCGAGCCACTCGGTCAGCCGCAGCAGGGCTGTGGAGACATCCTGTACCTCCGCCAGACCGCCCGGCATGGCATTCGCGTCGAGCCGCTTGTGATGGGTTATCCGGTCGGCCATGACCGACAGGCTCGTCATGGGCTTTGTGATGTAATGCGCCACGACCCATCCGATCAGGATGGCGACAAGGGTGATCACGACCGCGAGGCCGATGTTGCGGTACCGGCTGGCGACGATCCATCCGAGAATGTCGGTTTCGGGAGTGTAGACCCCCAGCACCCATGTCAGCCCGCCGATCTCGATCGGCTCGAAAACGATGTTGTAGACCGATCCCTCTGTCTCGATTCGCGCGAACTGGCTCATGGCGAAATCCACCGCGTCGATGGAACCGCCCAGCGCATTGACCGCCGCATGTGCCACGGGGTCGTCGATTTCGTCGATGCGGGCGAAGCGGGGTTTTGTCTCATCCCCCTCCGCCGATGTTTCGATCGTCATCCTGTGCGAATGGGCGATTACGTTCCCGTTCGTCGCCATCAGCAGGGCTGCGCTGTTCTCGCTGATATCCAGATCGGCCAGAAAGCCCGACAGGGTCTCGATTTTGAGATCGAATCCGATGACGCCCGATGCCGTGCCGTCACGGTCCTGCACAGGCGCGGCGACGGTGATCCCCGGCTTTCTGGAGGTGTAGAAGATATAGGGATCAGTCCAGATGACATCCCCTTTCCGCATCGCGTCGCGATACCAGGGGCGCAGGCGCGGATCGTAGGTGTCCTGCTGATCGGTGCTGGCCATGATCTCCCGGAACCCGGCATCCCGGTACACCAGCGAGGCCCCGCTCTGCCCGGCGGAGCGCGACATGAGTTTTGTTCTGAAATCGGCACCGGGCCTGTCGGTGCTCCGGCTGACATAGGTGAAGTCACCGGCCTCGCTGCCATGGTAGACGCCGCTCAGTTTCGGTGAGGCCGAGAGCTGCTCGAAAAAATACCGCTCGATCACATGATCATCGGTCGCGACGAGAATATCGTTCTCGTACAGGTTCTTTGATATCCGCAAGGCCGCTTCGACGGGGTGCAGCAGATCGCGGATATTGCGTTCGGTCTGCTCGATACCGTTGATCATGAGCTGTCTGGACTGCTGCAACACCGCCTGCCCCGATGACAGGGACGACGCGGATATGATGATTGCTGCGGCGAGCACTTGCAGACCGACAATAGCGGCCAGAACAACGGTCTTGATCGAGAGATTTGTCACGGCTCATCCCGGAATAATGTGTAACTTACCATGTCGTGTGAGCGTGAGAGGCGCTTTTGCTGACACCATACAATGTTCTCCGGCTGAATTGCCGAATAACCGGACTATCCGGGCGCCGGTCTGAAAGACCGGTAAGGATGATGGAGACACATGCGGCCCTCGGAGACGTTGCGCGATCTGCCGTGGTCACCAAGGCCTCCGCTGGTATGGTTTCAGTGTTATTTACGACAGTTTTTGAATAATTATGATTGCTTTAAAAAACGGTAAAATCATCTCCCTGTTCAGCAGAGTGCCTTTATGAAACTCAAAGTCAATCTCGATCAGGTCGGGTCAACCTGATCGAGATCGAGGATCACCGCCGCATGGTCGCTCAGCCCTTCCCGGCGTTCCGGGTCGGAGGGATTGAGGCCCCAGTCATGGCGACAGGCGATCAGGCGCGGCGACAGGTGCGGGCTGAGAAAAACGTGGTCGAGGCGGAAGCCGTTATTGCGATGCGAGTACCAGGTGTATTCGCGCCGGTCCCCGTGCAGGTGTCGGAAAGCATCCGCCCAGCCGCGTGTGCCCATGCCCTCGATAAAGTCGTATTCGCGATGGAATTGCGGCCCCAGAGGCGTTTCCTCGTCCAGATGACGCAGGCCCGAATTGGTATCGCCGCCGATCAGGGCGGGGCCGGATCGCCAGCGGCGGGTGATGTCGAGAATCGCCTCCAGCATCGGATATTTCAGGTCCGGTGACGTGAAATTGGGCGCATGGAGCAGGCCCATCGTGAAGGCTTGCGGCGCATCGACCTTCGCCAGCAACCAGCGGTCGCGCAGCACAGGCATCCCCGTGATCCGGCGGCGGCGCAGGGGCCAGCGGCTGGCCATAAGCAGCGCATTGCGCGCGGGGGTCGCGGGATCGGTGGTCTGTATCTGATGCGGCCAGCCTGCCTCCGCCAGCCGCGCGGCGAGGGACTGGCTGGCGGGCGTGCCCCGGAATTCGCTCAGGCCGATCATGTCGGGTTGCCATGCGAGAAGCTGATCGCCGATGGCCCCCGCTCTCCTGCCGCCGCCCGCGCGGATATTCCAGAAGAGAATACGGGTCGGCGAGGTCACCGGATCGAGGGCAATGTCGCGGGGCGGTCATTGATGATCAGGGTACCATCCTCCGCCGTCCGCACCCGAAAGGTCAGCGTGCCGTCCTCCGTCATTCTGCCGAGGCCTCCGGCCACGAGGGCCAGCGGCATGATCTGTTCCGGCGCGAAACGGTCGCCGGACATGAGGGTTTGCAGCAACGCCGCGAAATTTCCCAGCGACAACAGGCCGTCGAGCCGTGCTGCGTCATCCTCCCCGAACACGGCGGTCCCGCGCGCCGCGATGGGGTTGCCGGAGAGATCGGCCCCGGCATCGGCGAGATCGACCTGCCGGACAGACCGTGAAAGCTGACCGATATCCGCGAGAGGGTGCGGTATTTGCAGCATGGCCTGCGCGCGCAGGCTAACCGTGCTGAACACAACCGGCTTTCCCGGCATGGCGACGGTCAACAGGGCGGGATCGACGCGCATGGCCTGCGCCTGAAACGAGATCGTGGCTTCCTGAATCGTGGGTGACGATGCGGATGGCAGGATCAGCCGGAAGGTCATGCGCTGGAACGCGATGGTGCCATGGCGCGCGTCGGGATCATCGGTCAGGGGCAGAGACAGGGCTTTGAGCGACCCCGCAAGGGCGACCCGGCCGTCCCGGCGTTCCATGACGAGAGGGGCCTGTCCGAAATGCAGGACGGCCCCGGTCCGGTGGCCCGTTCCCCCCTCCGGCATGATCTGAAGCACGACCCGACCATCCCCGCCGGGCCGCAGGATCGCACGATCCTCCGAAGGGCGCTCGACACTGACCGCAGGCAGGACGAGGCGGAACGCCGACCCGCCGAGCGGGGCAAGCACCACATTGCGATGCACCCCCGCCTCCATCGTGAAGGGAGGTCGCTCCGCTCCGGCCAGGGCCGGAAAGCACAGCATTACCGGCAAGAGCATCCATCCGAAGGGCCGCATGATATCGTCTCCTGTTGCGCCGTACAGGCTATTGATGCTGTCGGTGCCGGGCAAGGCACCTGCGGTTCACATCGGGATAGGAAAGGTGCGATGGATCGCGGCGATGCCGTCCAGTACCTCGTCAGACAGCGTGATATCCGCTGCGCCCAGCGCGGTCGCAAGCTGATCCATCGTCGTCGCCCCGAAGATGATGGAGGTCATGAAAGGCCTCTGCGCGCAGAAGGCCAGCGCCAGATGTACCGGATCGAGGCCATGCTCGCGGGCCAGATCGAGATAGGCCCGCAAGGGGGCGTCCACTCGATCCGTCAGGCGTCCGCCGAGTTCGGGACCGATGCTCTTGCGCGATCCGGGCGGAGTGGCCCCGTCCAGATACTTGCCGGTCAGGATACCCGTCGCCAGCGGCGAGAAAGCCAGCAGCCCCACATCCTCATGATGGGTCAGTTCGGCCAGATCGAGATCATAGTGGCGGCAGAGCAGGCTGTATTCGTTCTGGATACTGGCCACGCGCGGCAGGCCGTTTGCCCCGGCGATGTTCAGGAACTGCATCGTCCCCCATGCGCTCTCGTTCGACAGGCCAATGGCGCGGATGCGACCCGCCTTCACATGGGCATCGAGGGCTTCGAGACAGGCGGTGATATCGGCGGGGGCCGTGCGGTCCTGCCCCGTGGGGTCGAAGCTGTGCCACTTGCGGAAATGGTAGGAGCCGCGATTGGGCCAGTGAAGCTGGTAGAGGTCGATATAATCCGTTTGCAGGCGGCGCAGACTGCTCTCGACGGCGGCGTCGATGGTGGTGGGCGAGATCGGGCCACCCTCGCGGATACGGTCATAGCCGTCGCCGATGACCTTGGTGGCAATGACCACATCGTCCCGGCGGCCCGTCTTCGCGAACCATGTGCCGATGATTTCCTCCGTCCGTCCCTGCGTTCCGGCGGAGAGGGGGGTGGTCGGATACATCTCGGCGGTATCGATGAAGTTGATCCCGGCATCGAGCGCCGCATCGATCTGGGCATGGCCCTCGGCCTCGGAATTCTGGGTGCCCCAGGTCATCGAGCCGAGACAATAGAGGCTGACATCGATGCCGGTGCGGCCAAGGGGGCGGGTTTGCATGGCGGTGTCTCTTTTCGTCAGAGGCAATTGTCATTCCCGCGAAAGCGGGAATCTTGTCGGGCGGGGGGATTCCTGCGTTCGCAGGAATGACAGGGGGGAGGCTTAGCCCCCCAATGCCCTGAGCAGGGTCATGCTCGGCTGGCCGTCCGCCGGGTAGCCGACGCTGCGCTGGAAGGCGGCGATGGCGGCGCGGGTGCGGGGTCCGGGGATGCCGTCGGGCGCACCGGCATCGAACCCCCGTGCATTGAGCGCCGACTGGATAAACCCGATCTGCCCCGCGCCCAGCGGTTCGCGGCCCTCGGTGGCCTGTCGCACGCGGGTCAGCAGCTTTTCGGAGGCGTAGCCGTCAGCGGGCAGACCCCGCGACCGCTGGAAATTGCGGATCGCCTTGCGGGAGTTCGGGCCGAGAATGCCGTCGATCCCGTCCGTATCGAAGCCCAGCGCCGTCAGTTGCTCCTGCAAGGTCTTGCGTTCGGTGCGGCCCAGCGGGCGGTCATCGGTCGGCCATGTCAGGTTCAGCGCGGGACCGCCCGCGATCCGCTCGCCCAGATGAGCCACGCCCAGCGCATAGCTGGTGGCGTTGTTGTATTTCTTGATGACCCCGAAATTGTGGAAGGTCATGATGGCCGGGCCGCGCGCGCCTGCGGGCAGCACGATGGCCGCTTTGCCGTAATCGGGCAGCGGTGCCCCGTTCAGCAGTGTCACGCCTTTCGCGGCCCAGTATCCGGCGGGCTGTTTGTTCGAGGCGTTCAGCTCGAAATAGTCGATGCCTGCGGGAAGCCGCACGATGGCATAGGCGGGCTGGCCGAACTTCCATTTGTGCCGCGCCAGATAGTTCGCGGCGCTGGCCAGCGCATCATGGGCGTCCTCGGCCCAGATATCGCGTCGCCCGTCCCCGTCGAAATCGACGGCATAGCTCTCGAAGCTGGTCGGGATGAACTGGGTATGGCCCATCGCCCCGGCCCATGATCCTTTCATCCGCTCGGGCGAGATATCGCCGCGTTGCAGGATGCGAAGGGCCGCGATCAACTGTTCCTTGGCGAATTTCTCGCGCCGCCCATCGAAGGCCAGCGTGGCCAGCGAGCGAATGACATTGTCATTGCCATAGAAGGCTCCATAGGCGCTCTCCAGGCCCCAGATACCCAGCACGACCTGCCGGTCCACGCCGTAACGGCGCTCGATCTCGGCCATGACCGCGCCCTTCTGCGCCAGCTTCTCGCGCCCGTTTGCCACCCGCGTCCCGGAGACGGCGCTTTCGAGGTATTTCCAGATGGGCCGCGAGAATTCCGGCTGCTTGCCGTCAAGGCGCAGGACTTTCGGATTGAGTGCGATCCCCGCGAAGGCGGCATCATAGACCGGGGCCGCGATCCCCTGACCCAGCGCCTCGCCCCGGAAATCGCGCTTCCAGGTCTCGAATGCCTGTTCCTGTTCAAATGTGATCGTCACTTCCTCATCCGCCGCTGTGGCGGGCAGGGTCGGGGCGCTCCCCATGACGAGAGCGAGGGCTAGGGCGCAGGCAAGGGTCGCTCGCATGACGGATTCTCCTTCAGGGGCGTTTCACGGATGTGACGTCGAGGCCGATGTCCGCAAGTCGGGCGCGCATGGCCGCAAAGGGTTCTTTCATCACGCGCAGGGTGTATTCGGTCGCGTGCAGGATCGTCTTTTCGCCGATCATGATCCCGACATGACCACGCCAGAACACCAGATCACCGCGTTTCAGCGGGGCCTCGGCATCGACTGGCTCTCCGATGGCTGCTTCCTGCATATCCGAGTCGCGCGGGGTCTGCCGTCCGCAGCGCAGCATCGCCGCCTGCACGAGGCCAGAGCAATCAATGCCCTGTACCGTGCCGCCACCCCACAGATAGGGCGCATGAAGGAACATCTGTGCGACCGCCACGAAATCCGCTGCGGGAGTGTCGATGGAGGCGAGATGGGTTTTCTCGATATGCAGACCGCCCGACAGGCGCAGGAACGCGCCGTCCTCCCCCTCCACCCGGACACGGGAATTGAGGAACAGGACGCCGACCGGCTCGGCCTTGATCGTCGGCGCGGCATAGAGGTGGGTCATGGGCACGGCGACGGCATGGGTGGGCGTGTCCGGGACCGGGCCGAGTGTCGTCGCCGGGACATGCCCGATATAGCCGTCGCCCCGTGCCTGCACACGGCTCCAGCCGTCGGTCGTGCCATAGACATCGACCGTCTCACCGAACAGCAGGGTCGTCGCCAGCGGGCCGAAGGGATCGGGATCGGTTTTCAGCGGCGCGACCGGGGCCTCCACCACCATCGTGGCGACCGGCGCGCCGGTCAGTCCGGCGGCAGTCGGATCGGTGCGGGCATCATGGGCGAGGATATCAGGCACAGCGATCCTCGATAACCTTGTACATGGCCATGGCCGCATTGCATTCGCCGCCCTCGGGGCGACCGGGGCGGGCGCGCTGGCACCAGCCATAGACGTCGAAATGCACCCATGTATGGGAATTCCTGACGAAGCGTCTGAGGAACAGCGCCGCCGTGATCGATCCGGCCATGCCACCGGCGGGCGCATTGGTGATATCGGCGATGGACGAACTGATATCGCGTTCGTAGCCGTTGAACAGCGGCAGACGCCAGACCGGATCGCCCATTAGCTCGCCGGCCTTGTGGATGGCGTCGGCAAGCGTATCGTCATCGGTGAAAAAGGGGGGGATATCGGCCCCCATCGCCACCCGCGCCGCGCCGGTCAGGGTCGCCATATCGACGATCAGGTCCGGCTCCTCGCTTGCCGCCTCCGCCAGCGCATCGGCGAGAACCAGGCGTCCCTCGGCGTCGGTATTGCGGTTCTCTACGGTAATGCCGTTGCGGGCGGTCATCACGTCGCCGGGGCGGAAACTGTTCGAGGCGATGCTGTTTTCCACAGCCGGGATCAGCACGCGCAGTTTCACGGGCAGTTTCGCGTCCATGATCATCGTCGCCAGCGCGAGGATGCAGGCCGCGCCGCCCATGTCCTTCTTCATGATGAGCATCGCGGCGGAGGGCTTGATATCCAGCCCGCCCGTATCGAAGCAGACGCCCTTGCCGACCAGTGTGATCGTCTCTGCGGCTTCGGGGCCTTCCCAGCGCAGGTCGATCAGGCGCGGCTCCTGTGCGCCTGCCCGCCCGACCCAGTGGATCAGAGGATAGTTCTGTTCCAGCAGCGCGGCCCCTGCGGTCGATGTCACCGTCGCGCCGCATGGTTCTCCCGCCGCCCGTATCGCCGCTTCCAGATCATCCGGTCCCATCTCCTCGGTGGGGGTATTGATGAGGTCGCGCGCCAGTGTCATGCCGCGCGCAAGGCGCAGGACGCGCGCTTCATCAATCCCGGAGGGTGGTATGATGCGGGCAGGATTACGCCTGGGTGCCCTGTAGCGCGTGAAGCGATAGGCGCCGAGGATCCAGCCGAGCATGGCCTGTTCCCGTGCCTCTGGGTTTCCCAGCCCCTCGACCCGGTAAACCCCTTCGGGCAGGCGCAGGGGCAGGACGCCGTAGCCGCGCGAGTCCAGCCCGTCGAACTGCCCGTCACCGGCCCCGAACAGCACGCTCTTGATGCGCCCGCCTTCGCCCGGCAGGCAGAGATAATCGCCCTTGGCGGGGGTGAACCCGTTCGCAAGCGCCCAGGCGGTGTCCGCATCCGGGGCCGTTTCCAGCCATGCGCTGTAGCCCTCATCCGTCAGCGGCCAGATGGGGACGGCGTTTGCGCCCGTATCGCCGGTTTCAAGGCAATCGAAGACGATATCCAAGGGTGATCTCCGTTTTGTACTGTACGGCGGCGTTCGGGCCATGATGGACGCTGATTAAAGCGGAACGGGGGCGGGGTAAACGCCCATCCTCGGTTCGATCCCTATGTGCGCCCGTATGACCGTCGCATTAACACGGTAGTCACTCCGTTCGCGCAGAGTACGGGCAACGAGTCGGTGCGAACCGGCCTTTCTGGCACAGTCTGGCATGGGAACGATTATGATGCGGTATGAATGGATTCGCCGGAGCACGGCAACGCTCTGCCTCGCGGCACTTCTGACCGGGTGTGGACAGGTCGAGTCCCTTCTGGTCATGAACGGCGACAGTACATCCGGCTCCCGCGACACGCGGGTCAGCTACAACAAGTCGAAGGCAAAGCAGGGCAGCGTGTCGAGCGGCCTGTCGAAACAGGATGACCCGACCGTGTTTCTGGAAAGCGCCGCAGCCTATGCGGAAGGGCAGCGCGAATACGAGACGGCGGCCAAGCACTGGGCGCATCTGGCCTCGCTGGAGCCGGAGAACATGCTCTATGTGACTAATCTCGCGACCAGCCTGCGTGTGGTCGGGCGGCATGAGGATGCCGAACGTGTCCTGCTTCAGGCCCTGCGTGAAGACCCTAAAAACGTGGACCTGAGCGAGGAGATGGCAAAAACCCTGATCGCGTCGGGCCGTCTGCGCGAGGGCGTCGCGATGATCGAGCGGATCAACGCGCAGCCGGGGGTCGAGCCTGCCCGCGCCGCACGGCTGTATTCGGCCACGGGTGTCGCGTTCGACCGGGCCGAGAAACATGCCGAGGCGCAGGCCCAGTACGGGCTGGCTCTGAAGGCCCAGCCGCATAACGCCTCCGCGCTCAACAATCTGGGCCTCTCCTACGCCATGGCCGGTCAGCTTGAGCTGGCCGAGAAAACCCTGCGCCGCGCGCTCGTTGCGCCTTCCGCAGGGACGCAGGTGCGTCAGAACCTCGCGATGGTCCTGTCCCTTCAGGGCAATACCGAGGAAGCACAGCGTCTGGCCGGTCGTGATCTGCCCCCCAGCCTCGCGAAACAGACCGTCGGTTTCTACGGTAGTATCGCCGATCAGCCCGATGCATGGCGGGATGCGGCGGCGCAGCAGTAGCCCGCCGCAGCCATGGCTGTCAGACCGCGCTCAGCGCCCGGTCCAGATCGGCGATCAGGTCGTCCGCTGTCTCCAGCCCGATGGACAGGCGTACGACTTCCGGCCCCGCGCCCGCCGCCGTCTTGCCCTCGTCGGAAAGCTGGCTGTGGGTCGTGGAGGCCGAGTGGATCACCAGTGACCGGCTGTCGCCGATATTGGCGACATTGCTGAACAGTTTCAGCGAATCCACCAGCTTGATCCCGGCTTCGTAGCCGCCTTTCACGCCGATGGTGAAGACCGCACCCGCCCCATTGGGCAGATATTTCTTCGCCCGCTCGTGATATTTCGAGGATTTCAGGCCCGGATAGGACACCCAGTCCACCTTGGCATGGCCTTCGAGAAATTCCGCGATCTTGCGGGCGTTCTGACAGTGGCGCTCCATCCGCAGGGACAACGTTTCCAGACCCAGCAGCGTGTAGAACGCATTCTGTGGTTGCTGGCATCCCCCCAGATCACGCAGGCCGATGGCGATGGAATGGAAGGTGAAGGCCATGGGGCCAAGTGCCTCGGCGAATTTCAGGCCGTGGTATTCGGGCGCGGGTTCCGTGAGCGAGGGGAACCTGTCGCTGCTGGCCCAGTCGAAATTCCCGGAATCGACCACGATCCCGCCAATGGATGTGCCGTTGCCGCTCATGAACTTTGTGGTCGAGCCGACGACGATATCCGCTCCGTGCTCGATGGGGCGCCAGAGCGCGGCGGTGGCCATGGTGTTGTCCACGATCAGGGGCAGGCCCGCCTCTTTCGCGACGGCGGAAACCGCTTCGATATCGGTGACGACGCCGCCCGGATTGGCCAGCGATTCGCACCAGATTGCCCGCGTGTCCCCGTCAATCGCCGCGTGCAGGGCATCGGTATCGTCGAAATCGACGAACTTCACCGACCATCCGAACCGCTTGATCGCCTGCCCGAACTGATTGACCGTGCCGCCGTACAGCTTGTCGGCGGCGACGATATTGCGTCCCGGTCCCATCAGCGGGAACAGCGCGAGAAGCTGTGCGGCATGGCCCGATGCCGCCGCGACGGCTCCGACACCGCCCTCCAGCGAAGCGACACGCTCCTGAAGCGCCCCGACCGTGGGATTGGTCAGGCGCGAATAGATGTACCCGACTTCCTGAAGGCTGAATAACCGGGCCGCATGGGCGGCATCCTGGAACACAAAGCTGGTCGTCTGGTAGATCGGCGTCTGGCGCGCGCCGGTGGCCGGATCGGGTGCCGCGCCCGCGTGGATCATGCGGGTCTCGAAGCCGAGGGGGGTATCGTCGCTCATTGCCATTCACTCCGCGTTAAGGAATTTCGCGGCTCTCATGACACGTTTCCGGCGAGAATGGCACCCCGGACTTTGCGTGGCGCAAGAATATTCTGTGATTAGAAAGTATTCACAGATCTTCGATGCTAATTGCCGCGCCAAACCTGTATCTTCCAGTGCGGCAGTGATTTCGTTCGCGAAGATCCGGTCGCGATATCCGTATCAGGGGTGCGTAAGTGAACCCTCAAACGTGATCCGCAACCGGATGGAATCTCCCCGGACGATCACTGCGCCTGTTGCTGTGCCAACAGTTGCAGCTTGCGCTGGTGATAGCTTTCCGCGCGATTCAGTTCCTCCTGACCGAGACGGTTGGAGAGGTTGGCAAGGGCGGTCGCGGCCTGTTCACTGCCGCTCGCGGCTGCGCTGCGCCACAGGCTGTAGGCTTCGTAGCGGTCGAGCTGAACGCCTTCACCCCGGTTGAACATGCGGCCCAGCCAGAACTGTGCGGCGGGCATTCCGCTCTGGGCAAGGGGCATCAGCAAGCGCGCACTGGTGCGGAAATCACCGCGTCTGTAGGCGGTTTCCGCATCCTTGACCTGACGGATGCGAACCGATCGCGACCGGTCGGAGGCGGTGGTGCGAAGTGCTGCGCCTGGGGCGGTGCCGCCGTCGGTGGCGGCGGCGGTTCCCCGGTTCGCGGGCTTGCGGCGCACGGGCGGTGTGCCGTTCGGAGCCTGTCGCGTTTCCGCGAGGGCCGCCTGTTCGGCATTGCGGGCCGTTTCGGCGGTCTCGTCCGTATCGTCGGTCTTGCCCCCCACCTTCTCGATGATCAGGATCGGTCCTGTCTTCGCCTCGGCGCGCCTCTTCTCGATCTTCGTTTCCTCTTCCGCGTCCTTTTCGGCCTGCGCGCGTTCTGTCACACGCTTGACGTCCTCTTGCTGCCGCTTGCGCTCGCGGTCGTCCGTGGCCTTGCGCTCCTCGTTCCGGGCCTTGGCCTCCTCGCGCTCGCGCCGGGCATTGCCGCCGCCGTCGGGGGGCAGATCGTCCTCAATGGCATCGAGGCGGGCAAGGGCACGTTTCTGGCCCTGATTGGCGGAAAGCTGATAGAGTTCGCGGGCGGTATCCCGGTCCTGCGGGACGCCGACACCCTTTTCATACATCAGGCCGAGGTTGAACTGGGCGAGGGCATCCCCCTGATCGGCGGCCTTGGCGAACCAGAGGGCGGCCTGTTTGGGGTCTTTGCTCACGCCTTCACCGGTCAGCAGCAGGAAGGCGGCATTGACCTGCGCTTCCACCGAATTCTGCTCGGCGGCGGCGGTGTAGAGTTCGTAGGCCCGTGCGTTGTCGCGTTCGACCCCCAGTCCCAGCCGGTAGAGCTGTGCGAGATTGCGCTGGGCTTCCGGGGCGCCATCTTCCGCGAGAGGGGTCCAGAGTTCGGCGGCGACCGTATACTCGCCCTTCTCGTAGGCCGCGACGCCGCGCGAGAAGGCGTCGTCGTCCTGCGCGGTGGCTGTCAGGGTGCCTGCCATCGCAAGAGCAAGGGCAAAGGTCAGAGCGGAGAGAGGTTTCGTCATCGGATCGGCCCTCGTGTCAGCGCGCCGGATCGGTCACGGCGCAGATCATTGCGCTGACATCAAGCAAAAGCGGGGCCATGTGGCGATTTTCAGGTCGCAGACAAAAAAAGCCCCGCCGGGGCGGGGCCTTTCGGTCGTTGTATTCAGTGACTGTTCAGTCAACCAGAACGAGGTCCGATGCCGACTCGCGGCCATCACGGCCCGCTTCGATCTCGAATTCGACCTTCTGGCCCTCATCAAGACCGCGCAGACCGGCGCGCTCGACAGCAGAGATGTGTACGAATACGTCGCGCGATCCACCTTCAGGCTGGATGAAGCCGAAACCCTTGGTCGGGTTGAACCATTTCACGGTGCCTTTGGCCATCGTGATACACTCCTTCAAGTACACTGCCCGCGAGGGTGCGGCAGCTTTGGCGCAGTCAGAGCAAAATCGTGCAACTGACCCTCGAAGAAGGTAACAGACAGCGATTGTTGGTAACTCAGCATCTTTCCGATACCTGATTTCAGGGTGATTCTCCAGAGAAACCGATTGAATGTTACAATACATGTCTCTGATATGGACCTTTCGACCGATGATTTCGACGTAAACCCGATCTGATCGGATGACCTTGCTTTTGCCTCTCCGCTTCGCGTCTATGGGGTCTGAAGCAAGCGAGCGAGGCGGATTTGATGACAACATTGTCTTTCTATGGTGCAGCGGGGACCGTGACCGGTTCGTGCTCGATGCTCGATACCGGCACAGTCACCTGTCTCGTCGATTGCGGGTTGTTTCAGGGTAACAAGACGGTGCGTGACCTCAACCGGCAGCCGTTTCCCTTCGACCCGCAGGCGGCGGATTTCCTGTTGCTGACCCATGCCCATACGGATCACACGGGTCTGGTGCCCAAGCTGATGGCACAGGGCTTTGACAGGCCGATATACGCCACGCGGGCGACCATTGATCTTCTCGAATTCATGCTGCTCGATTCCGCCCGCATTCAGGAATCCGATACCGAACGCACGAACCGCTGGCGCGAGCGCCGGGGCAAGAAGCCTATCGAGCCGCTCTATTCGCAGGACGATGCCAGAGCCGCGCTGAAACGCATGAAGCCCGTCGAGTACGGCGCATGGATCGAACCGGCACCCGGCTTTCACGTCCGTTACTGGAATGCGGGCCACATCCTCGGCTCCGCCTCTATCGAGGTGAAGTTCCGGGAGGAAGGCAGCGGCAACACGATGCGCCTCCTGTTTTCGGGCGATCTCGGGCCGGATGAAAAGGTATTCCACCCCGAGCCGGGCGGCGAGCAGGGTTTCGACTACATCATTTCCGAAAGCACCTACGGCGACCGCACCCGTGCCGATTACACGCTGGAGGGTCGCCGCGAGGCCCTTCGCAGGGAGCTGGTCGCCGGACTGGAGCGGGGCGGCAATATCGTCATCCCCAGCTTCGCGGTCGAGCGCAGTCAGGAATTGCTGCACGATATCGGCGCGTTGCTGGCCGATGGCTCGATCCCGAAGGCCACGGTATTTCTCGACAGCCCGCTGGCCAGCAAGGTCACGCAGGTCTTCGTCGATCATGCCGATCATCTCGAAGATGTGGCGATGCCGACGGACAGGCTGTTCCGGGACAAGAGCTTTCGCATCACCCAGAGCGTCGAGGACAGCAAGGCGATCAACCGTATCCGAAGCGGTGCGATCATCATCTCTGCCAGCGGCATGGCCGATGCGGGCCGTATCCTCCATCACCTCAAGAACAATATCTGGCGTCCCGAATGCACGGTTCTTTTCGTCGGATATCAGGCTCCGGGGACATTGGGGTCGATCATCCGCTCCGGTAAGAAAGACGTCCGTATCCATGGCAAGGAATTCAGGATCGAGGCGGAAATCCGGGGCATCGGCAATTATTCCGCCCATGCCGATCAGGGGGAACTGATCGACTGGATCATGGAGCGCGCGCCCGTGGCCGGGGGGCTTTTCCTGAACCACGGTGACGACGATGCCCGTGCCGAACTGCGCCGCCTTCTGGGCGAGAAGGGCATGGATGTCGGGAAAATCCTGATCCCGCAATTCGACGAGAGTTTCGATCTGACCGCCGGAACCCCCGTTTCCAAGGGCCGCGCTGCTCCGCGTATCGAGCCGCAGGCGCTCAGGACCGACTGGTACAACGATTATGCCGCCTTCATGCTGGCCCTCGGCAGCGCCATGGAGGACAGTGCGAATGACGGCAAGCGGCGGGATATTCTCGCCGCTCTCAATGAAACACTCAAGAAAACCTAGCCGATTTGCGCTTCCCCGGATGCTGCGCTGATTTCAAAAGGCCCCACCCATGAAAATTCTCGTTCTACAGCACGCCCGATGCGAACATCCCGGCATCTTCCGCAGCTTTCTGGAGGAGGACGGCCATACATGGCAGGCTGTCGAACTGGATGAGGGCGAAACCGCGCCTGCGCTCGACGGCTTCGATGCCCTGTGGGTCATGGGCGGCCCGATGGATGTGTGGCAGGAGGACGCCCATCCGTGGCTCAGGGCCGAGAAAGACCTGATCCGCGATGCGGTGGCCGATCGTGGGATGCCTTTCCTCGGTCTGTGCCTCGGGCATCAGTTGCTGGCCGAGGCGCTGGGCGGCACCGTCGGCCCGTCGGATACTCCCGAGATCGGCGTCCTGCCCGTCCAAATGACCGAGATCGGCGCGCAATCGATCTTTCTCGATGATTTCCCCGAAAAGTTCGACACGCTCCAGTGGCACAGCGCCGAGATCAAGACCCTGCCAGAGGGGTTCCGCGTTCACGCCACGTCACCCGATTGCCCGGTGCAGGCGATGAGCTGGGGCACCCGCGCGTTCTCCTGCCAGTTCCATATCGAGGTCGAGGACAACACGGTCGATACCTGGGCGACGATCCCCGAATACCGCGATGCCCTGCTCGACGCGATGGGCGAAACGGGGGTCGAGACCCTGCGTACGAAGACAGCCGAGGCCCTGCCCGAAATGAGCCGCCTCGCCGAACGCCTCTACATGAACTGGTTGCAGGCTGCGGCGCGGGCGTGAGGGCTACGCCGTCCGCATTTCCATGACTGTTCGCCGCCCCGTGCCCCTCGTCAAGACCTTGCTTCTCGGCGCGGCGGGGGCGGGTCTGTTCGTCGCGATGGGCTGGCCGCTGCCTTTTCTGCTCGGCCCGCTTTTCGCCTGCCTCTTCGGCGCTCTGGTGCGGGTGCCTTTGTCCGGCACCGGGCAGGTGGGTGTGGCCTTCCGCACGGTGCTTGGGGTGGCGGTCGGCACCTCGATCACGCCGGACCTCGTAGGCCGCCTGCCGGAGATGGCCTATTCGGTCGCGCTTATTCCGGTATTCGTGCTGTTGATCGGCCTTGCCGGTTATCCCTTCTTTCGCCGTGTCTGCGGATTTGACCATGCGACCGCCTATTACGCGGCCATGCCCGGCGGGTTGCAGGATATGCTGATCTTCGGCGAGGAGGCCGGGGGAGACGTGCGCGCATTGTCGCTGATCCATGCGACCCGCGTTCTGGTCATCGTCAGCCTCGCACCCTTTCTGCTCACGACAGTCTGGGGCGTGGCCCTGACCAATCCGGTCGGCGAACCGGCGGCGGACCTGCCACTTGCAGAACTTGTGCTGATGGTCGTCGCCGGTCTGGCGGGCTGGAAGATCGGTGAGCGGCTGGGCCTGTTCGGGGCGTCGATCCTCGGGCCGCTGATCCTCTCGGCGGGGCTGTCCCTCGCGGGTTTCATCGAGAATCGCCCCCCGGCGGAGGCCATTCTGGCGGCGCAATTCCTGATCGGCATCGGCATCGGCGAGAAATACGCGGGCGTCACCCTGCCTGAACTGCGCCGTGACGTGCTGGCCGGGGGGGCCTTCTGTCTGATCCTGGGCGCATTGGCCCTTGTCTTCGCGGAAGGGGTCGCGCTGGCCGGATTCGCCCCGCAAATCGAGGCGTTCCTCGCCTTTGCACCGGGCGGACAGGCGGAAATGGCGGTGTTGAGCATCGTCGCGGGGGCCGATCTGGCCTTCGTGGTGACGCATCACCTCGTTCGCATCATCATCGTCATCATGGGCGCACCGGTGGTCGCCCGACTTGCCCGGCACTGGACCTGATCGTCGATTACTTGCCGTGAGTCGGGTCTGATTCGGCTGATTTCCGGCCCATGACGGGATCGCACGGGACAATACGGGGTCTCGTGGAAAAAAACTGGAATCCCATGGGCGTCACAATATGGGCACGAATCTGGCGATAGTTAACCTATATATAGTAGAATTAGGCTGGGCGGGCAATAAATGTTGCCATTATGTTTGAGTCGCCTGCTCGTTGAATCCATAAAATCCCGTTGACGATCCATATTTCTCCACGTATCCCCATGGACATGGAGAGTGCAGTGGGGCTCGGTAGCGACAAATAACAAAGCTAATATGAGGCAGGTTTCTACAGAGCGATCTCCCTGTCCACATGGACTCTCCAAATAATATCAAGAAGACCCAAGTGTCCGTTAAAGAGACCGAGGGCCAAGAGCAGATAGAAGAACAGAACTGGCGATTGAGGCAGTGGCGGGGTGTGCGACGCGCATCCCGCTTTTCTCGTCACCCTGTTCAATACGCAAAGTCGCTGATCAGGCACGATGCTGTCAAGGGCGACGCTCCACGGTCTTTCATGTCGATAAACGAGCCGGGTCGCATATAACAGGCGGGCGGAATGGCGTTGTTTCTTTCGAGAAGCACCCACAAGGTGGACAAAAAGGGCCGTGTTTCGGTCCCCGCCGCCTTTCGCTCGGCTCTGGGCGAGGCGCTGTCGGATGGTATCGCCCTGACGCAGCCCGTCACCGGCGAAACTGCCATCGAGGCGGCGCCCATGTCCCAGATAAGGGCGCGGCTTGCCCAGCTCGACACGCTCCCCCCGGAATCGGCGGACCGCAAGGCTCTCGCCATGATGATGCTCGGCACTGTGGATCGTGTTTCCATCGACGGCGACGGTCGTATGATCCTGCCCGAGGAACTGAGAGAATTTACCGGTATTGATGACATGGCGGTCTTCGTGGGTCTGGGCCATACCTTCCAGATATGGGAGCCGGAGGCCCTCAAAGCCTACATGATCGAAGCCGCTGCCCTTGCCCGCAAGAGCGCCGCGATGCTGCCGAGTCTGAGTTCCCTCGGTCAGAACGGACAGGAAGCGTGACGCCGGAGGAGGCGCTCGCGGCGGCGGAACGCAACCACCTTCCGGTTCTCTGCGCCGAGGTGATCGCGGCACTGGCCCCTGTCGGGGGCGATCTGTTCATCGACGGCACCTTCGGAGCGGGGGGGTATTCCCGCGCGATCCTCGCGGCGGCGGATTGCCGGGTCATCGGGGTGGACCGTGACCCCGATGCGCTGGCCGAAGCCCGACCATGGGCGGGCTTGTATGGCGCACGACTGCGGTTGGTGGAGGGCGTATTCGGCGCATTGGACACAGCCCCCGGACCCGACGAGGCGGTGAACGGTATCGTGCTCGATATCGGCGTGTCCTCGATGCAATTGGATCGGGCCGGACGCGGTTTCTCCTTTCTCCGCGACGGGGCGCTTGATATGCGGATGGGACAGGACGGTCCATCTGCGGCGGACCTCGTGAACACGGCGGAGGAGGGGGTTCTGGGCGATATCCTGTTCCAGTATGGCGAGGAGCGGCGCGCGCGCGCACTGGCGCGGGCGATCGTGGCCGCGCGCGAGAAATCGCCTGTCCGCACCACTGCCGAACTCTCCCGAATCGTGGAAGCCGCCTCTCCGGCGAAAAAGCCGGGGCAGGTTCATCCCGCTACCCGCACCTTTCAGGCCCTGCGTATCGCTGTGAATGACGAGCTGGGAGAGCTGGCCCGTGGCCTTGCGGCGGCGGAGCGGGCGCTGGCCCCCGGCGGACGGCTGGTGGTGGTCACGTTCCATTCGCTGGAGGACCGCATCGTCAAGCGCTTCCTGAAATCGCGTTCCGAAAGCGGCGGGGCCGGGGTGTCCCGCCATGCTCCGGGGCCGCAGGCCGGGCCGGAACCCAGCTTCGAGACCCTGACCCGCAAACCCGTCGAGGCGGGCGAGGCCGAACGAAGTGCCAATCCCCGCGCCCGCTCCGCCCGGCTGCGCGCGGGAAGGCGCACGAATGCCCCCGCCCTGCCGTTCGAGGCGCGTGGACTGGGCCTGCCGGGGCTGGCTCTGGAGGGGCTGGTGCGATGATGACGGTATGGCGCATTATCGTGGCACTGGGGATCGGTGGTCTGGTCTACAGCGCCGTGGCCCTCTACGAGGCCAAGATCGAGACCCGCGAACTGACCCGCGCGCTTGACCGTCTGGAGGCCCGTCAGGGGGCCATCAAACGTGAGATCGCCGCCCTTGATACCGAATGGTCCTATCTCAATTCCGCCGAGCATCTCTATTATCTCATCGGTCTTCATTCCGACGTTCTTCAGTTGCAGGAACGGGTACCTGACAGCTTTGCGCGCCTGTCGGAACTGCCCCCCAGGGGGGCGGGGTCTGAGGCGCAGGAGGGCCGGTAATGAAAGGTTTTTTCCGGGATATCCCCTTTCCCGACCAGCCGCCGCTGGACAATCCCGAACTGGAGCGGAGTGTCAGACGCGATACCACGCGGGGGCGCGGCCTGTTCCTTGCGGCCCTGTTCGGCCTCGCCTTCGCGCTGCTTGGCTGGCGCATGGGTGCTCTGGCCCTCGTGCCGCAGGAGGATGCGCGGCGCACGGCCCCCGCCTCGACCATCCCCGACCGGGCGCAGATAACGGATCGCCAGGGGCGGATCATGGCCAGCACCCTGCCGACATGGGAGGTCGCCCTGCGTCCGCGCATGACGGCCAAGGCGGGGGGACTGTCGCCCGATGATCTGACGGCCCTTCAGGAAATCTTTCCCGATCTGGACCGCAACAACCTGCGCTATCTCGTGAATTCCGGCAAACGCGCCTTCACCTATGTCGAGCGTCGGGCGTCGCCGCGCCAGTGGAAGCAGGCCCGTGATCTGGGCATCATTGGCATGGAGGCGATCCCGCGCAGTGATCGGGTCTTCCCGGCGGGGCGCGTGGCCGCCCATGTACTCGGCGGGGTCGATGTCGATAACAAGGGGATCTCCGGCATCGAGAAAGGGATGCAATCGCGTCTCACCGACCGTCGGGTAGGCGATACCCCGGTCGCCCTTTCCCTTGATATGCGGGTGCAGAACGCATTGCATCTCACCATGTCCGAGGCCGTCGCCGAATTCGCGGCCCTCGGCGCGGCGGGGCTGGTGATGGATGTCAGGACCGGCGAATTGCTTGCCATGGTCTCCCTGCCCGATTTTGACCCCAACGAACGGCCCCCCCTGCCCGAACCGGGCACCGACCCTGCGCTCTCGCCCCTGTTCAACCGGGTTTCGCAGGGCATTTACGAACTCGGGTCCGTCTTCAAGCTGGTCACGGCGGCTGCCGCGCTGGATGCGGGCGTCGCCGATCTCGACACGATGCTTGATGCCCGAAACCCGATCTTCCGGGGCGGGTTCAAGATCAGCGACTTTCTGGGCAAGAGCCGCATGATGTCGCTGGAGGAGGTCATCCGCTATTCCTCGAATATCGGGGCCGTGCGGATTGCGGATCGCCTCGGTGTCGAGCGCCACAAGGCGTTCCTCGAAAATCTGGATATGGCCTCCAGAGTCCCGCTGGCCGAACTGCCCGCCCCCGAGCGCAGTGCGGGGCAATTGCCTTTCAAATGGCGCAGCTCGAACGCCGCGACGGTCTCCTACGGGCACGGGCTGGCCGTCACGCCGCTGCATATCGCCACCGCTATCGCCTCTCTGGCCAACCATGGCTGCAAGGTCACGCCGACCCTGCTCAAACGCGAGCGCACGCCTCCCTGCGAGCGGGTCATCAGCCGCGAGACATCCGGCAAGCTGCGGGCGCTCATGCGCGTCGTGGGCAAGCACAGTTCCGGGCGCAGCGCCAATATCGCGGGCTACGAGATCGGCGGCAAGACCGGCACGGCCTATAAGATCAAGCCGGGCGGATACGATTTTGACAAACGGTTCAACACTTTCATCGCCCTGTGGCCCACGACCGAACCGCAGTATCTGCTGCTCCTGTCGCTCGATGACCCCAAGCTGCTCGACGGCAGCGGGAAACTGCCTCTGGCCGGTCGCACGGCGGCTCCGGCGGCCGGGCGCGCCATCGAGCGGATCGCCCCCCTGCTGGGCCTTGCCCCCACCGACCGTTTCCGCCCTACCGGACAGTTTGTGGACGAGGTGACGGAGGGCGGCGAATTGCCGATTTCCCTGCCGCCTCTGGAGACGACCGAGTGAGAGATGCGGCGCATACCGTCGGCGGGCTGGGCCTGCTGGATACCGGGTTCATTCTCGGGCCGCGCCCCGATGCGGGAGTGGCGGTGACGGGGGTGACGGCGGATAGCCGCGCGGTCGAACCCGGCACGGTCTTCGTCGCGATCAAGGGCGCGACCCTCGACGGGGCGCAGTTCATCCGATACGCCGTGCGTCAGCGTGCGCTGGCCGTGGTGACGACCCGCGAAGGCGCGGTCACCGCCCTTGAGACGATGAGCGGTGTCTCCGACACGCCGATGATCGTCGTGGAGGAACCGCGCCGCGTCCTCTCGGATCTGGCCGCCCGTCTGCACCCGCGCCAGCCCGGAACCATCGCGGCGATTACGGGCACGAGCGGCAAGACTTCCGTGGCGGATTTCCTGCGCCAGATATGGGAACGGCTCGGCATGGATGCCGCCTCCCTCGGCACGATGGGCGTCGCCTCGCGCAGCGTCAGCATCCCCGGCGGCCTCACCACCCCGGACCCCGTGGGCCTGCACCGTACCCTCGAAAGGCTCGTGGATGGGGGCGTGGACGCGCTGGCCATGGAGGCCTCGTCTCACGGTCTGGACCAGTACCGTCTCGACGGTGTGCGCGTGCGTGCCGCCGCCATGACCAACCTCGCCCGCGACCATATGGACTATCACCCCACCACCGCCCATTACGCGGCTGCCAAGCTACGGCTTTTCACCGATCTGCTGGAGGAGGGGGGCGCAGCGGTCGCGAATGCTGACGACGCGCTCTTTCCCCTCATCGCGCGGATCGCAAAAGCGCGGGGTCTACGCCTGATCCCGGTTGGTGAAGCGGCGACGGACGGCTTTCGCATTCTCGATACCGTCTTCACCGAAGCCGGTCAGCGCGTGGAGATATCTTTCGGCGGACGCAGCCATACCCTCGACCTGCCCCTTATCGGTGCCTTTCAGGCCCGCAACGTCCTGACGGCGGCGGGCCTTGCTCTGGGCTGCGGTGCGGAGGAGGGCGCGGTCCTCGCGACCCTGCCGACCCTCGACGGTGTGCGCGGGCGGATGGAACTGGTCGCCCGGCGCCATTCCGGCGCGCCGGTCTTCGTGGATTACGCGCATAAGCCCGATGCTCTCACTGCGGCACTCTCCGGCCTGCGCCCCCATGTGCCGGGGCGTCTGCATGTCGTTTTCGGTGCGGGCGGTGATCGCGATACGGGCAAGCGTCCGCTGATGGGTCAGGCGGCGGCGGAGGGGGCCGATATCGTGATCGTCACTGATGACAACCCCCGCTCCGAAGACCCCGCCTCCATCCGCGCCGCCATTCTTGCCGCCTCGCCGGAGGCCGTGGAGGTGCCGGATCGCGCCGAAGCCATTCTGCGCGGCGTGGATGGGCTGGAAGAGGGCGATGCCCTGCTGATCGCCGGCAAGGGCCATGAGACCGGACAGGTCATCGCGGGCGATGTCATCCCTTTCGATGATGCCGAACACGCGCGGATCGCCGTCGCCGCCCTTGACGGCGATGAGGGCGATATCGCGCGCCTGCTGGCGGGTGACGGATGACCGCGCTCTGGGATCGCGATACGCTGGTCGCGGCGACCGGAGGCAGGGCCACGGGCGAGTGGACCGGCGTGGGCGGCGTCTCCATCGACACGCGCACCCTGCGCGAGGGCGATCTGTTCGTTGCGCTGAAGGATGTCCGTGACGGTCATGATTTCGTGGGGGCCGCCCTGAAGGCCGGGGCAGGGGCCGCCCTCGTCTCGCGCATCCCCCATGACTCCGGCGAGGCCCCGCCCCTGCTGCATGTCGGCGATCCGCTGTTCGCGCTCGAAAGCCTGGGTATCGCCGCCCGCGCCCGTGCGAAGGGCGTGACGGTCATCGCCGTCACCGGCTCGGCGGGCAAGACCAGCGTGAAGGATGCGCTCGCGGCGATCCTCGCACCGCAGCGCCCGACCCATTCTTCGGTGAAATCCTACAACAATCACTGGGGTGTCCCGCTGACCCTCGCGCGGATGCCGCAGGAGACGGGTTTCGGCATCTTCGAGATCGGCATGAACCATTCCGGCGAGATCGCACCGCTGACCCGCATGGTCCGCCCCCATATCGCGATCATCACCAATGTCCTGCCCGTCCATCTGGGCAATTTCGACTCCGAAGCCGATATCGCGGCGGCCAAGGCCGAGATCATGGAGGGGGTCGTGACGGGGGGGCACGTCATCCTTAATCGCGACAATCGCTGGTTCGATCTGCTGGCCACGAAAGCGCAGGCGCTCGGCCTTTCTGTGGTGACCTTCGGCGAAAACGAAAATGCTTCCATCCGTCTGCTCAAACTCTCGCAGCAATCCGAATCCGCCAGTGTCGAGGCCGATATCCTCGGCGAGCGGGTCTTGTTCAGGCTCAACTCGGTCGGGCGGCATCAGGCAATCAACGCGCTGGCGGTGCTGGGCGCTGCAAAGCTGGCCGGAGCCGATCTTGCCCGTTGCGCGCTGGCGCTCGGCCAGTGGAAACCCGGTGACGGACGCGGCGCACGCCGCCGCATTCGTCTCGACCCCATCGATCCGGGCAGTGCCTTCGAGCTGATCGACGAAAGCTACAACGCCAACCCCGCCTCGGTCGTCGCCGCGCTCGAAACCCTGTCACTGGCCCGACCGGCCCTCACGGCTACCGGCAGACCGGGACGCCGCATCGCCGTAATCGGTGATATGCTCGAACTCGGTGCTGAGGCCGAACGGATGCATGGCGACATCGCGGCCACGCCGCATATGGAAAACATCGACGCGGTATTTGCCTGTGGACCCCTTTCCAGAACGTTGTATGACGCCTTACCCAAAGCCAGACGCGGTGCCTGGGCTGTCGATTCCACGGCCCTTGCGCCCCTGGTTCGCGACGAGATGCGCGCGGGAGACGTGGTGATGGTCAAAGGCTCTCTCGGCAGCGCGATGGCCGTGATCGTGACCGCCCTCGATGCCCTCGGTCAGGGCCGCAAGAAACGTTAGAACCCGCCGGAAGACCTGCCTCATGCTCTACTATCTCAACTCCCTCTCGGATGTCGTCGGTGGCTTCAACGTCTTCCGCTATATCAGTTTTCGCACCGGCGGAGCCTTGCTGACCTCATTGCTGCTGTTCATCATTTTCGGGCGTGGCATGATCAACTGGATGCGCGAGAAGCAGGGCAAGGGACAGCCGATCCGTGATGACGGCCCCGCGCGGCATATCGTGGAAAAGGCCGGAACTCCGACAATGGGCGGGGCGCTTATCCTCGGTGCCATAGCGATTTCGACGCTGCTCTGGGCGCGGCTTGATACCGGGTTCGTCCTGATGGTGCTGTTCACAATGCTGGGGTTCGGGGCAATCGGCTTCTGGGATGATTTCCTCAAGGTTTCCAAGCGCAATACCAAGGGCGCTTCGGGCAAACTGCGGCTGCTGGCGGGGTTCGCCATTGCGCTGATCGCCGGGATATGGGCGAATCTGATGACGCCCGATCCCCTGCAATCGCAGCTTCTGTTCCCCTTCTCGAAGGATTTCATGGTCGATCTGGGGGTGCTGTTCTTCCCCTTCGCGATCATCGTCATCGTCGGGGCGGCCAACAGCGTGAACCTGACCGACGGTCTCGACGGGCTGGCCATTGTGCCGGTGATGATCGCCGGGCTGTCCTTCGCGATCATCGCCTATTGCACCGGCAACTTCAACGCGGCGGAATACCTGCATCTGCAATACCTGCCGGGTACGGGAGAGATCGCCGTTTTCGTCGGGGCGCTGACCGGTGCGGGGCTGGGCTTCCTCTGGTTCAATGCCCCGCCCGCCATGGTTTTCATGGGCGATACCGGATCGCTGGCGCTGGGGGGGGCACTCGGGGCCATTGCCGTAGCGACAAAGCACGAGATTGTGCTGGCCATCATCGGCGGCCTGTTCGTGGTCGAGACCCTCAGCGTCATCATTCAGGTCGCCAGCTTCAAATGGACCGGCAAGCGTGTCTTCCGCATGGCCCCCATCCACCATCATTTCGAGCAAAAGGGCTGGCACGAACCGACCATCGTGATCCGCTTCTGGATCATCGCCGTCATCCTCGCCCTGATCGGCCTCTCGACCCTGAAGCTGCGATGATCGTCGTCCGCACCTATCAGGACCAGCGCGTGGGCGTGCTGGGCATGGGCCGCTCCGGTCTCGCGGCGGCGGGGGCGTTGCAGGCGGGCGGGGCCGAGCCGGTGTGCTGGGACGATTCCCCCGAGGGCCGCAAGGCGGGTGTTCATGCGGGCTTTTCCGTGCGCGACTTGACCCGTGAGCGCGAATGGGAGGGCATCACCGCCCTCATCGTCTCCCCCGGTATCCCCCATCTCTACCCCGCCCCTCATCCGGCCATCGAGCGGGCCATGGCCGCAGGCATCCCCGTGGATAACGATATCGGCCTTTTCTTCCGCGAAATGGCCGCGTGGGAGCCGGGGCTGGACGATGTCGGCGACGGCGATCCCACCATCATCTGCGTTACCGGCTCGAACGGTAAATCCACCACCAGCGCCCTGATTCACCACATCCTGAACGGTGCAGGCCGCAACGCGCAGCTTGGCGGCAATATCGGTGTCGGCGTCCTCGATCTCGACTACCCGACCTCGCAGGATACCATTGTCCTCGAACTTTCCTCCTACCAGACCGATCTGGCCCGCAGCCTCGCGCCCGATATCGCCGTGTTCCTCAATCTCTCGGATGATCATCTCGACCGCCATGCAGGGCGGGGCGGCTATTTCGCCGCCAAGTCTCGCCTGTTCGACGCCGGAGCGCCCGAGCGCGCGGTGGTCGGTGTCGGTGAGCCGGAAGGCCGCTACCTCGCCAATCGGCTGGAAGGGGTGGCCGAGAAGATCATCCGGGTCGGGGGCCGTGAGGGCTGGACCGTCTCGATGAAGAAATCCTTCCTGACCGAGCGCCAGAACGGCAAGCAGACGGCCTCCTGCGACCTGCGCGCAGCCCCCGCCCTGCGCGGGGCGCATAACGGCCAGAATGCCTGCGCCGCCTGGGCCGCCTGTCGTATGATGGGCCTCGGCCCAAAGCAGATCGAAGCCGGTCTGGTCAGCTTCGCGGGCCTTCCCCATCGGCTGGAACGCATCGCCGAAATCGACGGCGTGACCTATGTGAACGATTCCAAGGCCACCAATGCGGATGCCGCCTCCAAGGCCCTGCTCTCCTATGACAACATCCGCTGGATCGTCGGTGGCCAGCCGAAAGAGGGCGGCATCGCCTCGCTTCTTCCCCTGCTCGACCGCGTTCAGAAAAGCTATCTCATCGGCGAGGCCCAACAGGCTTTTGCCACCCAACTCGGCGACGCCCCCCACACCCTCTGCGACACCCTGGAAAACGCCATCGCCGCCGCCAAAGCCGACGCCGCCCCCGGCGACACCATCCTCCTCGCCCCCGCCTGCGCCAGCTTCGACCAGTTCACCAGCTTCGAGGCACGGGGCGAGGCGTTTCGGGAGGTGGTGGCGAGGTTTGAGCGAGGCTGAGAGCAAAAAGTCTATCTTCAGATACTGAACTCTATCGGCCCTGGATATTCGGCAATTGTTCGGTCGGCAGTCAGCAACGCGATCCCCTCGACCTGCGATTGTGCGATCAGCAGTCTGTCGAACGGATCACGATGGATCGACGGAAGGTTGGCGACGGCCACGACATGCGGCCCGGTAACGGTCAGTTCTTCATATCCATGGGCGAGCAAAGCCGGACGCATAACCTTTGGATCAATATCGAAATCCGGTTTTCCAAGGGCAAATTTGATCGCAATTTCCCATAGCGCGACGACACTGAAGACAGGAGTATTGCGATCATCCGAAAGCAGCTCGTTGACTCGCGCCGACAGGCGTTCATGTTCGCTGACGGACCAGATCAGGACATGGGTGTCGAGCAATAACCTCACTCTTCGCCCTTTGGTCGGTCGAACTTGTCGGGATTACCGTAGAACATCTCCTCGATCTCGTCCTTGAATGGTGTCTTGATGTCATCGGGAACCGTGAACTCGCCCCGCATGAACCCGAGTCGGTCCTTGCCGCGCGGCATTTCGGGCGCATCGAGTGGGACGACCCGGACCATTGGCTTGCCTGCCTTGGCGATGATGAAAGGCTCACCCTTCGCCGCAGCCTCAATCAGCCGCGACAGGTGAGTCTTCGCCTCATGGATATTGACGGTAAGCATGGCCGGACTTCCTTCAGTGAACTAAACTAACTTAGTTCACGAGTGATCCCGTCGCAAGTCGCACCCGTCAGATATCCAGATTCTCCACGTTATGCGCGTTGGCCATGATGAAGTCGCGGCGCGGCTCGACCAGGTCGCCCATGAGGTTCGAGAAGATATTATCCGCCTCGTCCACATGATCGACCGTCACCTGGAGGAAAGTCCGCGCCTCCGGGTCGAGCGTCGTCTCCCAGAGCTGTCCGGCATTCATCTCGCC
>CAKZUT010000256.1 GCA_937922185.1 uncultured Neomegalonema sp.
AGCGCCGTCATGGCGGCTGTCGATCCGGTCAGATAGTCGAGTTCCGCCCTCTGCATCCGCTGCTCGAAGGGGGAGCGGTCGGGAAAGGTATGGAGCAGGGACGTCATCCACCAGCTGAAGCGTTCGGTCTTCCAGATGCGCGAGAGCGCGCGGGCGGCATAGGTGTCGAGGCCACCCGTATCGCCGTTCCCGTACCAGCGGATGAGGGCCTCCGACAGGTAATGAATGTCCGAGGCGGCGAGGTTCAGGCCCTTGGCACCGGTCGGCGGCACGATATGGGCGGCGTCTCCCGCGAGGAACAGGCGACCGTGGCGCATCGTCTCGCAGACATAGGAGCGCAGGGGCGCGATGCTTTTCTCGATGGACGGGCCGGTTTCGATACGTGCGGCCAGCTCCGCCGGTAATCGCTGTCGCAGGACCGTCCAGAATCGGTCATCGGGCCAGTCGGCAATATTCTCGTCGGCACTGCACTGGATGTAATATCGGGAGAGCCGGGTGTGGCGCATTGAACACAGTGCGAATCCGTCCTCATGGGTCGCATAGACCAGTTCCGCGTCTGCGGGGGCCGTCTCCGACAGGATGCCGAGCCACCCGAACGGATACACGCGCTCGAATTCCCGGCGGTCGGCGGGGGGGATCGACTGACGGCTCGGGCCATGGAAGCCGTCGCATCCGGCGATGAAGTCGCAGTCGAGCCGGTGGTCCTGTCCGTCATGGCGGAAGGTCACGGCGGGCGTGTCGGTGAGCAGGCCGTGCAGGGCGACATCCTCGACATTGTGCAGGGTCGTGCCGCCCAAGGCGTCGCGGGCGTTGTAGAGATCGCGCGTCACTTCGGTCTGGCCGTAAACCATGACATCGCGCCCCGCAAGCGCGCCCAGATCGATGCGGTGGCTGGCGCCGCCATGCGCGATGAGCACGCCCTCATGGACCAGGCCCTCGCGATCCATCCGCTCCCCGACCTTCGCGCGGCGCAAAAGTGACTGGGTGCCGTTCTCCAGAACCCCCGCGCGTATGCGGCCCAGCACGTGCTCTCTGGAACGTCTCTCGATAACGACCGATTCGATTCCGGCAAGATGAAGAAGCTGCGACAGCAGAAGGCCGGCTGGCCCCCCACCGATCACGGCAACGCATGTTTTCATGGTGAGACGGGCCTGTATGATTCGGATTTTCTGTTGCAATGGAGTAAATGTTGGACCGGAACAGAAGTCAGATGCGACTTACTGCTGGCATGAATCATATGTTCTGCGCTACATCGGACTTGCATGGTGGGTCGTAGATGTGCTGTTGCGTTGTGATCGTCGTCGCAAGGCGGTGTACTGCGAACATAAAACAGTGTGCTGGAATAACTTGCGTCGAATTGTCCCGTTTCGGTATGATAGGGATGTCGCCGCGTGAAATCGTCGTTTAAGATCAGGCGAGGACCATGCGGTCTTGCGCCACAACAACAAGGAAGTATCATGTTTCGTTCTATTGTAATCGCAGCTACGACAGCGTCGCTTGCTGTCATGGCCGTTCCTGCTCCTGCTGCCGCGCAGACCGCTCTTGGGGGTCTGTCGAGCTGTGACCCGACTACCGGCCTCGGGCCGAACGGAAGGCCCTGCGTTGCGCTGAAGCGTATCGCTCCTTCTGCCGGTGCAGCTCCTGCCGGTGTCGCCCGTCCTGAAGGCGTTCGCGTTCTCGACCCCAGCACGCTCGGCGAAACCTTCGAGTGCCAGACCCTTGGCAACGGCAATACCGGAACCGGTTCCGGCGAGATCGTCGCCCTGATCGAAGATTGCGGTGAGCCGCTGGTCATCACGAACACCCAGCCTTACTGGCCCGGTGATCTCGCGGTTGCCTCCCCCCCGCCTCCCCCCCCGCCCCCGGCTGCTGCTCCTGTCGCGCTTCCGCCTGCCGGACCCGTCTACGCTCCCGTGCAGGCAACCGGTCTCGCTAACAAACTTGGGCCGCTCGCACTCGGTGCTGTCGGCCTTGCGGCAGTGGTCGGTATCGCCATCGCAGCCGATGACGATGATGATTCGACCAGCACGACGACCACCGGTACCAACTAAGTCCGGTTCTGATACTACGGAGTGCGGCGACATGGATCGCCGCACTCTCACCCCGACATCAGACGCGGTAGCCAGAGGCATAGTCCCGGCGAGGCGATGATGAGGAAAATACGCAGTATCTCCACTCCGAAGAACGGCATGACGCCGCGAAACGTCTCGGAGATAGGAACGTCCTTGGCCAGTGCGCTGATGATGAAGACGTTCAGACCCACGGGCGGGGTTATCAGTCCCAGTTCCACTACGATGAGCGCCAGAATGCCGAACCAGAGCTTCAGCTCGTCGTTCGACATGCCGAAGGCGGATGTCTCGGCGACCGCGTAATCGCCCCCGTTAATCTCGACCAGAGCGGGCCAGAAGAACGGTACGACGACTAGAATCATCGCCAGCGATTCCATGAAGCAGCCCAGCACGATCAGGATCGCGAGCATCGCGACCAGCACGACAAAGGGATCGTAACCGCTGGACCCGGCCCAGTCCGCCATGGCGGCGGGCAATCCCGCGCGCGCGAAGAAGCCTTTCAGTACCTCGGCTCCGAACAGGATGAAGGCGATCATGCCTGCCGTCACGGCGGTCTCGCGCAACGCCGTGCCGAGGCGGGGTAGGGTCAGGCCGCGTGTTCCGTCCCGAACCATCAGGCCATAGGCGAGAATGGCGAAGACGCCGATGGCCGCCGCCGGGGTGGGGGTGAAGAAACCGAAGCCAAGACCGAGGATGATGCCGAGGAAGATGCCCAGAATAGGCCAGAGCCGTCGCAGGGCCTCCTGCCGCTCGGTCGGGGCCATGATGTCGAGGGCGGGGGCGAGGGACGGCCTGACCCGCACGACCAGAGCGATGACCGCGATAAAGAAGGCGACAGCGATGAGGCCGGGGATCATGGCGGCCTGAAACATCTCGATGATCGAGGCTTCCACGATCAGCGCATAGATGATGAGGGCGACCGAGGGCGGGATCAGGATGCCCAGTGTGCCACCTGCCGCCAGCGTTCCGGTGGCCAGACGCACGGAATAATTCATGCGGCGCAATTCCGGCAGGGCGACCTTGCCCATGGTCGAGGCGGTGGCGAGTGACGACCCGCAGACTGCGCCGAACCCCGCACAGGTGGTAATCGCGGCCATGGCCACGCCGCCGCGTACCCGGCCCACCAGCGCGCGCATTCCCGTGAAAAGATCGCGGGACATGCCCGTTTCGGAAGCGAGATAGCCCATCAGGATGAAGAGGGGCACGACCGACAGATCGTAATTGGCGACCGAGTTGAAGAACAGGGTCTTGAATTGCTTCAGATATGGCTCGAAGCGCAGGAAGCTGGCGACATGGGACAGCGCGTAATTGCCGCCGATGCCGGTCAGGACCATGGCGAGGCCCACGGGGATACGCAGGGCAAGCAGCAGGAACAGCACGCCGAGGCCGATCAGGCCGACGGTTTCGCGATCAGGCATGGGGAATCGGCTCCGATGCGGGGTCGCCCGTTATCGCCTGCGCGAGGCACACAAGCGCCCACAGCGCCAGAGACAGGATGCCCGTGACATAGAACGGCCAGATCTGCCACCCGAGCACGGCGCTCAGGGCACCGTCGTCGCGGGTCTCCAGCAGGCCAAGGATCATGAAGTAGGCGAGGAATATCGACAGTGCCGACATGAGTACGAGAGAAAGACGGTCGATGCCGCGCCTGAAACGGGCCGGAGCGCGGGACAGAAACAGATCGACGGCGAGATGCCCGCGCTGTGCCTGACACCATGGCAGCAGCATGGGGATCGCGGACCCGACCGCGAGGCGCACATAGTCCTCATAGCCGGGAAGGGCGGGGACTTCGCCGCCCCCCAGCCGAGCGAGCCGGTCCAGGGCGAAGGCCCCGACATTCACCACCGTCACGGCGACAATGGTGAGCAGGATCACGCCGCCCAGGATCGCCCAGTATCGGGCAAGGGCGGAAACGGGGCCGGTCACGTCGTGCAGGCCCGTCGCGTCACTTCGTATGCTTTCTCACCGCCGTGCGGGCCGCATCGATGATGGCTTCCCCGTCGATACCCTTATCGGATACTTCCTCGATCCAGCGTTCCACGATGGACTGTCCGAGGATCAATGTTTCGTCGGACAGTTCCTGATTGAGGCGCAGGATCGTGCCGCCGCTATCATATTGCTGGCGCTTGCCGGTGGTTTCCTCAAGTGCCCAGACCTCGCCGATCTCCTCGGCGAAATCGCGACCGGAATTCCTGTCGATGATTTCTTTCAGATCGTCGGGCAGTTCCTCATAGCGTTCCTTGTTCATGCCGAACAGGAAGACGGAGGTGCCGAAGCGTTCCTTGCTGCGGCCCTCGATGGAGGTCTGGGTCAGCTCGGCCAGCTTCAGGGGCGGGAAGATCTCGAAGGGGATCAGCGCGCCATCGACCGTGCCCTTGGAAAGCGCCTGCGGCAGGGCGGGGACGGGCATTCCGACCGGCTCGGCCCCGAGTGCCTCGATCATCCATGCGCCGGTTCGCGAGGGGGTCCGCAGCTTCATGCCCTTGAAGGTGTCGAGAGACCGGATGTCCTCGACCGGTTCGCGCATATGCAGGGCGTTGCCGTCATGGGTATGGATCAACAGCGGATGGATATCCTCGAAATCCTCGGCGATCAGGTCAAGATTGTCATGGATCGCGAGGTTGGTGGCGACGGCGGAGCCGAGATGGACGGTCGGCAGCTCAAACGCCTCCGTGCGCGGGAAGACACCGGGAGTGTAGCCGATGACGGTCCAGACGATATCCGCCGTCCCGTCGCGTACCTGACGGTACAGTTCCGGGGGTTTGCCGCCCATGGACATGGAGGGGAAGATTTCAAACGCGATGCGGCCCTCGGATTCCTTCTCGATCCGCCTGGCCCAGGGTTCGATCATCTTGGCCTGACTGGTGGCTTTCGGGCTGAGGAAATGATGCACCGTCAGCGTAACTTCAGGGTCAGCGGCGCGTGCGTCCTGTGGTAATGCCGTGGCCAGTGTTGCGATGGTGCCGAGTGCTAGCGCGCGAATCGTGCGTCCTGTCAGCATCGAAGGCTCTCCCGTTCATGCAATTCCGATACGGCGCAGACGCTACTCCGTTGACCCCATACTGTAAACTGCGTTTGCCGGAGACTTGTATCTGACGGCGCAATGCGACATCTAGAAGGCTGTGGGGCGTCGTTTTTGGAGATTGAGACATGTTGAAACGACTGGTTGTCCTTGCGGCTCTGGCCGGATTCACCCTCAGCGGCGGTGCCGCGAGTGCTGCGTCCTCCTGTAAGGGCCTGTCGAGCGGCAAATGCGACGGCGCAAGCGCGTGCTACTGGGTCAAGGGCTACAAGACCAAGAAAGGCACCGATGTCAGCGCCCATTGCCGGGCGAAGCCCGGTGGCGGCGCCAGCACCGCGAAGAAAAAATCGACGTCGAAGAAAACCGTCAAAGCCTCCGACAGCGGAACGGACAAGGTGACCTCGGGCAAGAAAAAGACCAGCTCGAAGAAAAAATCCGAATCTTCCGGTAAGAAAAAGGTCGAGACGTCGAGCAAGAAAAAATCCTCGTCCTCAACCAAGAAGAAGGCGAGCACCAAAAAACCCGCCAAAAAGAAGAAAAGCGCGAAAAAGAAGAACAAACCTTCAAGCTGAT
>CAKZUT010000257.1 GCA_937922185.1 uncultured Neomegalonema sp.
GAACCGCAGGGCAAGGTGTGGCGGTGTGCATGAAGGAGGATCGACCGGACCAGGCAGGGAACCGGCGATCCCCCTTCCGGCGGATCGAGAACAGGACTGCCTTCGTTCTGTTCGCATTTTGTTCTTATGAACCCTTCAGACCGTGCGGTCAATAGAAAAAGATCGAAGCGGGAACAAATAATTTCCGGGGGGCGATTTCCGGTCGGGCTTTCATGGCGGGCAGGGATGAATACCGGCTCGCCTATCGACAAGCAGAGAGGGGGCTGGAAATCGTCGCCTGCCGCTCTCATTATGCGGGGCTTTGAAAGCGGGGACATGATGACACTGACGGATTACAAGGCGCTGACTTTCGATGTCTACGGCACGCTGATCGACTGGGAGAGCGGGATGGTCGCGGGGCTGGAGCCGCTGACGGCACAGGTGTCGCGGGCGTTGTCGCGGGACGACATTCTGGAGGCTCATGCCTTTCACGAATCCACGACGCAGGCGCAGACCCCGGCAAAGCGGTATTCGGACGTGCTGGCGCTGGTGTATCGGCGGCTGGCGGAGGAATGGGGGATCGCGGTCACCTGGGAGGAATGCCGCACCTACGGGGCGTCGGTGAAGGACTGGCCCGCCTTCCCGGACAGTCGGGAGGCGCTGGCCTATCTGCGGGAGCATTACAGGCTGGTCGTATTGTCGAATGTGGATAATGCGAGTTTTGCCTCTTCCGACGAGAAGCTGGGGCGGCCCTTCCATGTGGTCTGCACGGCGGAGGATGCGGGATCGTACAAGCCCGATGACCGGAATTTCGACTATATGCTGCGGGTGCTGGAGCGGCAGGGCATCGGCAAGGGCGATATCCTGCATACGGCGGAAAGCATGTTCCACGATCACGGACCGGCAAACCGGCACGGGCTGGCGAATTGTCATATCTTCCGGCGCCATGACCGCGAAGGCTTCGGCGCGACGATGCATCCGGGGGAGATGCCGGAGGTGGGAATGCGATTCAACAGCATGGCGGAGATGGTGGACGCGCACCGGGCGGAGACGGGGGGCGCGGGGTAACATACCCGGCAGGTTCTGCGGGAAGCCCCTCGATACAGGCGCCCTGTCATTCTGATGGACAGCAGGGGCAGGCTGATGGACAGCAGGGGCAGGTTTCAAAAGCCTCGCCCCTCGCCCTGCCGGACCGACACGAAATTCTTATCCCGTTACACCCTTCCCGGTCTTGATCGGACCCGTTTCCCTTTTTTATGGTCCCGTCATCCTGGAACAGTTTCTTTGGGGGTGGGCGATGCGTAGGGAGGATGCGCCGCCGACGGTCTGTCTGAACATGATCGTCAAAGACGAGGCACCGGTGATCGAGCGATGCCTGCGCGATGTGAAACCGCTGATCGATGCCTGGTGCATCGTGGATACGGGCAGCACCGACGGCACGCAGGACATCATCCGGCGGGTCATGGGCGACCTGCCCGGTGCCCTGCATGAGAGGCCGTGGAAGAATTTCGGGCATAACCGGACGGAAGCGATCCGGCTGGCCTGCGGGATGGCCGATTACATCCTGACCGTCGATGCCGATGAAACGCTGGAGAGAGCGGCGGATTTCGACTGGTCGGGCCTGAGCGGGGACGCGCTGCTGATCGAAAAACAGCGCGGGACGCGGCGGTATCGGGTGATGAACCTCGTGCGGGACGGGCTGGACTGGGAATGGGAAGGAGCGGTGCATGAGGTGCTGTCCTCGCCCCATGACCATGACACGCGCACCTTCGACGGGGTGGCGATCATCTCGCCCCGCGAAGGGATGCGGGCGCGTGATCCGCTGACCTTCCGGCGCGACGCGCTGATGCTGGAGGCGGCGCTGCTGGAAGACCCCGACAACCGGCGCAACGTGTTCTATCTCGCCCAGTCCTACCGCGATGCGGATGAATACGTGCTCGCGCTGAAGCATTACCGGCGACGGGCGGAAATGGGGGGCTGGTCGGAGGAGGTATTCTGCTCGCTCTATCAGACCGCGCGGATGATGGCCCTGACCGGAGAACCGGCGGGAGCCTGTATCGAGGCGTTCCTGATCGCCCACGAGCATACGCCGCAACGGGCCGAACCGCTCTACGAGATCGGGATGCATTATTCGATAGCCAAACAATGGGCGACGGCGTGGCTGTTCCATGAACAGGCGGCGGCGCGGGAGATGCCGGACGACCTGATCCTGTTCGTGGAGGCGGATGTGCATACCTGGCGCGCGAAGATGGAGGCGGCGGTGGCGGCATACTGGATCGGCAGGCATCAGGAAGCCGTTGCGCTGAACTCTGAACTGCTGGCAGGGGATGCCCTGCCCGATATCTATCGCGAGAGGGTGCAGCGCAACCTGTCGTTCAGCGAGGCGGAGGTTGAGGAGGAGGTGCGGCAGGCCGGGTGAGCCGCCCCGCCCCGCTCAGGCGAAGAGGCCGACGGCGTAAAAGCCCGCCGCCGCCGCCACGGCGCTGACAGCCATGCCCCAGAGGATATCGACGACGAGCATCGACCATTTCCAGTCTTTCATAATGGACATGCTCGTCGCCTCGTAGGTGCCGTAGCCCAGGAGGCCGAGGAAGGCTCCGTTGACGAGGGCGGGGGCGACCTCGCCCGCATTCATGGCGGGAATGACGGCGAACCAGACGATGCCCAGCGCATAGATGAAGTAGAAGCCACCCGCGACGCCGAGCAACGGGTCTTCGCGCATCAGATGACCGATGCGCTTGCGAAAGAAGGGGCCGATGAAGGTTTTCAGCCAGATCGCGTCGAGACCGAGGAAGACGACGGCGGTGACGAGGCTGGCGATGAGGATATCCATGGGGCGTCTCCGGTTGCTGGAGACACGAGTTAGGGCGCGGGGCGGCGGGGTCTATGCAGGTACGGGCGAAAGCGTTGGTAAGGTGACTCGGTTCTCAAGTCGCGAAGGCGCTGGCGGCTTGGCGGATGGCGGTGGCGAGGTCTGCGGGGCTGTCCTGTGCGGGGGGCGGGGTCAGCGCCGGGGTGAGACGCGCGCTTTCGGCCATGGGGAAGGTGACGAGGCTGACTTCCCAGAGATCAAGGCGGGTAAGGCGGCGATGGGGGCCTGCGCGCTCGGCGGTGACGGTGCGGAAACCGATGGAGAGGCCGTCGAGCGCCCCGGCGGCGAGGAGGATGGCGGCCTCCTCGCCCTGCCGCAGCGTGGTGAGGAGACGGCCCCGCACGCGCAGGCCACGGGCGTCCTCCGTGATGCTGTCCCAGATGCCGATGGGGCAGGCGGGGTCGTGCTGCCACAGGAATTTCACTGAGGACATGCGGGCGCGCAGCGTCTGGGCGAAGGCACCGGGGGCAACGATATCGCCGCCCCGGTCGGGCTGTCCGAAGAGGGCCGCATAGCCTTCGACGCGGCCCTCGGAGGTGGGGGGCGTGGTGAGGGTGAGGGGAGAGAATTTAGTCTCG
>CAKZUT010000258.1 GCA_937922185.1 uncultured Neomegalonema sp.
GGGGAGTTTCGCGACGACCTGCCCTTCTTCGGCGGGCTGCACATCCTCGACCGCAAGGGCAAGGAGGGCAAGGCGAACGATGCCGTCATCAGGAAGCTGGCCGAGGTTGGCAGGCTGGCCGCGCGCGGGAAGCTGACGCACAGCTATCCGCATAGCTGGCGCTCGAAGGCCCCGCTTATCTTCCGTAACACGCCGCAATGGTTCGCGGCGATGGACAAAAAGATCGAGGACGATACTGATTATTCAGGCAAAACCCTGCGCGAGCGCGCCACCGAATCCATAGATCGCGATGTGCGATGGGTGCCTGTCGCAGGCCGTAACCGCCTCTATAACATGATCGAGAATCGCCCCGACTGGGTGCTCTCGCGCCAGCGGGTGTGGGGTGTTCCCCTCTGCTGTTTCATGAAGGAGACGGGACCGGGACAGATCGAAATCCTGCGTGACCCGCAGGTCGATGCCCGCATTCTCAAAGCCTTCCGCGAGGAAGGGGCCGATGCGTGGTTCGAGGAGGATGCCGCCGCGCGCTTCCTTGAGGGTCGCGACGATGCCGCCGAGTGGACCAAGGTGACCGACATTCTGGACGTGTGGTTCGATTCGGGCTGCACCCACGCCTACGTCCTGCGCGACGGGGGCGGCAAGTGGCCTGCCTCCGTCTACCTTGAGGGCACCGACCAGCATCGCGGGTGGTTCCATTCCTCGCTGCTGGAATCGAGCGCCACCACGGGCCGCGCGCCTTATGAAACCGTTGTCACCCACGGCTTCACACTGGACCAGAACGGCCTGAAGATGTCGAAATCGCTGGGCAACCAGACTGCCCCGCAGGAGGTCATCAAGCAATACGGGGCCGATATCCTGCGTCTCTGGGTCATGCAGGTGGACTACACCGAGGACCAGCGCATCGGCCCGGAAATCCTGAAATCCGTGGCCGACAGCTATCGTCGCCTCCGCAATACCTTCCGCTTCCTGCTCGGCGCGCTCGACGGGTTCTCCAATGCCGAGCGGATGCCCGTGTCCGAGATGCCGGAGCTGGAGCGGCTGATGCTGCACCGTCTGGCCGAACTCGACGGAGTGGTGCGGCAGGGGTATCGCGATTTTGAATACCAGAAGACATTCCAGACCCTGTTCCAGTTCGCCACCGTCGATCTGAGCGCCTTCTATTTCGATATCCGCAAGGATGCCCTCTATTGCGACGCGCCGGAAAGCGCCCGTCGCCGCGCCTGCCGCACCGTTCTCGATCTGCTGTTCCAGCGGCTGACGATCTGGCTGGCCCCCATGCTGTGCTTCACCATGGAGGAGGTCTGGCTGACCCGCTTCGGTCAGGGCGATGCGTCCGTCCATCTTGAGACGATCCCCGACACTCCCGGCGAATGGCATGATGAGGCCCTGTCACAGAAATGGAGCGCGATCAGACAGGTACGTCGCGTCGTTACCGGGGCACTTGAGGAGCGGCGACGTGACAAGACCATCGGAGCCTCGCTGGAGGCCGCGCCAACGGTCTATGTCGCCGATGAGTCCATGGCCGAGGCCGCACGCTCCGTGACATTCGAGGATGTGTGCATCACCTCCGGTATCGTGATCGAAACCGGCGAAGGACCGGCGGATGCCTTCCGGCTGGAGGATGTCGCCGGTGTTTCGGTCATCTTCGCGGGGGCCGCAGGCGATAAATGCGCCCGGTGCTGGAAAATCCTGCCCGATGTGGGGAATCACGCCGCACCGCAAACCTGCGCGCGATGTGCCGCTGTGGTTGGATAAATCAACGCCGTGCAATGCACGATCAATGACGTTTAAGTGAAAAATCGTACGGAAAAGCCACAGTCAAGCAGATGTATTGTTTCAATTCAGGAAAAATTCTTCCCATACCGTCCCAAAATGTGCCATTCTGCCGATAAGTGATGCGTCATTTTGCATCACAATAGCGCCAGAGGTACGGACGATGAAAAGAACAGGGCTTCTCAGTGCAATCGCTCTCGTGGTCGGAGGCGGCTTTGCCGTGCCGGCAACGGCGGGTGGATGCGGAATGCCGGTCTACATGACCTGCGGTACGACGACCTCCGCACCGACCTATCACGCCCCGGCGTCAACCACGACGAGACAGGTTGCCCGGACCGTGTATGAAAACGTGCCTGTCACGACGCACCAGAAAGTCGCGCGGACAGTGACCGAGCAGGTTCCCGTGACCAAAACCGAACAGGTTGCCCGCGTCGTCAGCAAGCAGGTTCCCTATTCCTACACCGATCAGGTCGCGCGCACTGTCGAGCGCACCGTCGAGGAAACGGTCGTCGATACGGTCGAGGAAGAATACTACGAGACGGTTCCCGTCACGACCTACAAGAAGGTCCGCCGCGTTCGCACCAAGGAAGTGCCCCGCGTGGTCACCAAGGTCGTCCCCGAGACCGTCTATGAAAGCGTCGAGCGTACCGGCTTCAAGGACGTGCAGGAAACGGTCTATGACACCGTGAACAAGACGGTTTACGAGACGCGCGAGAAGACCGTCTATGAAACCGTTCCCACGACGACCTACAAGAAGGTGCCGAAAACCGTGTTTGAAACGGTCTCCGTGCCTGCCCCCGTTCCCGCTCAGACCCGGACGGTGACGATCAATGTGGTCGCGGCTCCCGCCCCGGCCCCGACGATCATCCAGCAGCCCGCCCCGATCGTGCAGCAGCCCCTTCTGATCCCCAGCTTCGGCGGCGGCTTCTTCGGTGGCTTCGGCAGCATCGGCAGCAGCAGCGTGTCCAACCAGACGGTCATCATCAACAACCGTGGCAATCGCATGATGCGCCGCAACCGGGGCAACCGCATGATGCGCGTTAACCGGGGAATGCGCCGCATGAACCGGATGCCGATGATGCGTGGCGGCGGTGGCGCAGCAGCCGACTGATCGATCCATCCGATCCGACACTCAAGGCCCCGGCAGGTACTTCCTGCCGGGGCCTTTTTCATGGGCGCTCAGGTCAGGCGCAGTCGCGCCGCCTCGAACGCCGCCTTTGAGGTCCGCCACGCGATCCCGTCAGGATAGGCGCGCAGCGCAGGCAGAAGCTGAGCCGAGAATTCCCCGGATGATTCGCGGGGCAGCAGCGACGGCAGATTGTCGATAGCCGTCAGCCATACATCCCTCTCCTCTCCAAGATGCCGGAACGGCACATCCCAGGGCGTCGGTGCATCATAGACCGGCAACGGATTGAAATCCGACAGCGGATCGCAGGCCACATCCGATATCACACCGAGGCGCGTCGCCGGATCGCGGAGGTCATCCGCATCGGCCAGCACGAGTCCCGGCCCGTGCAGCAGCACACAGTTGACGAGAATGTCATGGTCCAGAAGCGCGGCCCTGTCGAGATCGACCGTCTCTTCCTTGTCCCAGCGGGTCACGGGTATGCCCATCGCCTCGAACAGGTCGCCCGCTCCCTGACCCGAACGGCCCTTTGCCCCGATGATAATCGCGCGGGGTGTCTTCACCCCGTCTCGCAGGGCCTTGATATCACGCAGAAAGACGTCGCGGGATTCGCAGGAAGCAACCGGCGGCATCGCCTGCCCCCGCGCGCGCATCAGCCAGCCGCGCAGACCCAGCGCCGCCCCGACCCACCCGGCCTGATATCCGAAGGCGGCGACACGGATACCGTCTTCCCCGGTCATGTATTCCAGATCAGGCAGCATCCCCCCACCCCGCACGAACCGGGCAAGTTCATCCCGCCACCCCCGCTGATCCTTATAGAGATGCGCGAAATGGGCATAGATTCCATCAAGGGTTTCCGGGTGTTCAGGCAGCTCCTTCACCCCCAGCACGAGCGTATCGCGCGCTGCATCGACCCATGATCCGGGGTCAACCAGCCTGCATCCGGCCCTTGCATAATCGGCGTCATCGACGATCCGCCGCGCATTGCGCTCCACCGCTATCTCGGCCCCCGCCGAGATCAGCGCCGCCGCATCACGGGGCACGAGGGGCGTCCGGCGTTCCGTCTCCCGCGCCTCCGCGCGCAGCAACAGCTTCATGGGGCGTCTTCGGGGGGATTGATCGCCGGTGCCGGCAGGGCATGGTCCCGCCGTATCACCCGCTCGCCCTCCACCCGCGCGGCCCCCAGGGCGACCAGCGCGAGGGCCTGCGGATAGAGGCGATGCTCCTGCACAAGCACCCGCGCACCCAGCGCCTGCGGCGTGTCCCCGGCGGCCACGGGCACGATGGCCTGCGCGATGATGGGGCCTTCATCCATCGCGACCCGCACGAAATGGACAGTGCAGCCATGCCACAGCGCCCCGGCCTCCAGCACACGGGCATGGGTATCCAGCCCCTTGAAGGCGGGCAGCAGGGAGGGATGGATATTGATGATACGGTTGCGCCACCGCTCCACGAACCACGGTGTCAGCAGGCGCATATACCCGGCGAGGCAGACCAGATCGATACCATGGCGCTCCAGCACCGCATCGATATCCCGCTCATGGGCCTCGCGATCCCCGGCAAAGGGCCGGTGCGGCACGGCTTCGGTTGCAATGCCCCGCTCCGCCGCCACGGCCAGGCCGGGCGCATCCGCCACATTCGACAGCACGAGCGCCATTTCTGCCGGGTAATCCGGGGCCGCACAGGCATCCGCCAGCGCCAGCATGTTCGATCCCCGCCCGGAGATAAAGGCCGCGACCCGCATCTACAGCGCCCCGTAGACCACCGCCGCTCCGTCGCGCGGGTGCAGATGTCCGATTTCATGCACGCTCTCGCCCTCCGCTTCGAGCAGGCCGCGTATATCCCCCGCCGCCTCCGGCGCAACGACGACGACCATGCCGATCCCGAGGTTGAAGGCCCGGCGCATCTCCGTCTCGTCCACCCCGCCCTCGCGGGCCAGCCAGTCGAAGACAGGGGGGCGCGGCCATGCATCCGGGTCGATCCGCGCGGCCAGCCCCTCGGGCAACACACGCGGCACGTTCTCGGTCAATCCGCCGCCGGTGATATGGGCGAAGCCCCGCAGTCCCGGATGCGTCATCGCCGCAAGACCCGCGCGCACATAGATCCGCGTCGGCGCGATCAGAGCCTCGGCCACACTGCCTCCGCCGAATGGCGCGGGATCGTGCCAGCCCAGCCCCGCCCGCTCCACGATCTTGCGGATTAGCGAATAGCCGTTGGAATGCGGGCCGGTGGAGCCAAGCCCCAGCAGCACATCGCCCGTCTGCGCCTCGCGCGGCAGAACCGCCCCGCGCTCGACTGCCCCGACCGAGAACCCCGCCAGATCGTAATCACCGATAGCATAGAGGCCCGGCATTTCCGCCGTCTCTCCGCCGATCAGCCCACAGCCCGCCTGTCGGCACCCTTCGGCGATGCCCTCCACGATGGCTTTCCCCTGCGCGATATCGAGCGCGCCGGTCGCATAGTAATCGAGGAAAAACAGCGGCTGCGCCCCCTGCGCCAGCAGATCGTTCACGCACATCGCGACCAGATCGATCCCGATGCCGCCATGCAGACCCGTCTCGATGGCGATCTTGAGCTTGGTGCCCACCCCGTCGGTCGCCGCCACCAGCACCGGATCGTCGAACCCCGCCGCCCTGAGATCGAATAACCCGCCGAAGCCTCCGATTCCCCCCATCATGCCGGGGCGCGCGGTCGAGCGCACGGCAGGCTTGATCGCCTCCACGAAGGCATTGCCCGCATCCACATCGACGCCCGCATCGCGATAGGTCAGCCCGTTTCCGTCCCGTTGATCCGCCATGTCCCGCCCATCCTTACAATTGCCGGAGGGCTAGCGCATCCGGGCCGCTTTGGGAAGCCGCCAGCAGGGCATCGGTGAAACGCAACACGCGCGCGCGCAGGGCCTCGCTGTCACCGTTGCAGACCACGGCGACCCCGAGGCCACGAGCCGGGATCAGCCGCATATCGGCGAACCACATCGTGTTGCTGCCGGTATGGCGCAGCAGAGATGTGCCGTCCGGCAGGGTGCCGGTGCCCCATCCGGCGGCATAGCCGCTGCGGCCCGGTCGATGCATCTCGCGCAGCAGATCGGCGGGCAGATAGGCGGCGGGGCCGTGCCCCAGATGCACCCCGGCAAACCGCGCCCAGTCATCGAGTGGCAGATGAACACGGCCCGCAGGACCGTACAGGGGCGGATTATCGGCCCACGGGCCGGGGGGCTTCGGATGCCACCGCTCCCGCCCCCGGACATGGCCGACCGCACCGGGCAGGCGCGGGGCGCCGAACCCCGCTCCCGTCATTCCGAGCGGCGCGAAGACATCCCGCCGCAGCGCCTGCTCCCACGGCAGGCCCGTCGCCGCCTCGATAACGGCCCCCAGCACGATATATCCGAGATTGGAATATCCGGCCCCCGCCACAGGGCGCTCCGACAGCGCGAGGGCCGTCAGGTGACGGCGTTGCTCGATGATCGGGGCGCGCGTGGCACGCAGCCGCGCGAAGACGCTCCAGTGCGGATCACGCCGGATTCCGGCTTCATGGCGCAGAACACGGCGCAGGGGCATGGCGGCAAAGGCCGGATGCATCGCAAGACCGGGCAGCGCCTCGCCCAGCCCGGCTCCGGGATCGACCTGCCCCCGCGCCTGCAACCGCGCCAGCACCGTCGCCGTCATCGCCTTGGTGCAGGAACCCACATGCCATGCATCGGCGGACAGAATCGCATCGGCCCTCCCCGCGATCCGCACCCCGG
>CAKZUT010000259.1 GCA_937922185.1 uncultured Neomegalonema sp.
ACCCGCCCCAGCGCGAACCCTTTCGCGATATAATTCCGCACGAAATAGATCACGAACGCGCCGGGGATGATCGTCAGGCATCCCGCCGCCGCGAGAAGACCCAGTTCATAGCCCGATGACGAGGCGGTCTTGGTCATGATCGCGGCGATGGGCTTGGCATCGACGGCGGTGAGGGTCTTGGCCAAGAGCAATTCGACCCATGAGAACATGAAGCAGAAAAAGGCCGCAACGCCGATACCGGAGGTGATGGTCGGAACGAAGATGCGGAAGAAGAAACTGCCGAAGCTGTGGCCATCCACATAGGCGGTTTCGTCCAGTTCCCTTGGTACGCCGGACATGAAGCCTTCGAGAATCCACACCGCCAGCGGAATGTTGAACAGGCAATGAGCCAGCGCCACCGCGATATGCGTGTCGAACAGACCGACCGAGGAATAGAGTTGCAGGAACGGCAGGGCGAACACCGCCGGAGGGGCCATGCGGTTGGTCAACAGCCAGAAAAACAGATGCTTGTCGCCTGTAAAGCGGTAGCGGGAGAAGGCATAGGCGGCGGGCAGCGCGACGGCGAGGGAAATCACCGTGTTGATCGTCACGTAGATCATGGAGTTGAAGTAGCCCCAGTACCATGTGGGATCGCTGAAAATGACCTCGTAATTCTCCAGCGTGAATTCCTGCGGCCAGAGCGTGAAGCCGCCGAGAATTTCATTGGTCGTCTTGAACGACATGGCCAGCAGCCAGTAGATCGGCAGCATGAGAAAGATGATGTAGAGGGTGGGGACGAGCCAGCGTTTCATATCACCCCTCCTCCTGCCGCGTCATCAGCGTATAGAACAGCCACGAGACCAGCAGCGTGATGAGAAAGTAGATCAAACTCATGGCCGCCGCCGGGCCGAGATCGAATTCGCCGAGCGCCTTCTTCACCAGATCAATGGACAGGAACGTCGTGGAATTGCCGGGGCCGCCTCCCGTCAGCACGAAGGGTTCGGTGTAGATCATGAAGCTGTCCATGAAGCGCAGCAGGATCGCGATGGTCAGGACGCGGTTCATCTTGGGCAGTTCGATATGGCGAAAGACCGCCCAGCGTCCTGCCCCGTCGATCTTCGCGGCCTGATAATAAGCATCCGGGATCGAGGCGAGGCCCGCATAGGCGAGCAGGACAACGAGGGAGGTCCAGTGCCAGACATCCATGGCGATGACGGTGATCCACGCGGAAATCGGCTGTTGCGTATAATCGTAGTCGATCCCCAGCGCATTGACGGTATAGCCGAGCAAACCGATATCGGGCAGCGCGAAGATATTCCACATCGCACCGACCACATTCCACGGGATGAGCAACGGCAGGGCCATCAGCACGAGGCAGACCGGCACCCACGGCCCCTTTTTCGGCATGGTCAGGGCAATGGCGATGCCGAGGGGTATTTCAATGGCGAGAATGATGCCGGTGAACAGCAATTGCCGCCCCAGTGCGGCCTGAAACCGGGATGAGTTGAGAGTATCCTCAAACCAGTCCACGCCGGACCAGAACCAGACACCCTGCGAGAAACTTTCCTGCACGGAGTAGTTCACGACGGTCATCAGCGGGATAACCGCGTTGAAGGCGACGAGCAGAACGACGGGCAGGACGAACCACCAGGCGCGTTCGTTGTGGGTTTTCGTCGCCATTACTGCGCTCCCCCGACGAGCCAGCCATCGGCATAAACCCGCGTCATGGTCGGTGTGAAAGCCAGATGTGCGGGGCCATCGGGTACGTCCACTCCCTCGCCCACGACCGCATGGACCCGCGCGCCGGCGACCTCGGCCTCCACGATGCGGTGCCGCCCCGCATCAGCCACCCGAACGATGCGCGCGGGGATGCCGCTCGATGCCAGAGACACGAATTCGGGGCGAACGCCGATTTCGGTGCGGCCTGTCGCTTCGGCGGGTGCGTTATCGGTCTCGATCGCAATGCCCTCCACGATCGCCCGTCCTCCGTCGAGCGAACAGGGGATCACGTTCATGCCCGGTGACCCGATGAAATGGCCGACAAAGGTATGGGCGGGACGCTCGAACAGTTCCACCGGAGTGCCGATCTGCACGATGATGCCGTCATCCATCACCACCACGCGGTCGGCGAAGGTGAGCGCCTCGGTCTGGTCATGGGTGACATAGATCATGGTGGCGCGCACCCGATGATGCAGTTCCTTGAGCTTGGACCGCAATTTCCATTTCAGATGCGGATCGATGACGGTGAGCGGTTCATCGAACATGATGACATTCACGTCCTCGCGCACCAGTCCGCGCCCCATCGAAATCTTCTGTTTGGCATCGGGAGGGAGGCCCGCTGCCCGTCGCCCGAGCAAATCGTCGAGTTCCAGCATCGCGGCGATCTCCCGGACACGGGCATCGACCACCGATTGAACCACACCCCGGTTTCGCAGGGGAAAAGCCAGATTATCGTAGACAGTCATCGTGTCGTAGATGACAGGAAACTGGAACACCTGCGCGATATTGCGCTGATCGGGCGGCAGATCGGTGATATCGCGCCCATCGAAGAGGATGCGTCCCCCGGAGGGTGTCAACAACCCGGAAACGATGTTGAGAAGCGTGGATTTCCCGCAGCCGGAGGGGCCGAGCAGCGCATAGGCACCGCCATCCTGCCAGTCGAGGTCGATTTGCTTGAGGGCGTAATCCTCCGGTCCCTTCGGAGCGGGCATGTAGGAATGGCGCAGATTGTCGAGGGTTATGCGGGCCATTGAACTCCCCCGCCCCGGCAATGAACCGGGGCCTGCCCGAACAGGGCGCTTCGCTGAGAACGGCCCGGTATCGGGTCCGGGACAGGAGAAATCGTCAGGTTCATGCGACCAGCTTTCCGTCGCTGTCGAAATAGAGGCATCCGCCGGTATCCACGAAGAAATCATGCCGTTCGCCCACGTCATAGGCATGGACACCGGGGGACTGGGCCACCCAGATATCGCCGCCCATCTCGAAATGGGCGATGCTTTCGGAGCCGGAAAGTTCGGTTACCTGCACGACACCAGACACCGACGCCGCATTCGGGCTACGGGGG
>CAKZUT010000260.1 GCA_937922185.1 uncultured Neomegalonema sp.
GGGGCGTTCCGGTCAGTTATGGATACTCGGTTTCTGCGTATCACAAATCAGAACAAAAAGCGCACATTTTCACAGTTATCCGGTCAGCCCCAGCACGTCGATCATGCCGTATTCGCCGGTCTTGCGCCCCCGTCCCCAGAACGCGGCCTTCAGCGCCCCCCGCGCGAAGATGCGCCGGTCGGTGGCCAGATGGCGCAGCACGATCCGCTCTCCGTCGGCGGCGAAGATCACGTCATGCTCGCCCACCACATCCCCGCCCCGGATCGCATGGAAGCCGATTGCCCCCCGTTCCCTTGCGCCGGTGATGCCGTCCCGCGCTCGGTCGGACACGTCGTCCAGTGCCACCCCGCGCCCGGCGGCGGCGGCCTCGCCCAGCATCAGCGCGGTGCCTGACGGCGCATCGACCTTGCGGTTATGATGGGCCTCCACGATCTCGATATCGAAATCCGTATCGAGGGCAGCGGCGACCTTCTCCGTCAGGATGGTCAGCAGATTGACCCCCAGCGACATATTCCCCGCCCGCACGATCACCGCATGGCGCGCCGCCGCCGACAGACCGGCCAGATGATCCGGCGTGAACCCCGTCGTCCCGATCACATGGACCAGCTTGGCTTGCGCCGCGAGGCCCGCATGGGCGACCGTGGCATCGGGCGAGGTAAAATCGATCATCGCATGGGCATTCAGGACTGCCTCCAGCGGGTCATCGCCCACGACCACACCGAGATCACGCCCCAGCCCCATCGCCGCGCCGACATCCTGTCCGATCCAATCATGGCCCGGACGCTCCGTCGCCGCATGGAGCACGGCCCCGTCCGTCGCCAGCACCTCCCGCACGAGCATCTGCCCCATGCGGCCCGAACATCCGGGAATGACGATATGAAGGGGGTCGGTCATGGCAGTATTCCCGAGATTGCACGATTTCCCATTCGTTACACTGCCCTGCCCAGCGGGTCACGCCCCACGACGCAAGCACCCTCCCGAAGGCCGAAGCCAGTCACTCAGTTCCCCCCATAACGCTATCGAAATCCACCATTCCAGATGATCGACGCGAAACAATATCGACATGCAACCTATTCCTGCATATGGTGTACGCTCATCATGTGATCGGGGAAGCGGCATGAAGATGTTATGGCTGGCTTGTGCACTTTCGATTGGCATCATGAGCGACGCTTTCGCCCACAAATTCAAATGCGACGCATTCCCGACCTACGCAGATGCGGTTCGTCACTGCAAAGCGGGGCCGCCCCATATCTGGCCGGTAAAGTGTGGCAACCACGACCGCGACAAGGACGGGCGACCGTGCGAATGCCGTCCCGGTGGACCGGAGACGGATACGAAGGCGTGTAAAAGCAAGCGAAAGAAGTGATTACGCCCCCAGTGGCCTCAGCATCTCCCGGCTGATGATGTGGCGCTGTATCTCCGACGTTCCGTCCCAGATGCGCTCCACCCGTGCGTCGCGCCAGAAGCGCTCCAGCGGCAGGTCGTTCATCAGGCCCATGCCCCCGTGGATCGCAATCGCCTCATCGGTGACACGGGCCAGCATCTCGGACGCATAGAGCTTCGCCGACGCGATCTCGCGATTGGCGGGCAGGCCCTGATCCAGACGCCACGCCGAGGCCAGCGTCAGCCAGTCCGCCGCATCGATCTCCGTCACCATATCGGCCAGCTTGAACCCGACACCCTGAAACTTGCCGATCTTCTGGCCGAACTGTTCCCGTTCGGCGGCATAGTTCAGCGCATAGTCAAAGACCCGCCGCGCGCGGCCCACGGCCATCGTCGCCACGGTGATGCGCGTGGCATAGAGCCATTCATTCATCACCGCGAACCCGCCATCGACCTCGCCCAGCACCGCCGTATCGGGAAGGCGGCAATCCTCGAACCGCAGGATCATGTTCCGGTAGCCGCGATGCGACACGCTCTCATAGCCATCCGCGATCTCGAACCCCGGATGCCCGCGATCCACCAGAAACGCCGTGATCCGCTTCTTCGGCCCTTTCGGCGTGTCATCCACCCCGGTCGCGATAAAGCAGATCACGAAATCCGCATGGTCCGCACCGGAGATGAAATGCTTGGTGCCGTTGACCACCCAGTCGCCGCCATCCCGTTTTGCAAAGCACTTCATGCCCCGCACATCCGACCCCGCATCCGGCTCGGTCATGGCAAGCGCATCCATCCGCTCGCCCCGCACGGCGGGCAGCAGGTATCGCTCGCATTGCTCGCCCTCACAGGCCATCAGGATATTCTGGGGCCGCCCGAAGAAATGCGTGAGCGCCATCGACCCGCGCCCCAGTTCCCGCTCGACCAGCGCGAATTCCAGATGCGTCAGCCCCGCTCCGCCCACTTCCTCCGGGAAGTTGCAGGCATAAAACCCCAGTTCCTGCGTCCTGGCCCTGATCGCCTCGGCCAGTTCCGGGCGTACCATGCCCGTGCGCTCGACCTCGGCCTCGTGGGGATAGATTTCCTCCTCGACGAAGCGCCGCACGGTGGAGACGATCATCTCCTGTTCTTCGCTCAGGCCAAAGTTCATGGGGTGCGGCTCCTGTCGGTTCGTATCTCCCGCACCACTCAGGCACGAAAGGCGGCGAGGTCAAGGCCATTCTCGAAGGCCCCGCCCGCGTCCCGCATGACAGATGCGCGTTATGCGTCGCTCAGCTTGCGACCCTGATACGGTCGCGCCCGGTCCGCTGTCGGAACAGGGCGTCATAGCGGGCGGCCATGGCCTCCAGCCCGTATTCCCGCACGGCCTTCTCCGCATTCGCCGCACCCAGCCGCGCGCAGAGATCCGGGTCAGCCGTCAGCGTGACCAGCGATCGCGCCAGCGCGCCCGTATCCTCAAGCGATGTGACGAAGGGGCGGTTCTCCGGGCAGACCATCGTTTTCGTATCCCCCACATCCGTCGCGGCAACGGGCAGGCCGGAGGCCATCGCCTCCACCAGCGAGATCGGCATCTGCTCGGTATCCGAACTCATGGCAAAATGGGTCATGCGGGCAAGGAAGGGAGCCACATCGGCCTGCGCCCCCGCGAACTCCACACCGGGCACATTGCGGGCCTCCAGCATGGCCCGGTCGGGTCCGTCCCCGACGATCAGCAGTGTCGCACCGGGGATCGCGGCCTGACCGAACGCCTCGATCATACGGTCGATCCGCTTTTCGGGGCGCAGGGCCGCCACCGTCCCGATGACCGGCGGCCCGCCGCGCGGCCCGGCGGCGAAGCGCGAACAATCGACCCCGTTCGGAATATAATGCAGGCGTTCGGCGGGCAGCTTCCACGCATGGCGATAGACGTTTTCCAGCACCTGTGAGGGGGCCACGCAATGCAGTCCCGGCTTGCGGAACAGCACGCGCCGCGCCCACAGGCGTTTCGGATTCTGGGCATCGGGCCGCTCGTCGGGTCCGAATCCATCCTCGAAATGGATATGCGGCACGGAATGCGATCCGGTATTGGCCACGATCCATTCGACCGCACCCCAGTTCGTCGTCAGGACCAGATCGGGGCGGCTTTCGGCCATGATCGCGCGCATCATGGCGAGGTTGGCCCGTGACACCAGCGCCCCTTTGCGTGCCTCCCCCGCGATCAGATCGAGCGACAGATGCGGGGCCGCCTCCGCCGCATCGAGACAGCCATCCATGGCAAAGACGCTGTGGCTATAGGCGGGGCCGAGCGCATCGGCGAGGCTCAGAAACCGCCGCTGTGCACCGCCGAGGGTAAAGGTCGAGAAAGCCCAGAGAAGATGGAGCGGTTTCATGGGTGTCGTCCTTGTCACGAGGTCAGGGACAACCCTATCCATGCCGGGTATCGAAACCGTGAAATGCGAAAAGGGCGGCACGGGGCCGCCCTTTCCGGGGTCATCGATCAGGTCCGCAGGGTCTTCAGAAGACCGACGAACTGCCCACACAGGTCGTCACGCAACCGGCGGGACCATAGGGGTTGTTATAGCCCCCGTTATAGCCCGATGTCGGATAGGGCCGCAGATTGGCGGGAACGGCCCCCCCGTAGGGATTGCCATAGCCGCCGCCGAAGGCCGGCGCGGGCTGCGGATAACCGAACGGCTGCGCCGGGGGCTGCGGATAGCCATAGGCGGGCGGCGCACCATAGGGCGCCCCTGCGAAGGGAGCACCGAACTGCGGATAGGCCGGGGCCGGATAAGGCTGGTTCGCGTATTGCGGCGCACCGCGCATATAGACGGGCGGGGCATTCACGACCTGTGGCGGCGCATAGGCGATGGGTGCCTCGATCCGCTGTTCCTCGACGCTGACACTCGTGCCGTATGTGGGCGGCGGCGCATCATAGACGGGCGGCTGCTGATGGATGGGCTGCGCTTCGACATAGCTGTGATGATCCAGCGGCTTGGCGATGGGCAGCGGCGCGGCGGGGGGCGCGTACTCGATAGGGGCGGGCGCATGATGCGCCACCTCATAGCCGCTGTTGATCGAATTCACATAGCGATGCGGTTCGACATAGCTCGCCGATTCGACATGCTGCAAAGGGGCCGGATAGGCGGCCTGTGCGACCGGCTGATACTCCTGATGAACTGGCTGCGAATAGGGCAGCGGCTCGGCATAGTTGTGCTGAACGATCTGCTGCGGCTCATGATGTATGATCGGAGCCTGATGGTGGACCACCTGCGGCTGATGATGCACGACCGGGGCCTGATGACGGACCACCTGTGGTTCATGATGCACGACCGGGGCCTGATGGTGGATCACCTGCGGCTCGTGATGCACGACCGGGGCCTGATGATGGATCACCTGCGGTTGATGATGCACGACCGGCTCGACATAGCTGGCCTGCACGATGGGGGCCTGCTGAACGATCTCGACCGGCCTGGAATAATTCACCGGAACGGAATAGGCGGGTTCACGGAAGATCGGAGCATGAACATTACTGCTCGCAGCGACCGCACCGTTATAGAAGGAGCCGCCATAGGGCTGGGCCGCCACCGGAGGCTGGTAATTCACATTGGCACCGTAATGACCATGCTCGAAAGGGGCACAGGCGCTCAGCAGGAGCGCACCGACGGCGGCTGTTGACAGGAGTTTCATCTGCTCTCTCCTCATTTGTATTTGGAAAGACCATGAATCACTTCAATTGAAAAATCCAGAAAAATGTTTCGAGTCTGTAAGATACACGACTTTCTTAGAGTCATATATTGGCAATGAGTCTTTGCGGTAACACGCTTCCCGCCCGTGGCTCAGGGCGAAAATCCCTGTCCGATTCGAGGGTTGAGTCGGTTGTGATCAACCCGCATCTCCCCTTTGCCTGCCGTCGCAAAAAAGAGCGGCGCAGGCGGACGATGCGGGTGTTTTTTCAGAAAATTCCCATCGAGAGACCTGCGCCCATCGCTGCGCCGAGGTCGCGGCATCGAGCGAGATCATCATCGGAAATCGTTTTTGCGGCGAGGATTTGCTCGGTGGTCCGGGCATGGGTGCAGATGATGAGCGGTTCCTGCACCGCTTTCAGCCGCCAGCCGGTCGCGATGCGCGCTGTCTGCCGCACGGCGTTCTCGCCATCGGACCCGGCACAGACCATCTGGGCATAGGGGCGACCCTCGATCCGGCCCAGCACGTCATAATAAGTACGGTCGTAGAAATCCTTCATAACCCCCGCTATCGCAGCAAGATTCTCCGGGGCCGCGAAGAGATAGCCATCGGCGGCGAGCAGATCATCGGCAGTAGCCTCGCCCGCAGGTCTGAGGATGGTATCGACCTCCGCGCGGGCGGCTCCGGCGGCGGCCTCAGCCATCTGGCGGGTGCCGCCGGTGCGCGTATGATAGATGATGAGAAAACCGGCCATTCCCGATACTGTTCCGCCGGGTGCAGCCGTGGCAAGCCTTCCGGGCGATTACCGTGGCCTCTGCCCCGTCAATTCCCGACAACCCCGCACAAAAAAGCGACCCCACGATGCGCGGGGTCGCTCCGGTCGGGCATGTCGTTCAGACGGATTATCGCAGGAGTTCCGGCTCGAACGGGACGCCGAAACTGGAATCGACATCAGGAATAAACAGCACGGCCTCGGCATCCTTGAGAATGACGACGCGCCCGTCATTCCCGGAAAACACGACTACGCCATTGCCGAATTCAGAGCGCTGAAAGTCGCTCGGATTGCCGACGATATTGACGATATCGTTGTTCGGCCCCCCGGCATCGATGAAGCCGCTTTCTCTGACGGTGATCCGATCACGCCCCTCGCCGCCCCGGACGATATCAAATCCGGTTCCGGTGTCGATGGTATCCGTGCCCGCGCCACCGTCAATCACGTCGTCGCCTGCGCCGCCGGACAGCACATCGTTGCCGGGGCCGCCCTGAATGACGTCATCGGCGCTCGTGCCGGTCTGCGTTATCGGAGCCGCGACAGGAGCGGGAGCGGGAGCCGCAACAGGAGCCGGGGCCGGGGCCGCAACAGGAGCCGGGGCCGGAGCCGCAACAGGGGCCGGGGCCGGAGCAGTAGGCACCAGAGGGGGAGGAGAAAGCGTCGGACGGGAAACCGGTGTAAACCGGGAAATTCCAGGCTCGGCAAAGAGAGTAGACGTATTCTGCTGCTGAGAAAGAGTAGAACTAAAGCCACCGCCGCCATTTTGCTGAGCACCAGGCGCATTTGACGAATTAAAACTGAAGACGTTCATTTTCTTTTTCCTGACTTAGTACTTGATTTAGGTATCTTTTTTCGAGTTTTTGCTTAGCAGAACAAAATCATTACTGCAACATACGGATTTTTTTATACATTCATACAACACACGATCAACATGCTGCCGAATGTCGGGGCGATCCGTCTTGTCCCGATGTTCAGGGCGTCAGGCGTCTTCCCCGCCCGGTGCCGACGAATTGCGCCCCTCGCGCAAGGCATCGCGGGCGCTGGTCACATCCTCATTCGCACTTGGCCCCCAGCCGCTGCTTGACGCCATGGACATCATGATGGCGACGAGCAGAGAGGTCTTGAGCTTCATGATGAATTTCAGCTTCTCGGCGAATGTGGCAAACCGCTTGCCCGGTCCGACATCGGAATGATCCGTCAGGCTGATTCCCTGCTGGGCCAGACTCATCTTGAGAGCGGAGTTACCCGGCTCACTGGCAATCTGTTCGATCTCCTGCCGGGCCGATGTTTCGGAGATGTTGGTCTGCGTGGTCTGCCCGGACGGGCCGGTGACATTGCTCGTCATTTGCAGGCTGCCATTGCCCGTCACGTTGGTATCGGCCGCGATACTTCCGTCGGGTGCAGCGGAAAAACTGCCCCGCGCCACGCTGTCACCGGGCGACGGAGTGAAACCCCGCCCTCCCGACGCCAGATTTCCCTGTGTACCCTGCATAACAGCCCCCTGTTTTTCATTGTGCCAATAAAACACAAATGAACGTGTGAGCGTCAGTGTAGTACAGAATTGGGCATTAAATCAATGTGAATATGTGCCATTAAAGCACACAGATATCAAATCAAAACTTAAGAAGATAAAGCCGCGCACAGACCCGGTGTGATATGGGCACCCCGCGAGCCGGTTTCGCCATTCGACGCACTGCGCGCGGTTCCGCAACACATGGCAGCATGGTCGGGAAGCCACCGCAAAGGCTTCCCGCAAGAGGCATCGCAGCCGATTACAAATCCGGGTAGCTGTGCCCTTCGTGCTTGCCGCCCGGATGCGTGATCGCGCCCTTGACGGTGGGGCCGACAAGCTGGGCATATTTCCACAGCGCCCCGGCACCGTAGATGGTCTCGCGCGGACCTTTCCATTCCTTGCGGCGCGCCTCCAGTTCATCCTCGGTCAGCGCCACGGACATCTCGCCGGAAATCGCGTCTATGGTTATCACATCCCCGTTGCGAAGCAGTCCGATGGGGCCACCCACCGCAGCCTCCGGCCCCACATGCCCGACGCAGAAGCCGCGCGTGGCCCCCGAGAATCGCCCGTCGGTGATGAGCGCAAGTTTCTTGCCCATGCCCTGACCCGACAGGGCCGCCGTGGTCGAGAGCATCTCGCGCATCCCCGGCCCGCCCTTGGGGCCTTCATTGCGGATGACGATGACCTCGCCCTCCTCGTATTCCCGTGCCTTGACCGCCTCGAAGGCATCTTCCTCGCACTCGAAGACGCGGGCGGGGCCGGTAAAACGCTGATGCTGCGCCTCCATGCCCGCCACCTTCACGATGGCGCCTTCCGGGGCGAGATTGCCCTTGAGGCCGACGACACCACCGGTCTGCGACAGGGGAGTCTCGACGGGATAGATCACGCGCCCGTCGGCATCTCCGCTCACATTTTCAAGGTTTTCGGCGATGGTCTTGCCGGTGACCGTAATACAGTCCTCATGCAGCAGACCGGCTTTCAGAAGCTGCTTCATCACCATCGGTACGCCGCCCACCTCGTACAGGTCTTTCGCGACGTACTGGCCACCGGGTTTGAGGTCCACGAAGTAAGGCGTTGATTTGAATATCTCGCATACATCGAACAGATCGAAATCAATCCCCGCTTCATGGGCCATGGCGGGCAGATGCAGCCCCGCATTGGTCGAGCCGCCCGTACAGGCGACGACCCGCGCGGCATTCTCCAGCGACTTGCGGGTCACGATATCCCGCGCGCGGATATTCTGCGCGATCAGGTTCATCACCGCCTCGCCCGATGCGACACAATACTCGTCGCGGCTCTCATAGGGCGCGGGAGCACCCGACGAGTTCGGCAGCGCCAGCCCTATGGCCTCGGACACGCAGGCCATGGTGTTGGCCGTGAACTGCCCCCCGCACGCCCCGGCGGAGGGACAGGCGACCTGCTCCAGCTTTTCGAGTTCGCAGGTGGTCATATCCCCCGCCTGATGACGCCCCACCGCCTCGAACACGTCCTGCACCGTCACGTCCTTGCCATCGAGTTTGCCCGGCAGAATCGACCCGCCATAGACGAACACGCTCGGCACATTGAGACGGATCATCGCCATCATCATGCCGGGGAGAGACTTGTCGCAGCCCGCCAGCCCGACGATAGCATCATAGCAATGCCCGCGCATGGTCAGCTCGACGGTATCGGCAATCGCCTCGCGCGACGCCAGCGAGGAGCGCATCCCCTCATGGCCCATCGCGATGCCGTCCGTGACGGTAATGGTGGTGAATTCGCGCGGGGTGCCATGGGCCGCCCTGA
>CAKZUT010000261.1 GCA_937922185.1 uncultured Neomegalonema sp.
CCCGGATGCTGCGCGGGACGAAGTCCTGCGCTGCTGGTCCGGGGTCTATGTCCTTGTTGACCCTGCGGTGGCGTCCGGACCATGCGAAAATGCGACAGACTGCCCGAAACGGGCCTCAAGCCGCGCGCGCCATCCGTCCCGGATCGTCCATTCTTGCAACGAAGCGGTCGAGCATCAGCACGGTCCACAGCGCCCGGCTCGTATCGGCCCGCCCGTCCTTCAGATCGCCCCACAGCCCGCGCAGGGCATCGCGCTCCACCAGCCCCGAATCCAGCAGGATCGACCCGTCGGTCAGGCGCTCCATCTCGCCTGCGAAACGCCCGGTCATCCAGTCGCCGATGGGGGCCACGAAGCCGCGCTTTCTCGCATCGAGGATCGTATCGGGCACATGCGCGCGCAGGGCCGCCTTCAGTACCCGCTTGCCTGAAAACCCGTCCAGCTTGAGATCGGTGGGCAGGCGCGCGGCCCATTGCGCCAGATTGATATCCAGCAACGGATTGCGGACCTCCACCCCCGTCGCCATGCTCGCCCGGTCCACCTTCACCAGCATCCGCCCCGGCAACCACGTCATCAGATCGACGTATTGCGCGCGGGCCAGCGGATCGTCGGTATCGGCCTGCGCCGCATGGCCGCGCAGCAGATCGGCGGTCGAATAGGCATCTATCCGCGCATCCGCGCCGAGCAGGCGGTCGCGGTCATGCTCCTGCAGGATCGCGGTGGCCCGGAACAGTCCGCCCATCGCATCGGTCGCCAGCGATTCCAGTGTCGATTTCGCACGCAGGAGTCGCGGGCCGTTGGGCATGGCGGGATAGGCTCTGGCCAGCGGCCCGAACAATCCGCGCCCCGCCCATCCCGGCAGACGTGCTTTCACGTTTTCCTCGGCCAGATGGTGCGGATAGCGCCGGTATCCGGCGAACAGTTCATCGCCGCCATCCCCCGACAGCGCGACCTTCACATGCCGCGATGCCATGGCACACAGATGCAGGGTCGGCAGGGCGGAAGCATCGGCAAACGGCTCGCTGAAGGCCGCGCCCAGCCCGTCCAGATCGGCCATGGCATCCGCCGTGACCCGTTCCACATGATGCCGCGCGCCGTGCTGACGGGCGACTGTCTCCGCCAGCGCCGTCTCGTCCAGTGCCGGATCGTCGAAGCCCATCGTGCAGGCATCCAGCCCGGTCCCCCGGATATCGCTGGCAATGGCCAGCATGGCGGCGCTGTCCACACCCCCCGACAGGAACGTCCCCAGCGGCACATCGGCCACCAGCCGCTTGCGAACCGCCGACCGCAGCAGGGGGGTCAGTTGCTCGACCGCTTCCTCCAGCCCGGCATGTTCCTCGGGATGAACCCGGATGGTCCAGTATTTCTGCGGCTCCCGCATCTCGCCGCCCCGGTCCAGCCGCAGCACATGGGCGGGGGGCAGCTTCTCGATGCCGTCGAAGATGGATTTCGGTTCGGGCACGTAGCCCAGCGCCAGATAATCGGCCAGCGCATCCCGGCGAATGGGCGGCACCCCGTCCAGACCGGCAAGCACCGCATCAAGATCGGACCCGAACAACAGTTCTCCCGCCGCATTGCGCGTGTAATAGAACGGCTTCTTGCCCCAGCGGTCGCGCAGCAGGAAGGCGCTCTCGCGTGTTTCGTCCCAGATCACGGCGGCGAAGAACCCGTCCAGACGCGGCACCATCGCCTCGCCCCAGATCCGCCAGCCATGCAGCACAACCTCGGTATCGCTGTCCGTGGCAAAGACCGCGCCTTCCGCTTCCAGTTCCGCCCGCAGGGCGCGGAAATTATAGATCATACCATTGAACACCAGCGCCACGCGCCCGTCTTCGCTGATAAAGGGCTGCTTGCCCCCTTCGGGATCAATGATCGCGAGGCGGCGATGTCCGAGGCCCACCCCCGGCGCGAACCAGCGGCCTTCACCGTCCGGTCCCCGCCGCGCTATGGCGTCGGTCATGGCTTTCAGGCGAGCGGGTGACACATCGCCCCGGCCTTTCAGATCAATGATTCCGGCGATCCCGCACATCAGTCCAGCATCCCCGTAATCGGCCCCATATCGGCCAGCATCGCCTCGATCCCGGCCACCGCCTGCGCCCGGTCTTCGGGCCTGTGATACTGGGCGGAGATCGCGATTACCGCCGTCGAGGGTTTTCCGCCCGTCAGCCGCGCGCGCAACTGCGCCAGTTTCGCGGTCTTGGGGTCGGCGGTCAGCGTATTGCCCACCAGCACCCAGGAGGCGACAAGCCGAGAGGAGAACGTCGTCCCCCTGTCATCCGTCACATAATGCGTCAGCGCATCGCGCCGTGCGGTCTCCGGCAGGCCGGTCGCCCCGGTCGCCAGTGTGACACTGCCGAGTTGCGCCCGTTTCCATACCTCGTCGTCATCGAAGCGGTTCGACCAGTGCAGAGCCTCGGCCCCGTCCCGCTCATGCGTCCAGGCTGCGACGAACAAATCGACCTCATGCGCGCCGTTCGTCAGGCGCAGGCGCTCGGTCCGGTCGGCGGTGTCGAAACGCGGCACCCAGCGATCCACGGCCTCGTCATTCACGGCCAGCATTGTCCAGCCCTGCGGTGCGATCCGCGCGGCGACCTCTCCGGGCAGCGGCTCAGCCATCGGCTCGGTCAGGGCGGCGAGGGCCGGACCACCGGCCAGGACCAGCGATCCCGCTATCAGGGCCGCAAACGTGCCCTGCCGTGCGCCCGGTGCCGTGTCCTCCACCGGCCTGACCGCCGGATCATCAATCACCCGGTCGGCGAAGCGCCCGCCCACCCACAGCATCAGCAGCATCACGAGCGAGAAGAACACCCAGCCATAGACCAGATGGTCCACACCCACGGCCAGCGCATTGTCGGTCATATGCGCCAGCATCATGATGCCATAGGCCCGGAAGCAGTTCGCGATCACGGGAATGGCGACGGCCAGCGTCAGGAACAGCGCCCATTTCCACAGCCGGTCATAGCTCAGATACGCGAAGATGAAGGCCACGAAGATATTGGCGATCAGAAAGCGGATACCCGCGCAGGCCTCGGCCACTTCCCACAGGCCGGAGGACAGTTCGATCATCAGCCCTTCGCGATAGACCGACAGGCCGCTGAGTTTCAGCATCCAGACCGATACATCCGCCGTCAGTTCCTGCAAGGCCGGAATCGCGAAATCCCCGAAGGGGACCATGAAGGCGAGGAACAGGACCGCAAAGCGGAACCGCCGGGCGAAATCCCATCCGAGGCATAGTGGCACCAGGGCCATCAATGCGCCGACAAAGCCCACATGACGCAGCAGGTTCACCCCCGCGATCTCGCCCGTGAACCCCACCGCCGCAAAACCGGCCAGTGGCACCAGCGCGCCGAGCGCGGGATAAAGCCCCAGCTTCGCCACCTCATCGCGTCGCCGCCAGATCAGATAGGCACTGACCGGCGCGACGAGGAAGCCATGGTTATAGGTCGTGGTGTTCCACCAGATATCGACCATGCTGGCCAGCGTCTCGTACTGGGCCGCGCATAGCACCATCACCATCATGGCAAGCCGCATGAATGGCCCGGTCAGCGTCTGCCCGGATATGGAAACCTCTGAATAATCGGTCGTCGTCATGCCGCGCTCCGTGAGGCAGCAGCGGGATCGACGCTGGCGATGACCCGCTCCAGCCCCTCGATCCGTGCCGCCCAGCTATAATCATCTTCGATCAGCTTGCGCGCCGCGTCCGCCAGGGCCGTCGCGCGGGCCGGATCATCAAGCAGGGTTGCGATCGCCGTCGCAAATTCCGCGCCCGTCGTGGCCACCGTCACGGACTCGTCATGAACCGCGCCGATCCCGTCGAGCGCCGCCCCGGTGACGACGGCGGGCAGGCGCGCGGCCATGGCCTCCAGCACCTTGTTCTGTACCCCCCGCGCCAGTTGCAGCGGCGCGACGGCCAGATCGGCATGGATCAGGTAGGGCTTCATGTCCGGCACCCGCCCCGTTACCTCGACATCATCGCGGGCAAGGGCCTGCACGGCTTTGGTCGGGTTCGATCCCGCGATTACGAAGGTCACCTTGCGCCCCGCATCGCGCAAGGCAGGCATCGCCTCCTTCGCGAACCACGTCACGGCCTCGACATTGGGCACGTAATCCATCGCGCCGGTGAAGATCACCCGCGCCTGACCGTCTTTCGGGTAGGGCGAGGGCAGGGCGTCCGCATCCTGCCAGCCCTCCAGTTCGACCCCGTTGCCGATGGCATGAACGCGCGTCGTCACGCCGGTCACGCGCCCGAACAGGGCCGCTTCGTTATCGGTTACGAAAAGGCTCGCATCCGCGCGCAGGGCCAGCTTTCGCTCGGCCTCGCGCATCAGTACCGCCTCGCGGGCATAGACGCGGCCCATCACACCGCCCTGAGTCTCGCCC
>CAKZUT010000262.1 GCA_937922185.1 uncultured Neomegalonema sp.
GGGCAATGTCTGCCGCTGGATGGCCGAACAGGCCGAGGCGCTGGAGGTCGAGATTTTCCCCGGCTTCGCCGCCTCGCAGCTCGTCATGGACGGGAATGGCACCGTCAAAGGGGTCATCGCGGGCGAATTCGGTCTGGACGAGAACGGGGAACCGGGGCCGGATTACGAGCCGGGCATGGAACTGCTGGGCAAGTACGTGGTGATCGCGGAAGGCGTGCGCGGGTCGCTGGCCAAGCAGATCATCGCGAAATACGAACTCGACAAGGACTCGGAGCCGCAGAAATACGGCCTCGGCATGAAAGAGCTGTGGGAGGTCAAACCCGAAAAGCACAGGCAGGGGCAGGTGCTTCACACGATGGGCTGGCCGCTCGGCAAGAACGCGGGCGGGGGCAGCTTTGTCTATCACCTTGATAATAATCAGGTCTATGTGGGCTTTGTCGTTCACCTGAATTACGCGAACCCCTATGTCTTTCCCTATATGGAATTCCAGCGGTTCAAGCATCACCCCATGATCGCCGACCTGCTGGAGGGCGGCAAGCGCGTCGCCTATGGCGCGCGGGCCATCGTGGAGGGCGGCTGGCAGTCGCGGCCCAAGATGAGCTTTCCGGGGGGCCTGATCGTCGGGTGTTCAGCGGGTCTGGTGAACGTGCCGCGCATCAAGGGCAACCACAACGCCATGATCTCCGGCAAGCTGGCCGCCGAACAGATCGCTGCGGCACTCGCGGCGGGCCGCTCGCAGGATGACCTGATCGAATTCGAGGGCACCATCCAGGACAGCGCCATCAAGCGCGACCTCTACCCTGTCCGCAATGTCAAACCGGCATGGTCGCGCTACGGTATGCTGGCAAGTCTCGGCCTCGGCGGGCTGGACATGCAGTTGCAGAACCGCTTCGGCCTCAGCCTCATGGGCACGTTCGGGCATGGCAAGTCGGATGCGGAATCGACCGGCAAGGCCAGCGATTACGAGCCTATCGAATACCCCAAACCCGACGGCAAGCTCAGCTTCGACCGCCTCACCAATGTCGCCTACAGCTTCACGAACCATCAGGAGGGCCAGCGCCCGCACCTGCTGCTGAAAGACGACAGCGTGCCGGTGGACGTGAACCTGTCGCAATACGCAGGGCCGTCACAGCGATACTGTCCGGCGGGCGTCTATGAATTTGTGAAGGACGACCACGGCAAGGACAAGTTCCAGATCAACTACCAGAACTGCGTCCACTGCAAGACCTGCGATATCAAAGACCCGTCCCAGAACATCGTCTGGAGCACTCCGCAGGGCGGCGAGGGGCCGAATTACCCCAATATGTAAGCTGCCGTATTCACGGCATTCCCGCGCGCCCTCTCCCGATTTCGGAACAGGGCGCGCGGGACAGCCCGCTTACTCAGCCGCGATCACAGATCCCGGTAGTTCTGGCTGAAGGTGTCGCAGACGCCGATATTGCCCTCGCGCAGCCCCTTGTAGAACCAGTTCACCCGCTGCTCCGAGGTGCCGTGGGTGAAGGTGGCCGGATTCACATGCCCGCCCGAGCGCCCCTGCAAGGTGTCGTCGCCGATCTGGAAGGCCGCATTCAGTGCTTCCTTCACGTCACCCTCATCCAGCACCTGCTTGCCGCGCTGGATACGGTTGGTCCAGACGCCGGAGTAGCAATCGGCCTGCAATTCCAGCCGCACGGTCGCCTGATTGGCCTCGGGCTTCGAGACGCTGCGGCGATAGCGATCAACTTTCGGGATCGTGCCTTCGAGGTTCTGCACATGATGCGCGACTTCATGGGCCACCACATAGGCTTGCGCGAAATCGCCCGGTGCGCCCAACCGGCGCTCCATCACGTCATAGAAGCCCGGATCGATATAGATCTTCTTGTCCGCCGGGCAGTAGAACGGGCCGGAGCCGGTGGAGGCCGGGCCACAGGGCGACGTCGTGCGCCCGTCGAAGATCACGAGGGTCGGGGGCTGATACCGCGCACCGTTCTCCCGGAAGACGGTGGACCAGACATCCTCGGTATCGGCCAGAACGACGCCGAGAAATTTGCTGTGGTCATCATCGATGCCGTTCCCCTGGGAATAGGTGGAGCCACTGCCTCCCCCGCCGCTGCCGACCCCGACCATCTGGAGAAGGGGCACGTATTGCGGAAAGAAGATGGACGCAACGAACAGCACGATCGCCCCGATCCCGAGGCCCCCTCCCGCCATGCGTTTGCCACCGCCGCGACGGTCCTCGATATTCTTGCTGCTCCTGCGTCCACGCCATTGCATGATGCGCTCTCCCGAAATGCTGTGTTTCTGCGGGGAATATGGGGCAGGGTGCGACAAAAGGGAATAGGCGCTGACCTGCCTCTTCGCGTGTTTCCCCGGATAGCCCCGCGCTGCATCGTTGCATCCGGCACCCCGACATCGTGACCGAAGCAGAATTGACGCGCTGGCGTACCCCCACCGCCTACAGGTCGGAGCGACAGGCGCGCAGGGTCTCGATGATTTTCTCCGCATCGTTCATGCGGAGAAA
>CAKZUT010000263.1 GCA_937922185.1 uncultured Neomegalonema sp.
GCCCTGATCGACCGTTTCGGGCTACAGCAATTCGAGCAGTTCTCCGAGGGTGCATTTGCCTATGAGGATGAACACGGGCAGGTGCAGTACGGGCGCGGTTCCGCAACGATGCAGGGGTCATGGCGCATCGAAGGGGGGATGTCGCGGCTGGCGCTTGCGCTCGCGCAGGCCATTCCGGCCCAATACTGTCTTGCGGGGCATCCGGTCGTCTCGCTGATCCGCCATGAGGACGGTATCGAGGCGATTCTGGATGATGGTCGATCCGTCAGGGCGCATCAGGTCATACTGTCCATTCCTCCGCGCGTAGCAGCGGTTCGCATCGCGTTTTCTCCGCCCTTATCCCGTCCTGCAATCGAAGCGATGCGGAACGTGCCGACCTGGATGGCAGGGCAGGCCAAAGCCGTGGCGGTCTATGACGAGCCGTTCTGGCGCAACGCGGCCCTGTCGGGGGATGCAATGAGCCGCCGTGGTCCGTTGGTGGAGATGCATGATGCATCCCCGGCACGTGGTGGGCCGTATGCCCTGTTCGGATTTATCGGTGTTCCGCCCTCTGGCCGCATGGATGAAAAGGCCCTGCGCGCCGGGATTGTCGCGCAACTGGGTCGGATTTTCGGTGATCGGGCCACGCGGCCCGCGACGCTGTTGCTGAAGGACTGGGCTTTCGATCCCTTCACGGCGACGGAGGCAGATCACGAGCCGCTTCACGCCCATCCCCGTTACGGGTTGCCTGCGGTGATGAGCGGGCTGTGGGACGGGACGCTGTCATTCGGTGGCACCGAAGTGGCGGAACAGTTCGGCGGCTATGTCGAGGGAGCCTTTGTGGCGGCGGAAGATGCGGCTGTCCGCCTGACGAACAGCCTCAGCCACAGGGCGGGACCGCTACCCTGAACGAAAGACGCCGCCCTGTGTAGGGCGGCGTCAGTCTTATCAGTTTGCCGTGTTCGTGGAGGGGAGCGGCGGCGCATCGGTGCGTGCCGGGCCTGACGAGGCGGCACTGCCACCGCCGCTGCCGCCACCACTGCCGCCGCCGAGAAGGCCGCCGACAGCACCGGCGATGCCGAGGCCGGGGCCTGCAATACCACCCGCTGCATTGCTCAGTCCGGCCCCTTGAGAAGCCTGGGGCAGTGCGCCCGGATCGGTGTTCGGATTCGGTCCTGCCTGAAGACCGATGGCTTGCGTGTCGAGACCGATATCGGTCGAGATGATGCCGGAACGCTCACGATACGGGGTAAGCGAGTCGCTCTGGGTCAGGGCGCGCTCGCAATTCGGCGCACACTGGAAGTTCTGGGTCTCGCCGGCATTGTTGAGAACGACGCGCTTCGTGCGCGGTTCGCGGACGAAGACCTCGTAGGTCACCAGCTCGTTGCCCTGCTTGTCGAGGACGATGATATTGGTCGATCCGATGGTCCGGGCGGAGACGAAGAGGGTATCATTGCCCAGAACCGTCACATCCGCGATCAGCGGGTTGCCGACGAGGATGGTGCCTGCGGGCCGGTCAAGGCGAACGCGGCGCATGTGGTCGGACAGGATGACAAGGCATTTCTCGCCTGTGAGCGCACCGCCGCAGGCATGGCTCTGTTCGTATCCGAACTGTGCGTTCCCGCCATAGCGGTTCTCGTCATAGAAGCCGTCCTTCACCGTTTCGGTGACGATCGGCATGGGAGCGGCCATCATCGGCTGGACATAGGTTTCCATGACGGCGGGCGGGGCGGCGGCGGTAAAGGTGGTTACCGTCGTTTCCTGTACCGGTACGGCGTTCGCGTAGGAATCTGCCGATCCCGCGAAGGCGGTCGATGTAAGGCCCGCCACCGCTACGGTCGCAAGCAGGGCCATGCTCAAGTTACGGTGCATTATATCTTGCCTTGTTCGAGGGACATTTCATTTCTGCTCGGACCGACTATGCATGATCCGCTTTGACAGGCGGTTAAGCGAGGCCGGAATTGTTTTCGGGGCGGCCCGCTGGGAAGGCTTTCATCGCAATGTTAACCTGTCGGAAGGCATGGCGGGTGTTGACATTACCTTTACGGCGATAAGCGAAACGTGAATTGCGGTGCCCGCCGGGGGGCGTTCATGAAATCGCAGGCCGCAGAAATTTCTCCGGGAGGATACGAATCCATGATCCGTTTGCCATTTGCCGCCGTTCTGCTGTTGCTTGCGGGCTGTGCCACGCGGGTTGCGCCGCCCCCTGACGTGGTCCCGCGCGTTTCAGCGCCGGAGGTGGCTCAGCAGGCGCGGATCGTGCCGGAGCAGGCGATTGCCGCCTCCTGCGATGCCCGCCCGGATCAGGCGTTCGAGGCGCGGATACCTGCCGGGGCGATGGATGTGGCGTTGCTGGACCGGGCGATCCTGTTCCACAGCAACCGCGCGCGGTGCCGAATGGGCCTGAACCCTCTGGCGCCGGACCCCCGCCTGCGCGATGCCGCCACGGGCCATAGCGCGGATATGGTGCGACTCGGGTTCTTCGATCATGTCTCACCGGTTCCCGGCAGGGCGACCATGGGCGAGCGTTTGCAGGCCGGAGGGGTCGCCTTTCGCACGGCGGCGGAAAATCTTGCGACGGCCAAGCGGCTGGAGATCGGGGACGGACAGCCGGTCTATCCACTGGGGCAGGATCGCTGTGCTTACAGCTATACGCCCAAAGGGCGGCGTGTGCCGGTCCGCACCTATGATTCTCTGGCGGAAAATCTCGTGACCCGCTGGCTCGAGTCGCCGGGGCATCGGCGCAATCTGCTGAACGGTGACTATACCCGGCACGGCGCATCCGGTGTGATCGATCCCACGGGAAAACTCTGCGATACGATCAATGCCACACAGCTATTCGCCGGGTAGGGGCTATTTTTTCTTCTTGGTGTGCTTCGCGACGAAATCGCGCATGAAATGACGGATTTCGCGGGATGCGGAGGTATCCATCTGTTCGCAAAGCTCGACGAAGGCGTCCCGCTCTTCCTTGTGAATACGGATAACGAACTGGCTGTCGCGCTTTTTCTTGTCCTTGGCCATGCCGTCCGCCGTGTTCGCCTCGACCCTGCCTCCCGCAAGGGAGACCGGCATCGTATAGACAGCCCCCCTGCGACTCGCAAGGAGATGCCGTCCGAATGTGTCATGGCTCGCGCGAGATCCGAACGAAATTGACCGGTTTGCCCGGTTTCGCTACAGCCAAGCTGCACAATCCCCGGAGCCTGCCATGACCGATGCCCCCGCCGCCCCGCGTTCCTTTCAGGAAATCCTGATGCGCCTTCAGACATATTGGGCGGAAAAGGGGTGCGCGGTGCTTCAGCCCTACGACATGGAGGTCGGTGCGGGCACATTCCACCCGGCGACAACCCTGCGTTCGCTCGGTCAGCGGCCATGGGCTGCGGCATATGCTCAGCCCTCGCGCCGTCCGACCGATGGTCGCTATGGCGAGAACCCCAACCGCCTCCAGCATTATTACCAGTATCAGGTGCTGATGAAGCCTTCGCCGCCGGACCTGCAGGAACTGTATCTCGGCTCCCTGCGTGCTATCGGCATCGATTTCTCGCTGCATGATATCCGTTTCGTGGAGGATGACTGGGAAAGCCCCACGCTGGGCGCATGGGGGCTGGGCTGGGAAGTCTGGGTCGATGGCATGGAAGTCTCGCAATTCACGTATTTCCAGCAGGTCGGTGGCCATGACTGCCGACCCGTCTCCGGCGAACTGACCTACGGTCTGGAACGGCTTGCGATGTACGTGCTCGGTGTCGATCATGTCATGGCGATGCCGTTCAACGATCCCGATGCCCCCATCGCGCTGACCTATGGCGATGTGTTCCTCCAGACCGAGCGCGAGTATTCACGCTGGAACTTCGATGTGGCCGATACGGATACCCTGCTGCGCCATTTCGAGGATGCCGAAGGCGAATGTGAGCGCATCCTCGCCGCCGAACCGGTCGATCCCAAGACTGGCCAGTCCATCATCATGGCGCATCCGGCCTATGACCAGTGCATCAAGGCCAGCCATATCTTCAATCTGCTCGATGCACGGGGTGTCATCTCCGTTACCGAGCGGCAGGCCTATATCGGGCGCGTCCGCGCATTGGCCAAAGCCTGTGCCGATGCCTATATCGACGCGGAACAGGCCGCCGGGCGCGTAGAAAGTGACAGTGCCGCAGCCTGACGTCCTGCTGGCAATACCCCTCCGCGTACTCTAGGTTTGCGTCTATTCCGATTTTCCCAACCTTTCCGAGGCCCGTTCCGCATGACGATCACATTCACCGATAACGCCGCTTCCATAACCGAAACCGGGGGCACGGCGGTCGTTCTGGTCGGCGGAGACGGCGCGCTGTCGGGAACGGCGAAGGCGGCGGATGAGGCGATGGGCGGGGCGCTCAGGCGGGCGCTCGACGCCGGAACGTTCAAGGCCAAGCATGGCGACACGCTGGCTTTTCCCTTTCCCGGCGCGATGAAGGCCGACAGGCTGATCCTCGCCGGTCTCGGCTCGGATACGCAGACCCCGACCGATGCCAGGGTTCTCGGCGGCAAGATCGGTGCGGCTCTGGGCAAGCTCGATGCTCCCGGTGCGACGGTTTTCGCCGATGAGCTGGAGGCCGCTCTGGTCGCGGAACTCGCATCGGGCATCAAACTGCGCCGCTACGCTTTCGTCCGGTACAAGACCGGCAAGGATGCCGACAAGCTGGGCGAGGGCGGGGTGACCGTGGTGGCCACGGACAAGGCGGCGGCATCGGAGGCGTTCATCGATACAGATGCTCTGGCGCAAGGCACGTTCCTCACCCGTGATCTGGTCAGTGAACCGGCCAATATTCTCTATCCGGCTACCTTCGCCGAACGCCTTCAGGAACTGTCTGAATATGGCGTGGAAGTCACCGTGATGGGGCAACGGGAACTCGAAGAGATCGGCATGGGGTCGCTGCTCTGCGTGGGGCTGGGCAGTCAGCACGAGAGCAAGGTCGTCGTGATGAAGTGGAACGGCGCGGAGGATGCGGGCGCGGCCCCCTTCTGCGCCGTTGGCAAGGGGGTGACTTTCGACACGGGCGGTATCTCCATCAAGCCTGCGGGCGGGATGGAGGAGATGACGATGGATATGGGGGGTGCGGGGGTTGTCTCGGGTCTCATGAAGACGGTCGCGCTCCGCAAGGCCAGGGCGAATGTGGTGGGCATTGTCGGCCTCGTCGAGAACATGCCCGATGGCAAGGCCACCCGCCCCGGCGATATCGTCACCTCGCTGTCGGGCAAGACGATTGAGGTCATCAATACCGATGCCGAGGGACGGCTCGTCCTCGCGGATCTGCTGACCTATGCACAGCGGGAGTTCAAACCGGCGGCGACCGTGAATCTGGCCACCCTGACCGGCGCGATCATCGTGGCGCTGGGCAATTACAATGCAGGGCTGTTCTCGAACAGTGATGCTTTGTCCGAGCAGCTTGCCGATGCCGCCGAGGCGGAGGGAGAGGGCATCTGGCGGATGCCGCTGTCGAAGGAATATGACGACCTCATCAAATCCTCGCTGGCCGATATGAAGAATGTCGGGGGCCGTTCGGCAGGCTCGATCACCGCCGCGCAATTCCTGCAACGCTTCGTGAACGATACCCCATGGGCGCATATCGACATCGCGGGCGTGACGCTGATGAAGGAAGCCAAACCGCTGCACCCCAAGGGCGCGTCGGGATGGGGGGTTGCGACGCTCAACCGGCTGGTGCGGGATAATTTCGAGCCGAAAAGCCCGGCCTGAACCGAAAATGCCATTCCCGCGAAATCGGGAATGAAAGGAGAGCGTTGCGATGGCCGAAGCCCTCTTCTACCACCTGACCGCCCAACCCCTGGAACGCGCGCTCCCCGACCTGTTGGAGCGCACACTCGCGCGAGGCTGGCGGGCGGTCGTACGCTGCGGCAGTGCCGAGCGGATGGAGGCGCTGGACACGCATCTGTGGACCTACAAGGACGAAAGTTTCCTG
>CAKZUT010000264.1 GCA_937922185.1 uncultured Neomegalonema sp.
CTTGAGCCGGAAATCCGGCTGGCCACGACGGATATGACCCCGGACGAGGCCGCCGACCAGTTACTCGCCTTCCTGCGCGAAAAGGGGTATCTTGCCTGACGACGAAGGAGAGATGCCATGCGCGCGGTGAAGGATCGGCCAGTGACCTATCAGGACGTTCTCAACGCGCCCGAAGGGATGCGCGCGGAGATTCTCGATGGCGAGTTGGTGATGCAAGCCCGGCCCATGCCGGAGCATGACCATGTCGATATGGCCCTTGGTACGCTTCTGGCCGCTGCCTTTCAGTTTGGCGGGGGCGGCCCCGGCAATCCGGGCGGTTGGTGGATCATGCGTGAACCCGAATTGCATTTCGGCGATCCAAACTTTCGTACCGTCGATCCCGATCTCGCCGGATGGCGCAAGGAGCGGATGCCCGTCATAAAGCGCCGGGAACGCTACACCGTCGTCCCCGACTGGGTGTGCGAAATTCTATCGCCGTCCACTGCGCGCAGTGACCGGATGAAGAAGATGCCGATCTATGCGGATGTGGGCGTGAAGCATCTCTGGCTTGCTGATCCGGCCAACCGCTCGCTGGAGACCTACGAACTCCGGGCAGGACAATGGACGTTGCTTGCAACTTACGGAGATGAAGGCGAGGCAGCGATACTCCCCTTTGAAGCGGTGCCTCTGCCACTGGCGGAATTGTGGCTACCGGAGGAAGACGCCCCTTCAGCCTGACGCGATGCGGGCTTTTGTGATGCGGGTCAGGTCGGCGAGGAAGTCGTCGATATGGGCCTCGGTCGTGCGGTGATTGACGATGGCGGCACGGATGGCGGGACGGTGCTCTACGGTCGTCATCGAGGGGACGGCGAGGCCGCTCTCGTGCAAATCCATGACGATCCCGGCATTCAGGGCTTCGTCATGGTCCCCGGTCAGGCGCCAGCAGACGATATTGAGCGTGGCGGGCGCGACCACCTCGAACAGCGGAATGGCGCGCAGACCGGCTTCGAGACGGGCGGCGACACGGCAGCAGCGCGCGATGCTGTCGCCGATGCGCTCCGCGCCGAGCGCCCGGAAGGTGAACCATGTCTTGAAGGCACGAAAGCCGCGCGAGAGGTCCGGTCCCAGATCGCAGGGCCATGTCTCTCCGGCGGCAATACCGCGCGGGGCGCGCTGAAGATAGGCGTTCACATCGGAAAAACCGCGCCGGTGGGCCTCGGCATCCTTTACCAGCAGAAAGCCCGCATCATAGGGAACATGCGCCCATTTGTGAAAATCGAAGGCGATGGAATCGGCACGCTCGATCCCCGCGAGCATCGGCTTCAGGTCGGGCGACAATGCCGCCAGCGCCCCGAAGGCCCCGTCGATATGGAACCATAATCCATGACGCCGGGCGATATCGGCCACCGCGCCAAGAGGATCGATACTGCCGGTATTCACCGATCCGGCGGTGCCGACGATCATCATGGGGCGAAAACCCTGATCCCAGTCATGCAGAATGGCGGCGTCGAGCGCGTCGGGGATCAGGCCACCCGTCGCGTCGGTGGGGATCATCCGCAGGGCATCGGAGCCGATCCCGGCCATTTCCAGCGCCTGGGCGACGCAACCATGCGCGCCCTCGGCGGCATAGACCGTCACCCGCGACCCGCGCAGGCCCATGACGCGGCTTTCCATGCCGAGCGTCTGCGTCCGGGCGATCAGCAAACCGATGAAATTGGCCATGGAGGTGCCGGTGACGAACACGCCCGACGCACTGGCCGGAAAATCGAACAGTTCCGCCGCCCAGCGTGTAACCTGTTTCTCGACCTCAATGCCCACATGGTCGCGCCCGCCGCAATTGGCGTTCAGACCGGCGGCGATCATCTCCGCGATCATCCCCACGGGCGTGCCCGCCCCATGGACCCAACCCATGAACAGGGGATGCCGGTTTCCGGTGACATAGGGTGCGATATCGGCGCGCACGTCCTCCAGCATGTCATCGAGATCGGACCCCTCGCGGGGCAGGGCCTCGCGGAACCGGCCACGCAGGGCATCGGGCATGGCCTGCCAGACGGGGCGATCCTCCACGCCCGCGAGGTCATCGATCATCATGTCGAGCGCGCGATGGGCGGAGCGACGAAAAGCCTCCCGGTCCATCGGATCGAGGCTCGTGTCTGCAACGGGTATGGTGTTCGGGGCAAGTTGAGGCATGGTCAGTTCTCCGGCATGGCCCTCATCATGCCGGAGAAGAGTTACGAAACGGCGATGCTGACACCGGCCCCGCACCGGCGTATCCTCGTTATGCATCATGGGGAATGAGCGATGTTCGAGGGCTTCGAGACATTCGATATCGAGACCGACGGGGCGGTGATCCACGGGGTGACGGGGGGCCGGGGGCCTGCGCTGCTGTTGCTGCACGGCAATCCGCAGACCCATGCGATGTGGCACCGGATCGCGCCTGCGCTGGCAACGCGGTTCACGGTGGTGGCCTGTGATCTGCGCGGCTACGGGCGATCCTCGAAGCCGCCGAGCACGCCCGATCATGGTCCCTATTCCAAACGGGCCATGGCCGCAGACATGGTGCAGGTGATGGAGCATCTGGGGCATCGGTGCTTCATGGTCGGGGCGCATGACAGGGGCGCACGGGTGGCGCATCGGCTGGGGATGGACTGGCCCGACCGGGTGACGCGCATGGCGCTGCTGGATATCGCGCCGACACGGGAGATGTATCGCAACACGGGCGACGGCTTCGCGCGCGATTACTGGCACTGGTTTTTCATGATCCAGCCCGCGCCGCTGCCCGAGAGAATGATGGCGGCGGACCCGGATGCCTTCTGGCGCTGGAAATGCGGGGGCAAGGGCAAGGGGCTGGATGTCTTCGCGCCCGAGGCACTGGCCGAGTATATCGAGACCTTCACGCCCGAGACGATCCGGGCGACCTGCGAGGATTATCGCGCCGCCGCAACCATCGATATCCGCCATGACGATGCCGATGGCGGGCGCAAGCTGACCTGTCCGCTCCTGGTGCTATGGGGGGCGAGGGGCGCGATAGAGCGGCATTTCGACTGTCTGGCCCTGTGGGAAGAACGCGCGGAGCGGGTACACGGGCATGTGCTGCCGGGCGGACATTATCTGGCCGAGGAGGTGCCGGAGGATGTGTTGCACGAATTCCTGATGTTCTTCGGCGAGACGTCGATGCCGGAATGAGTATCGAGGCCCGGTGCCGCCGTCTCACCGCTGGCGGGGACGTCGCGGGGGAGGCGATAGGGAGTTTGGATCAGGTCTTCACCCACAGCGCCTCATCCCCCATCTCGGCGATGAAGGCGGAATGCCGCTCACGCTCGGCATCGGTCAGGAGGGCGGGGCGGGGGCCGGGACGGCGGGGCGCGATATAGGGGGTGACCGGTTCGCCGTTCTCGCGGCCCGCCTCGGCCACATCCATGGACAGGGCCGACTGACGGCCCCCGTTGAGTTCGAGATAGACATCGGCGAGGATTTCACTGTCGAGAAGCGCGCCGTGCTTGACGCGCCTGGACATATCAATCCCGAACCGGCGGCAGAGGCCGTCGAGACTGTTCTGCGCGCCGGGAAAGCGACCCCGCGCGATCTGAAGCGTGTCGATCACCGCGTCCAGCACCAGAGGCGGCTTGCCGACCTTCGCCAGTTCGGCATTCAGGAATTTCACGTCGAAAGGCGCATTATGGATGACAAGGGTGCCGTCGGCGATGAAATCGAGAAATGCCTGCGCGATATCGGCAAAAGGAGGCTTGTCGGCGAGATGCTCGTCGGAGATGCCATGAATGGCGAAGGCCTCGGCGGGCATGGCCATGCCGGGGTTGATATACTGGTGATAGGTGCGGCCCGTGGGCACCTGATTCATCAGCTCCAGCGCGCCGATCTCGACGATCCGGTCGCCATTGGCCGGGTCAAGACCGGTGGTTTCGGTGTCCATGACGATTTCGCGGATGTCTGCCATGGCCCCGTTCTACGTCACGGGGCCGAGACGCGCCAGATCGTATTGCCCACATCGTCGGCTACCAGAAGCGCACCGTCGCGGGCGATCCCGACACCCGCAGGGCGGCCCTTCGCGCGGTCGTTCACGAGAAAGCCGGTGAGGATTTCAATCGGTTCTCCGGCGGGTTTTCCTTCCGCGAAGGGAACGAAAATCACGCGATAACCGCTGCGGGGCTTGCGATTCCAGCTTCCGTGCTGGCCGATGAAAGCCCCGTCGGTGAATTGCGGGCCGAGCCGCGCCCCCGTCGCGAAGGTCAGACCGAGGGAAGCGGTATGCGCGCCCAGCGCGTAATCAGGCACGAGGGCCTGCGCGACCATATCCGGGCGCGGGGGCGTGACACGGGGATCGATATTCGCGCCGTAATAGCTCCAGGGCCAGCCGTAGAATCCCCCCTCTTTCACGGAGGTCATGTAATCGGGGACGAGATCACCGCCCAGTTCGTCGCGCTCGTTCACCGCCGTCCAGAGGGTGCCGGTCGTCGGCTCGAAATCCATGCCGACAGGATTGCGGAGGCCCGTGGCGAAGGGGCGCAGCGTGCCGCCGGGGGCCAGCACATGGATCATCGCGCGGCCCTCCTCGGCAGGCAGGCCATTCTCGGCATGGTCGCTGTCGGAGCCGACGGCGATATAGAGAGCGCCGTCCGGCCCCGCGACGAGACCCTTGGTCCAGTGGCGGTTGGTTCCGGCAGCGGGCAGGGCGGTGATGCGCTCGCCGGGATCGGTGATGCGGGTATCTCCCCCGGAATAGGGAAACCGCATCAGGGCATCGGTATCAGCGACATAGAGTGCGTCACCGACAAGGGCCATGCCGAAGGGGGATGTGAGATCATCGAGCAGGATATGGCGTTGCTCGGCCACGCCGTCCCCATCCGCATCCCGCAACAGGGAGATTCGGTCGGCACTCTCCACCCCCGCCCCGGCCAGTGCCATGACCCGCTTTTCCGCCCAGGCGCGCAGACCCCCGGCGGGGTGCGGCTGCCTGTTCGTTTCGGCGACCAGTACATCGCCATTGGGCAGGACATGCATCCAGCGGGGATGATCGAGACCGGAGGCAAAAGCGTTGACGGTCAGGCCGGGTGCCGCGACAGGGCGCTCATCTGCCGCCCAGCCGTCAGCGGGAGCGATAGCCACGGTGGGCAGGATACTGCGGCTCGGAGGCGGCAGGACCGGCGCGCCGCCGATACCGACTTCAAGGGGCAGCTTCGCATTGTTACCGCAGGCCACGATACCGAGCGCCACGGCCATGGTGAGGAACAGGGCAGGTTTCTTCATCGCATGTTCTCCAGAATCGCCGCGACGCGGGTGCGGGCGGCCTGCATTCCGAGGCCGGTATCGATGATATGATCCGCGCGGGTGCGCTTTTCCACATCGGGTATCTGGCGGGCGAGAATGGCGTCGAAACGCTCGGAGGTCATGCCCTCGCGGGCCAATGCGCGGCGGCGCTGTTCGGCGGGGTCGCAGGTGACCACGACCACAGCATCCACATATTCATGCGCGCCGGTCTCGAACAGGAGGGGGATATCGAGGACGACGACCGGCTCGCCTGCCGCGCGGGCCTCTTCCAGAAAGAGCTTGCGGTCGGCCCCGACGATAGGATGGACGATGCGCTCGATCCTCGTCAGCAGGGTGGCATCGGCGGCAATGGCCCGGCGCAGGGCTTCGCGGTCCAGTCCGGCGGGCGCGCGGGCATCGGGGACGAGGGCGGCGACCGGCTCGACCGCCGCACCGCCATGGCCATAGGCGCGGTGGACGGCGGCATCGGCATCCCAGACCGGCACTCCGGCATCCCGGAACATCGCGGCGGTGGTGGATTTGCCCATCGCGATTGAGCCGGTGAGACCGAGAATTATCATGTCAGCACAGCCGCCCGCAGGGCGTCATCGACCTCCGGCGCGCGCCCGAACCAGCGTTCAAAACCGGGTCGCGCCTGATGGAGCAGCATCCCGAAGCCGTCCACGACCCGCGCTCCCCGGCTCTTTGCGGCGGTCAGGAACGGGGTCTCGCCCCGCGCATACACGATGTCGGTCGCCACGGCATCGGGGCCGAGTTCATGAAGGGTGAGCGCCATATCCGGCCCCCCGGCCATGCCCATGCTGGTGGCATTGACGACGAGGGCGGCTCCGGCAAGGGCGTTTTCGGCCTCGCTCCAGTCCAGCACCGATACCGAAGGCGCGATCCCGTCGCGCAGGGCCTCGGCACGGGATCGCGTGCGGTTTAGCAGGCGCAATTCGGGGACGCCCGCCTCAATCAGCGCGACGATCACCGCCCGCGCCGCTCCCCCCGCGCCCAGCACCGTGACCGGCCCCGCGCCCGCGTTCCAGCCGGGGACGCGCTCGCGCAGGTTCTCGATGAAGCCGAAGCCGTCGGTATTGTCGGCCATGATGCCCTGTCCCGGATCGAAGACCAGCGTATTGGCCGCGCCGAGGCGGGTGGCGATATCGGAGCGGGTATCGGCCAGCGCAAAGGCGCGCTCCTTATGGGGCATGGTCACATTGGCTCCGACGAAACCGAGTTTCGGCAGTGCCGCCAGCGCCGATCCGAAATCCCCTTCCCTCACACCGAGCGGAACATAGGCCCCGGCAAGGCCATACCGTGCCAGCCAGTGACCATGCACTTTCGGCGACAGGGAATGGGCGATGGGCCAGCCGATGACCCCGGCGAGGGGGATGGTTTCATGTTCTGTCATGGGAGAAGACCTTCACGAAGGTAAGCTGTCTTGCAAGGGGGTTCGGTCATCGCGGATGAGGCGCGAGACCCCCGCGAACCGCATCAGACGGGCGAGTTCGGCATCCAGCTTGCCCTGTCGCCGTGCCGACCATCGGGTGCCCGGTTCGGGCCATAGGTTGAGGACGGTCAGGGTATCGGCCCTGCGGTCGGCCCTGATCTCGATGCGTCCGACGAAGCGGTCACCTTCGAGCAGGGGGAAGACGTAGTAGCCCCAGACCCGTTTTGCCGCCGGGACGAACATCTCGATGCGGTAATCGAAGCCGAAGAGACGGGCCAGACGCTTGCGGTCCCGGATGACGGGATCGAAGGGGTTGAGGATGCGAAGGCGGGAGGTCGGCGGGGTCAGCGCCGCGATACGGGCGTCGATATCGGCGGGGGCCAGCGCCGTGATACCGTCGCCCTGCGCCGTTTCGATCTCGACGGGGATGAGACCGGGGGTGCGGGCGATCCAGTCGGAGACCTCGGATCGGTCCACCGCGTCCCAGAACCGCTGAATATCACCGGGGCTGCCGAAGCTCAGCCGGTCAAGCGCCTGATGGCAGAGCCAGTCGATCTGTTCCTGATCGGGGAGCCGGGTCTCGCGCAGGGCGCGCGGAAAGACGCGCTCGGCGAGGTCGTAGACCTTGGTGAACCCGGCCCGGTGGCTGGTGGCCAGCTCTCCGGCATACCACATATAATCGAGGGCCAGCTTATGCGGCGGGCGGGACCACATCTCTTTCTTCCCGGCGACTCTGGTATCGAAAGCATGGGTGGAAAGCGGGCCTTCGGCGGCGATGCGGGCCTTGATGGCTTCCCTGCCCCCGGCATCGGGCATCGTGCTGAACCAGCTTGCCCCCATGATGCGTTCGCGCTTGCGGCGGAACTGACGTTCCCACATCGGCAGGAAATCCATGGGCAGGACCGAGGCGTCATGGGTGAAATGCTCGAAGATGCCACGCTCACGCGCCATGAGGCGGTCAAGCATGGGTTCGCGATAGGTCTGATTGCGGCTCCAGAGAATATGGTGATGGGCGCGGGCGACAACCTGGATGGAATCAAGCTGGACGAAACCGAGGCTGCGGATAAGGGAGAGCAGATCGAGCGGCCCGGTGGGGGGCCTTGCCAGACCCTGCGCGCTGAGCCACAGGTGACGGGCGGTGCGGTTGGGGATTTTCAGGGGCATGGGGTCAGCCAATGTCTGTCATGCCCGCACGGACGGGCATCTCATGGGGCGGCAGAACATCACTCCACCAGCAGATTGCGGGCGCGGAGATAGCCCAGAACTTCGAGCAAAGGCATCCCCAGGATCGAGAAATAATCCCCCGATATACGCGAGAAGAGCTGTGCGCCCCGGCCCTCGATGCGATAGCCGCCGACGGTGGAGAGAACGGCGTCCCCCTCGGCATCAAGATAGGCGTCCAGAAAAGGCTCGGTGAAGGGGCGCATGGTCAGGCGGGCGGCTCCGATATGACGCCAGACCGGCGCGCCGCCCACGGTGATGACGGCGGCACTGAGCAATTCATGCGATCCACCGCGCAGGTGCAGCAGTTGCGCGCGGGCCTCGGCCCGGTTCCGGGGCTTGTCGAAAGTCTCGCCCCCCGTCACCAGAACCTGATCGGCCCCGATGACGAGCGCCTCCGGGTGGCTGGCCCCGATCCGGCGGGCCTTGGCCTCGGCCAGCGCATCGGCGAGGTCGCGCGGAGAGACCCCTTCGGCGCGGAAGGATTGCTTGATCGCCTCCTCATCCACATGGGCAGGCATGATCTCGACGGCGACCCCGGCCTCGCGCAGCATGGTGGCGCGGGCCTCGCTGGCGGAGGCGAGGAGGATTCTCATTTCAGGCGCTCCTGTGCTTCGGTTTCGATCAGGCGGAAGATTTCCGCCGCCGTTTCCTCAACCGACCGGCGGGTGACATCGATGACGGGGCAGGCCAGCGCATCCATGATCTTGCGCGCCTCGACGACCTCGCGCTTCACGCTGTCGAGATCGGCATAATCACCCTCGTTCAGAACCGGCTCGCCGAAGCGGTTGAGCCGGTTCTGCCGTATCTGAGCAAGGCGCGTGGGCTTGGCGGTCAGTCCGACGACCGGCGTTCCACACGCGGGTAAGTCCCAGAGAGCATCCGGCGGGGCCTTGCCGCCGATGAGCGGGACATTCGCCGCCTTGACCCCGCGCCCCGCCAGGTAGACGCAAGTGGGCGTCTTCGATGTCCGGCTGACCCCGATCAGGACCACATCGGCCTCGGCGAGACGTTCGGCGAGATTGCCGTCATCATAGGCCAGCGCGAAGTCGAGCGCGGCAACCCGGCGGTAGTATCGTTCGTCCACGGCATGTTGTGCGCCGGGGCGGGTCAGTTCGGCCTTGCGGCTGAGAAAATCCGTGAGGATGGAAATCATCGGATCGAGAAAGGGCACCGCCGTGACGCCGATCTCGTGGCAGCGGCGCTCCAGTTGCGTTCGCAGATCGCGCTCCACGACGGTATGAAACACCAGCCCCGGTTCCCGCTCCACCGCGTCGAGTACCTTGGCCAGCGTATCCGCCGTGCGGACCATGACATGACGGTGGTAATTGATTCGCACGTCACCGAACATCGGCATGGTCGCCCGCAGGGCCGCCGCGATGGTTTCGCCGGTCGAATCCGAGATGATGTGAATGCAGCTTGGATTGGTCATAGGGATGTGGATAACGGGCAAAACCCGCCCCGGCAAAGGGCGATGACGGTTTCATCCCCGTGACTCAGATTCATTGCCGGACTTGTTCCATTGTGGACAGTTCACAGGGGTGACGGGATCGCCGCTTCCAAAAATGATCCGTACAAGGCACAGTCAGGACTCGAAATATCCGCGAATCGGTGCATACGTTAAGAAACCTTACCGAAATCCTAACTTCGCGAGGGGCCGAAAAACACGTCAAGTCCGTTTCAGGGCTGTGGATAACTCTGTGCATCTATCCGCTGTTTCACTCATCCCCGTAATCCACAGGCATAAACAATCATCCTCATCCTCTTAAGATTCTATTCATAGAGGTTAAGAGAAGATGAAGGGAAGTGCCCGGTATCGACCGAACGGTCTTGCCAAGGAAAACAATCCCGCGCAGGGTCGCCGCCATGAAGACAGAAGAGAAATTGCTGATCCGTGCCTTGCGGGGCGAAACGCTGGACGTGCCCCCCGTATGGCTGATGAGACAGGCGGGGCGTTATCTGCCCGAATATCGTGCCTTGCGTGAGAAGGCGGGGGGGTTCCTGAACCTCTGCTACAATCCCGAATTCGCCGTCGAGGCGACGATGCAGCCGATCCGGCGGTTCGGGTTCGATGCCTCTATCCTGTTCTCGGATATCCTCGTGGTTCCCCATGCGCTGGGCCGGGATGTCTGGTTCGAGACGGGCGAGGGGCCGCGCCTGAATCCGATGGAGGCGGGTGAGGCGGCACCGGCCTTCGATCCCGAACCCTTCCATGCCCATCTCGCGCCGGTCTATGCGGCGGTGACGGGTTTGCGCGAATCATTGCCCCCCGAGACGGCGCTGATCGGGTTTGCGGGCGCGCCCTGGACGCTGGCGACCTATATGGCCGCAGGCCGGGGCAAGGACGAACAGGCGGCGGCACGGCAATGGATGTTCACGGACCCGGACAGTTTCGCGGCCCTGATCGACCGGCTGACCGAGGCGGTCGCCCAGTACCTGATCCGTCAGATCGATGCCGGTGCGGAGGCCGTACAGATATTCGACAGCTGGGCCAGTGCGCTGGCTCCGAATGCCTTCGACCGCTACTGCGTTCAGCCGACGAAGCGTATTGTCGAGACGGTACGGGCGGCGCATCCTGATACGCCGATCCTGGGGTTCCCGCGCGGGGTGGGGTCATCCTACGGGACATTCCTGAAGGAGACGGGCGTGAACGGGGTTAGCCTCGACCAGAATGTCGCGCCGGAATGGGCGGCGGAGGCCCTGCAACCCCATGGCACCGTGCAGGGCAATCTGGAGCCGATGCATATGGTGACGGGGGGCGATGCCCTGCTGCGCGACGTGGATCGCATTCTGGAGGCGCTGTCAGGCGGGCCGTTCGTGTTCAATCTCGGCCATGGCATCACGCCCCAGGCCGATGCCGCCCATGTCGAGGCGCTGCTGCGCCGCATCCGGGGATAGCCGATGCTGCCTGACCTGTATCCATGGCTGAAATGGCTGCATATCGTGGCGATGATAAGCTGGATGGTGGGATTGTTCTACCTGCCGCGCCTGTTCGTCTATCATGCCGAAACGGACTCGGATGATGTGCGCGGGACATTATCGGTGATGCAGGCCAGGCTGATGAAGGTCATCATGACTCCGGCGATGCTGGTGACATGGCTGTCCGGGATCGCGCTGGTCGCGTCGCTGGGACAGGCGGGGCTGTGGCTGTTGCTCAAGATCGTGTGTGTGCTGGCCCTGACCGGGTTTCACGGTGTCTGCGGCAAGTGGCGCAAGGAACTGGCGGCGGGCACCTCTACGCGCGACGGCAGGTTCTTCCGCATGATGAACGAGGTACCGACCGTCTTTCTGATCGCCATTGTCGGGCTGGTGGTGTTCAAGCCGTTCGGGTAGGACGGGCGGTGTGAAACGGCGGTCCTGATCGCCCGGCTCCGTAAATGACGATCGGGCCAGCGCGCGCATGACCACGGGAATCGCTTGAAAGAGTTTTCGCTGCCCCGCACGAAGATGCGGGGCCTCCTTTGCACTGAACTGTCCGCGACTTGCAGGAGGTCCCGCATCTGCAAAGCGTCATTTCATCGTGCCTCGCGCAGCGGCGCATTGCGTTCGGGACAGCAGCATTTCTTCTTCGAGCGATTGACCTGCGCGCATGACAATACGCTTGACAAAAGCGGCGATTCCCTTCTTACGTCCCGTTACCGAACAGTGACGACGCCGCCCGGCGTGATTATTTTCCAATCCACTGTGACGATCTTCCCATTCCTGCGCGACGCCCCGTCACGCCCTTCATCCTTACCTCCCATGTGCCGAAAGATTTCCCCATGGAAGAATCGACCCTGAAACTTCAGGTTCTGAAAGACAAATCTCCCACCGAACTTCAGAAATTCGCCGAAGATCTCGATGTCGAGAACGCCAGCACCCTGCGGCGTCAGGACATGATGTTCGCGATCCTGAAGGAGCTTGCCGAGCGCGAGACGGAGATTACCGGGCACGGGGTTCTCGAAGTCCTGATGGACGGGTTCGGCTTTCTGCGTAGCCCGGAGGCCAATTATCTGCCCGGCCCCGATGACATCTATGTCAGCCCGCAGCAGATCAAGCGTTTCTCCCTGCGGACCGGTGATACGGTCGAGGGCGTGATCCGCAGCCCGAAGGATGCCGAACGGTACTTCGCGCTGATGAAGGTCAGCACGATCAATTTCGAAGACCCCGAGCGGGCCAATCACAAGGTCAATTTCGATAACCTGACGCCGCTCTATCCCGACGAGCGGCTGGTCATGGAGATCGAAGACCCGACGCTCAAGGACAAGTCAGGGCGCATCATCGAGCTGGTCGCGCCCATGGGCAAGGGACAGCGCGGCCTGATCGTCGCGCCGCCCCGCACGGGTAAGACGGTGCTGTTGCAGAATATTGCAAAGTCCATCGCACACAATCATCCCGAGTGTTATCTGATCGTCCTGCTGATCGACGAGCGGCCCGAAGAGGTGACCGACATGCAGCGCACGGTGCAGGGCGAGGTGATCTCCTCGACCTTCGATGAACCGGCGGATCGGCATGTGCAGGTGGCCGAGATGGTCATCGACAAGGCCAAGCGACTGGTCGAGCATGGGCGGGACGTGGTGATCCTGCTCGATTCCATCACGCGGCTGGGCCGGGCCTATAACACCGTGGTGCCCTCCTCCGGCAAGGTTCTGACCGGGGGCGTGGATGCCAATGCGCTGCAACGGCCCAAGCGGTTCTTCGGGGCGGCGCGTAATATCGAGGAAGGCGGATCGCTGACGATCATCGCCACGGCCCTGATCGATACGGGCAGCCGCATGGATGAGGTGATCTTCGAGGAATTCAAGGGGACGGGTAACTCCGAACTGATCCTGGATCGCAAGATCGCCGATAAGCGCGTCTTCCCGGCGATCGATATCCTGCGCTCCGGGACGCGCAAGGAGGAGTTGCTGGTGGACAAGGAGACGCTCACCAAGATGTTCGTCCTGCGCCGTATCCTCAACCCGATGGGCACCATCGACGCGATGGAATTCCTGCTCGGCAAGCTCAAGCAGACGAAGACGAACGGCGATTTCTTCAATTCGATGAATACCTGACGGTCGCGCTGTGGCGCGCGATACGATCTTCGCGGTCTCGACCCCGCCCGGTATGGGCGGGGTCGCTGTCGTTCGGGTGTCGGGGCCGGAGGCCGATGCCAGCCTCGCCGCGATGACGGACGGACCGCTGCCCGCGATGCGGCGGGCGACCGTGCGGCGGCTGGTCGATCCCCGGAGTGGCAGAACGCTGGATCATCCACTGGTCCTGCGGTTCGGCGATGGCGGGAGTTTCACGGGAGAAGCGGTGGTTGAGCTGCACCTGCACGGGGGCCGGGCAGTGGTGGCGTCGGTGCTGGAGGTGCTGGGGCGGCTCGACGGGCTGCGGATGGCGGAACCGGGGGAGTTCACGCGGCGGGCTTTCGATAACGGACGGCTCGATCTGTCGCAGGTGGAGGGGCTGGCCGATCTGATCGCCGCCGAGACGGCAAGTCAGCAACGGGCGGCCCTGCACCAGTATTCGGGCGTGATCGGCGAGCGGTGCCGGGTTTGGTCGGCGCGGCTGACGCGGGGGCTGGCGCTGCTGGAGGCGACCATTGATTTCGCGGATGAGGAAATCCCGACTGAGACATGGCAAGTTGCAACGGATGAAATCATTGCCGTGAGAGATGCGATCCGGGCCGACCTGAGCGCGGCCCATCCGGCGGAGCGGTTGCGGAACGGGTGGCGCGTGGCGATCCTTGGGGCGCCGAATGCAGGAAAGTCCACTCTTATCAATGCTTTGGCGAGACGGGATGTTGCCATTGTCTCGGATATTCCGGGCACCACGCGCGACAGTATCGAGGTGCATCTCGATCTGGGCGGCTATCCTGTCACATTGATCGACACCGCCGGGATACGCGAATCCGAGGATACGGTCGAGCAGATCGGGATCGAACGGGCGGCCCGGATGGCGGAAGAGTCCGATCTGCGGATTGCCGTGGCCGCGCCCGATGCACCGCTGGACGCGGATGTCCTCGCCCTGCTCCGGGATGATGACCTGCGCCTGTGGAACAAGGTCGATCTGCACCCTGCCCCGGACCCGATGATGCTGTCGCTGTGTGCGAAGGACGGCACCGGAATCGAGACGGTCATCACGCGGTTGCGCGGGATCGTGGATATGGCGGAGCCAGCCGCCGATGCCCTGCTGCTGCAACAGCGTCATCGTGCGGCGATGGCCGATGCCCTGCGCGCGCTCGATGCCTATGCCGACCTTGCGTCGGACGACCCGGATCGGATACAAGCGGCACCCGAGTTAGCGGCCCAGATCGTGCGCGAGGCATGGGAGGCGCTCGGACGGATTACCGGAGAGCGTGGCATTGATCGTCTGCTCGACGTGATCTTCTCGGAATTCTGCCTCGGCAAATAATTCGATGGATGTTTCACGTGAAACAATTCGATTTCGACGTCATCGTTATCGGTGGTGGCCATGCGGGCAGCGAGGCGGCGCTGGCGGCGGCTCGGGTCGGTGCCCGGACGGCCCTGGTCACGCACCGGAAGGACCGGATCGGCGAGATGTCCTGCAATCCGGCTATCGGCGGACTGGGCAAAGGGCATCTCGTGCGGGAGATCGATGCGCTGGACGGTGCCATGGCGCGGGTGGCCGATCAGGCCGGTATTCAGTTCCGACTGCTCAATCGCTCGAAAGGCCCCGCCGTGCGTGGGCCACGCGCTCAGGCCGACCGGACGATCTATCGCAGGGCCATGCAGGCGGAATTTGCGGCCTCGACCGTGACGGTGATCGAAGCCGAGGTCAGCGACCTGCTCGTCGATGGATCGCGGGTCGAAGGCGTGGTGACGCCGCGCGGGGAGTATCGGGCGGCGGCGGTGGTGCTGACGACCGGGACGTTTCTGAACGGGATCATGCATACGGGCGATCAGCAGGTATCGGGGGGCCGGGTCGGTGATCCCCCGGCCAGGGCGCTGGCGTCACGGCTCTATGCGATGGATTTGCCGATGGGCAGGCTGAAGACCGGGACACCGGCACGGCTGGACGGGCGAACCATCGACTATGCGGCGCTGGACCGTCAGCCGGGGGATGCGGAGCCGATGCCGTTTTCCTTCATGACCGAGAGCCTGCCGATGCCGCAGCTCGATTGTCATATCACGCGCACGACTGCGGCGACCCATGCGATCATCGAGAAGAATCTGTCACGTTCGGCGCTCTACGGAGGCCGGATCGACGGGATCGGGCCACGCTATTGTCCTTCGATCGAAGACAAGATCGTGCGGTTCGCGGAGAAGGACAATCACCAGATTTTCCTCGAACCCGAAGGGCGCGATGATCCCACGGTCTATCCGAACGGGATTTCCACCTCGTTGCCCGTGGATGTGCAGGAAGCCTTCATCGCGACGATACCGGGGCTGGAGAACGCGGTGATCCTGCAACCGGGCTATGCGATCGAATATGATTATGTCGATCCGAAATCGCTGGACCCGACACTGGCGCTGGGCGGGGTCAGCGGATTGTTCCTCGCCGGGCAGATCAACGGCACGACGGGTTATGAGGAAGCGGCGGCGCAGGGATTGATGGCCGGGCTGAATGCGGCGGCCCATGCCTCCGGCTCACGGACCTGCATCATTGATCGATCCGAGGGCTATATCGGCGTGATGATCGATGATCTGGTGACACAGGGCGTGACGGAGCCGTATCGGATGTTCACCTCGCGGGCGGAGTATCGCCTCAGCCTGCGCGCGGATAATGCGGATCAGCGCCTGACGCCCAAAGGGATCGGGTATGGCTGTGTCGGACCGGAGCGTGCAGGGATGTTTCACGTGAAACAATCGGCCCTGACCGATGCACGGGACCGGCTACAGGCGATTTCGGTTTCGCCGAAGGAAGCCGCCGCGCGGGGCCTGTCGATCAATCAGGATGGACGCCGCCGCAGTGCCTTTGAACTGATGGGCTATACGAAGATCGATGATGCCGCTTTTCTTGCGGCCATACCGGAGGCCACGGATATTCCGGCCCCGATCCGGGAGCAATTGCGGATCGAGGCGCTGTATTCGGGGTATCTGGACCGGCAATCCGCCGATATCGAAGCCTTCCGGCGGGATGAGAATCTGCATATCCCGGTGGATCTCGATTATGCCGGTATCGGGGGGCTGACGGGGGAAATCATCGAGAAGCTGGCGCATGTGCGCCCGATTACTCTCGGACAGGCCTCGCGGATACCGGGGATGACGCCGGCGGCCCTGACGGCCTTGCTGGCGCATGTGCGGCGCAATGAGACGCGCGTGGCGGCGGGATGACAGGTCGGCTGTTTGACGATCTCGATGTTTCACGTGAAACAATGGAGCGGCTTGAGCGATATGTCGCGCTGCTGAAGAAATGGTCGCCCGCGATCAATCTGGTCTCGAAAGCGACGCTGGCGGATGCCTGGCGGCGGCATGTGCTGGACTCGGCGCAACTGTTGCCGCTGTTGCCTGACAGGACGGAACGGATCGTCGATCTTGGCTCGGGGGCGGGATTTCCCGGTCTGGTGCTGGGCATTCTCTCCGGTGAACGGGACATGCCGTTCCATGTGCATCTGGTGGAGAGTGATCGCCGCAAGGCGACGTTCCTGCGTGAGGTGGTGCGTGAAACCGGGGCTTCGGCGACGGTGATGGTGGAGCGGGCGGAAAAACTGACCCTGACGGCGGATGTGGTGACGGCACGGGCCTTTACGGCGCTCGATCCCTTGCTGGCCATGGCGCATCCCCTGATCGGCGCGGAGGGAATCGCGTTGCTGCACAAGGGCGCGCGATACGAAAGCGAATTGACCGCAGCCATGGAAAACTGGCACATGGAGATCAAGCAGGAAAAGAGCCGGATCGATCCGGCATCCGTGATCCTCCGCATCTCGCGGCTGGCGCGGCGACAGGATACGCCATGACCGAGAAAAAAGGCCGTCGGGTTCTGGCGGTGGTGAACCAGAAAGGCGGGGTCGGCAAAACGACCACCGCCGTCAATCTCGGAACGGCACTGGCCGCCGTGGGGCGCAAGGTGCTTCTGGTTGATCTCGACGCGCAGGGCAATGCCAGCACCGGGCTGGGCCTGACGCCCGATCAACGGGGCAATACATCCTATGATGTGCTGACCCGCGCCCATGCCCTGCGCGATACGATCCATGATACCAGCGTTCCGGGCCTGCATCTCAGCCCCGCTTCCGCCGATCTGTCGGGGGTCGATCTCGAAATCGTGGAGGATGAGCGCCGCGCGCATCTGTTGCTGGATGCGCTGGCGGAGGATACGGGCGTCGCCTATGATTATGTCATCATCGATTGCCCGCCATCCCTGAGCCTCGTGACCATCAATGCCATGACCGCCTGTCATGCCGTGCTGGTGCCGCTGCAATGCGAGTTCTATGCGCTGGAGGGGCTGAGCCAGCTTTTGCGGACCATCGACCGGGTGCGCGGGTCGCTCAATCCGGGGCTGGAGATACAGGGCATCGTGCTGACGATGTATGATGCGCGCAATCGCCTGTCGAGCCAGGTGGCGGCGGATGTGCGCGAGCATATGGGCGATGCCGTCTACAAGACCGTCATTCCCCGCAATGTGCGGATTTCCGAAGCGCCATCCCACGGCAAGCCCGCCTTGCTGTATGACCATGCCTGCGCCGGGAGCCAGGCCTATATCCAGCTTGCCAGTGAATTGCTGCGACGCGAGCGTGACCGGATCGCCGCATGACCATCGAAGGAGCATCGCCGATGACCACCAAATCACCCCGCAAGGGTCTCGGCAAGGGCCTCTCCGCATTGCTCGGGGATGACCCGGTGCAGGCGTCGAAGACGACGCGCGCGGTCGATACCGTGTCCCTGACCGATATCGAGCCGAACCCGGATCAGCCGCGCAAACGTTTCACGCCGGACGAAATCGCCTCGCTGGCCGCGTCGATCCGGGAGAAGGGCATTCTTCAGCCGATCCTCGTGCGGCCCAATCCGCGCGAAGGGGTGCGGTATGAGATCGTCGCCGGGGAACGACGGTGGCGGGCGGCGCAGCAGGCGGCGCTGCATGAGGTGTCGGTTCTCGTCGAGACCTTTTCGGATACGGAGGCGCTGGAAGTCGCGCTGATCGAGAATATCCAGCGGGTCGATCTGAACCCGATGGAGGAAGCGGAAAGCTATTCGCGCCTGATCGATGCCCATGGTTATACGCAGGAGC
>CAKZUT010000265.1 GCA_937922185.1 uncultured Neomegalonema sp.
AGCCAGCGCCTTCAGCGCCGCCTTGATGAGTGCGCCCGCATCGGCGTCCGGGGTCTCGCTGGCCGCGCGGGCGACGGCATCGGCGGCCTCCATCGGCTGATAGCCGAGATTGGCCAGCGCCGAGAGGGCGTCGGCGGTTGCGGTCGCATCGGCTTCTGCGGCGGGCATGACGACGGGCGTATCCTCGCCTTCAGGCGTCGCACCGGCGGGTGCGGGGGCCGCACTTGCCATCATCGCGGGGGCTTTCGATTTCAGCTCGTTGACGATGCGGGTAGCCAGTTTCGGCCCCACGCCGGGGGCGCGGCGGACGGTGGCGGCATCGCCCAGCGCGATGGCGCGGCTGATTCCATCGGTGCCAAGCGTGCCGAGAATGCCGAGCGACACCTTGGCTCCGACGCCCTGTACGGTCGTCAGCAGCTTGTGCCATTCACGGTCCAGCATGGTCGGAAAGCCGAATAGCTGGAGCAGATCCTCGCGCACCAGCATATCCGTATAGAGTGCCACCGGCCCGCTCGCTCCCGCCAGCGCCCCCAGCGTCCGTGAGGAACAATGCACGATATACCCGACCCCGCGCACATCCAGGAGGACATGATCCTCCCCGGTATGCACCACCTCGCCGACCAGCCGCCCGATCATACCGGAAGCGCCGTTGCTGCAAGCACATAGCACCCGGCAACGCCACGCCACGCATGACGCCGCGACCCGTGAAAGGGAAGCGACTTGGACAATCTCCTAAAGGTTACCGGGGTGAAGGCCGCCGTCAGCAGGGATACGAGTTCCGTCTCCATCGCCTCATTCCTTCATCGTGATAAGTTCAGGGGCGCTGAGATGTGTCCCGATTCCGATGACGACCCATCCTGCCATGGCGCGCAGCGAGGGCAAACCCGCATCCGCCTCTTCCATAACCGGCCTTATCATAGGGAAGATGACGGCAGCGATATTGTTCATAGAAGTGCCTGTCAGAGTGTCCCGTTCCGTCATGCCCCGGCCTTTTCGAGTTTGTCCAACCTGTTGAGTGCAGGCGCCCGATGCGCGTGACAGATGGCGATGGCGAGGGCGTCCGCCGCATCCGCGCCGACCACTTTCACGCCGGGCAACAACAGCGCGATCATATGGGCGATCTGCTTCTTGTCGGCATGGCCTACCCCTACCACCGCCTTCTTCACCGCATTCGGTGCGTATTCGGTGACCGGAAGTCCCGCTTCCGCCGGAACGAGCAGGGCAATCCCCCGCGCATGGGCGAGTTTCAGTGTCCCCACCGCATCCTTGTTCACGAAAGTATGCTCCACTGCGGCTACATCGGGCCGTGTTTCTTCCACCACCTGCACCAGGGCTCGGCGCAGGGCGACGAGCCGGGTGGCCAGATCGTGCCCTTTGGCCTGTATCGTGCCATGGGCGACATGCGAGAGGCGCGAGCCTGCAAGGTCCACGACCCCCCATCCGGTGCGGACGAGGCCGGGGTCGATACCGATAACTCTCAGGGATGCGTTCATACCTCCGCGCTAGCACGAAGGGTGAACGAAAGCCAGCGCAAAGACCCTGTGCCGTCGTCCCGCATGGCGCGCGAAACCGAAGGGTGTGGCGAGGAGCCGGGTTGATTGATTTCGCGCGGGTGGATTATAGCCAGCAGCATTGTTTCAGGTCGCTGCCTCGGATGCCCCGGTGCATCCGGGGCGGGCCGTCCCCCGGAAAGACACGCGCATGTCCGACACTCCCCGCCGTCATACGAACGATGAGGCCCTGCGCTTCCATTCCCAGGGCAAGCCCGGCAAGCTGGAGGTCGTGGCGACGAAGCCCCTCGCGACCCAGCGCGATCTGAGCCTTGCCTATTCTCCCGGCGTGGCGGTCCCCGTGCGGGCCATCGCGGAAAACCCTGATCTGGCTTATGAATACACGGCTAAGGGCAATCTGGTCGCCGTCATCACCAACGGCTCCGCCATTCTTGGCCTCGGCAATCTGGGTGCGCTGGCCTCGAAGCCGGTGATGGAGGGCAAAGCCGTCCTGTTCAAGCGCTTCGCCGATATCGACAGCATCGACATCGAACTCGATACCGGAAGCGCCGACGATATCATCAACGCCGTCCGCTACATGGGGCCGAGTTTCGCGGGTATCAATCTGGAGGATATCAAGTCCCCCGAATGCTTCATCATCGAACGCGCCCTGCGCGAGATGATGGATATCCCCGTTTTCCACGACGATCAGCACGGCACCGCGATCATCGTCGCCGCCGGAGTGCTCAACGCCCTTGATCTGACGGGCCGCACGCTGGAGCGCACTCGCCTTGTGATGAGCGGGGCCGGGGCGGCGGGCATCGCCTGCATCGAACTGCTCAAGAAGATGGGTCTGCCTGATGAGAACGCGATCCTCGTGGATATCGACGGCGTTCTCCATGCGGACCGGGGCGATATAGATGAGTGGCGCGCTCCCCATGCACCGAAGACCGACCTGCGGACACTGGCGGATGCGGTCAACGGGGCCGATCTCTTTCTCGGCCTTTCCGCCCCCGGCATCCTGACCCCCGAGATGCTGATGACCATGGCCGAGCGTCCGGTCATCTTCGCCATGGCCAATCCCGATCCCGAAATCTCGCCCGAGGATGCCCGTGAGGCCCGCCCCGACGCGATCATTGCCACGGGGCGCAGCGATTATCCCAATCAGGTGAACAACGTCCTCGGTTTTCCCTATATCTTCCGGGGGGCGCTCGACGTTCGGGCGCGTACCATCAATGACGAGATGAAGATCGCCGCCGCCCGCGCGATCGCACAGCTTGCGCGACAGGATGTGCATGACGATGTGTCCGCCGCCTATGGCCGCAAGCTGCGCTATGGTCCCGACTATATCATCCCCGCCCCTTTCGATCCCCGCCTGATCCATCAGGTGCCGGTCGCCGTGGCCCAGGCCGCGATGAACTCCGGCGTCGCCCGCAAGCCGATCATCGACCTCGCCGGTTACGAGCAGAGCCTCATGGCCCGCCTCGACCCCACCGTCACCATGCTGCAACGCCTGCATGAGCGGGTGCGGATGCAGCCCCGGCGTGTCGTCTTTGCCGAGGGGGAGGACGAGCGCGTCATCCGCGCCGCCGTCTCCTATACCCGCGCGGGTCTGGGCGAGGCGATCCTGATCGGGCGCGGCGATGAAATCCACGAGACGGCGCGCAAGGTTGGACTCGACGGCGTGGAGGAGGTCACGATCCATAACGCCCGCCTGTCCGAGCGTGTGCCCGCCTATACCGAGCACCTCTACACCAGACTGCAACGGCGCGGGCGACTGCACCGCGACTGTGAGCGCATGGTGCAGCAGGATCGCAATATCTTCGCCGCCCTGATGGTCGAGACCGGCGATGCCGACGCCATGATCTCCGGCGTCACGGGCAAGTCCTCGATGATTCTTGAAGACGTGCGCCTTGTCCTTGATCCTGACCGCAGGCCCAATGTCATCGGTGTGACGGCGGTGCTGGCACGGGGCAGGACGGTACTGGTCGCCGACACGCTGGTCCACGAGATGCCCGGAGCGGAGGAGCTGGCCAATATCGCCGAGGCCGCCGCCGGTGCCGCGCGCAAACTCGGTCTGGAGCCGCGCGTCGCGATGACGTCCTATTCGACCTTCGGCTATCCCGAATCCGAACGCTCTGACAACCTGCGCGATGCCGTGCGGATACTGGAGGCGCGCGGGGTCGATTTCGAATTCGACGGCGAGATGGCCGCCGATGTGGCCCTCAGCCGCACGGCGATGGAGACCTATCCCTTCTGTCGTCTGTCGGGTCCGGCGAACGTCCTCGTCATGCCTGCCCGGCATTCGGCTTCGATCTCGACTAAGATGCTGCGTGAGCTGGGCGGCTCCACCCTGATCGGCCCGATCCTCGTAGGCATGGAGAGTCCCGTTCAGCTCTGCCCCATGGGGTCCGGTGTGAGCGATATCGTTAACATGGCCGTGTTTGCGGCGGGGGCCTTTTGACGTGCAATGCACGAAGTCATGCATCGGGGCGGAACTCCGGTGCATTCAGGGTGATCGGGACACGCGAAAAGAATTGCATTTTGCGAATCACTTTGACGCATAAGCAAAGAAATTCACTGCGGACAGCGTAAAATCTTAACGAAACATCCTTGCCCCGCGCAAAGACCGAGTGTTTTGTTATGGGACAAATTTACGGGATTAAAGTTAATCAACCCGGACTCAATAGGTCGGCCCTGCGCCTATATTCCGCCCCATTTGCAAGGGTTTCGCTCGGATTGATGTCTGCCGTACACGCTTGCGGTGCATAGTTATCGTTGGATTAATGACACAGTTTCGAGTGGTTAACCCTTGTTGTTCCTTTTTTGAATGATTTGGAAACTGGCGTATGGTAGGTGTCTACAGCCAGCGGTAATACGTCATGCATATGGCGGGTTGCGGCGGTCGTGCGTCAGTATGGTTTCAGGGTCTCTGCCGGGTGTAGCAGTGATACTGGAATGAGAATTGCATCATGACGAATTGTGGCTCGCGCCGCATGTTTGCCATGATTGCACCATGCGGCGTGAGACGAAAATGGAGTGGAGATGAGCAATGAAGCGTAAGAATTTCTTGTTGGCGAGCAGCGGCCTTGTGCTGGGTGCTGTAGCCTTCATGAACAGTGCAGGTGCCCAGACAGAGGTCCTGCCGCCGAACGCTGAGCCTGGTAAATGCTACGCACGCGTGGTGATCCCGGCCCAGTATCGCACCGTAACCCAGCGCATCGTGGATCGCGCCGGTGGTGAGAGAATCGAAGTCATTCCGGCCCAGTACCGTAATGTCACCGAAACGGTCGTCGTTGAGGAGCCTTCCGAGCGCCTCGAAGTCGTGCCCGCAACCTACCGTACCGTCACGGAGACCGTTGAGGCTGAAGAGCCTTCCGAAAGTCTCGTGATCGTGTCCGGCGGCAGCGGTGGCGGCGGTGGCGTCATCGTTGACGCGGCTTCCGGCGCGGCGATTGCCGGTGCTGTCGGCATCAACGGTCAGGGTTTCGCGACCGATGCATCCGGTAACGTGATCCGTGGCGCCAACGGCGCAGGCATCATCGCACGGGCAACCGGCGGCGGCGCAGGTGGCGGCACGTCCGGCAACAGCGGCGGCCCGTCCTTCCGCTCCGTCTCTCAGACGGTTGTGGTCGAAGAGGCTTCCGAGTCGCTTCAGGTCGTTCCGGCAACCTTCCGCTCCGTCTCTCAGACGGTTGTGGTCGAAGAGGCTTCCGAGTCGCTTCAGGTCGTTCCGGCAACCTTCCGTGACGTCGCTCAGACGGTCGTGGTCGAAGAAGCCTCCGAGTCGCTTCAGGTCATTCCGGCCAAATTCGCGACCCGCTCGCAGACCGTCGTGGTCGAAGAGCCTTCCGAGTCGCTTTCCGTCGTTCCCGCGACCTTCAAGACTGTCTCTCAGACGGTTGTCGTAGAAGAGCCTTCGCAGTCCCTGCGTGTGGTCCCGGCTACGTTCTCGACCTCGCAGCAGACGGTTGTGGTTGAAGAAGCCTCCGAGTCGCTTCAGGTTGTTCCGGCATCCTTCCGCACTGTCTCTCAGACGGTTGTGGTCGAAGAGGCTTCCGAGTCGCTTCAGGTTGTTCCGGCCACCTTCAAGTCGGTCGCTCAGCAGGTCGTCGTTGAAGAGGCTTCCGAGTCGCTTCAGGTCGTTCCGGCCACCTTCAAGTCGGTTTCGCAGACGGTCGTCGTCGAAGAGCCTTCGCAGTCGCTTCAGGTTGTTCCGGCCACCTTCCGCACCGTATCGGAGACCATCACGGTCCGTCCGGCCTACGAGCAGATCCAGGTTGTTCCGGCTACCTTCAAGACCGTCTCGCAGACGATCGAGGCAGAGCCTGCCTACGAAAGCCTGCAGGTCGTTCCGGCCACCTACAAGACGGTTCAGGAAACGGTCGTCGTCCAGCCCGCGTTCGAGCGTCTGGAAGTCGTGCCGGCCACGTACCGCACTGTCACCGAAACCGTCGTGTCGGAAGCTCCCTATGAGCAGCTGCGCGTGGTTCCGGCCACCTACAAGACGGTTCAGGAAACGGTCGTCGTGCAGCCTGCTCACCAGCAGCTCCGCGTGATCCCTGCCACCTACAAGACGGTTCAGGAAACCGTTGTGGTGCAGGAAGCTTCCGAACAGCTTCAGGTCGTTCCCGCAACGTACCGTACGGTTCAGGAAACGGTTGTCGTGCAGCCTGCTCACCAGCAGCTTCGCGTGATCCCCGCTACCTACAAGACGGTTCAGGAAACGGTCGTCTCGCAGGAAGCCGGTGAGCGTCTCGAAGTCGTTCCGGCCACCTACAAGACGGTTCAGGAAACGGTTGTTGTCCAGCCTGCCTCGCAGCGTCTGGAAGTGGTTCCGGCCACCTACCGCACGGTTTCCGAAACGGTCGTAGTCCAGCCTGCCTCGCAGCGCCTGGAAGTCGTTCCCGCTACCTACAAGACGGTTCAGGAAACGATCGTTGTCCAGCCCGCTCACGAGCGTCTGGAAGTGGTTCCGGCCACCTACCGTACCATGCAGATCTCCGTTGCCGGTGACGATGTTGCCGAGCGTCTCGTTGTGGTTCCCGCCACGTACAAGACCGTGACCGAGACCATCGTGGTTCAGGAAGCTTCCGAGCAGCTCGTTGCTTCGGAAACCCAGTACCGCACGGTCACCGAGCGCGTGAAGGTCCGTGACGCCTACACCACCTGGAAGCGCGGTAAGAACCCGATCGCCATCATCGACTCCGTCTCCGGCGGAATCGCGGGCGGTGGCGGTATCTCCGTCGTCTCCGAAAGCGGTCAGGTTATCCCCGGCGCGGTTTCGGTCGATGCCAATGGCTTCGCAGTCAACGCGGCCGGTCAGGTCATCACGGGCGCAAGCCTTGGTGGCGGTGCATCGTCGGGTGGCGGCAGCGCAGTCAGCGCATCCCGTTCGGCCAGCGGCGCGATTGTTGACAGTGCAGGGAACATCATCCCCGGCGCGGTTGGCATCAATGCTTCCGGCTTCGCAACGAACTCGGCAGGCCAGGTTATCGTCTTCGGCGGTAGCGCAGGTGCAGGCGCAGGCGGCGGAGCCTTCGGTTCCGGCCCGATCCGTGCCCGTATTGTCGCCGGTGGCGGCGGTGGTCTCGGCGGCGCGATCAGCGGTGCCTCGATCAAGCAGACCAAGCAGCTGAACACGGGTGAAATCCTGTGTCTGGTCGCGGTTCCCGCACAGTTCGAAACCGTTACCCGTCAGGTCGTCTCCGGCCCGGCTGAAGTCCGTCGCACGGTTATTCCGGCGCAGACCCGCACGATCACGCGCCGTGTCATCGACACGCCCGCAACGGTTCGTCGTGTCGCAGGCTCCGGCAGCTTCGGCGGTGGTACGGTTGTTGACGTCAACGGCGCGCCGATCCCCGGTGCAGTCGGTGTGAACGCAGCCGGTCTCGCAGTCGATGCCAATGGCAACGTCATCCCCGCAAGTGTCGCCGGTTACACCGGTAGCGCAGGCGTCGGTGGTGGTGCAGGCGGCGTCTCCAGCGGCCCGATCCGCGCATCCCGTCGGGGTGACGGCGCGATCGTCGATGGTGCGGGCAACGTCGTTGCCGGTGCAGTCGGCATCGATGCAGGCGGCTTCGCAATCAACGCAGCCGGTCAGCGTCTCGCTGTCGCAGGCGGTGGCGCAGGAGCCGGTGGCTTCGGTGCAGGCGGTGGCATCCGTGCCACGGTCTCGGGCGGCAACGGTGGCGGTGCCACGGCAAGCCGTACTGTCACCAAGCGTGTCGTCGCGACCCCCGCTTCGGTTCGCCGTGTTGCGGTTCCCGCTCAGACCCGGACGATCCAGCGTCGTGTGATCAACACGCCCGCATCGACCCGTGCTGTCGCGGTTCCCGCCCAGACCCGGACGATCCAGCGTCGTGTTATCGCAACGCCGGCATCGACCCGCGCTGTCGCGGTTCCTGCCCAGACCCGGACGATCCAGCGCCGTGTCATCAATACGCCCGCATCGGTTCGCCGTGTGGCTGTCCCCGGACAGACGCGCACGATCCAGCGCCGCGTTGTTGACCGTCCTGCTTCGACCCAGGCTGTCGCAGTTCCTGCACAGACCCGGACGATCCAGCGTCGTGTCATCGCGACCCCGGCAACGACCCGCTCCGTTGCGGTTCCCGGTCAGACCCGGACGATCCAGCGTCGTGTGATCAATACGCCTGCTTCGACCCAGGCCGTGGCGGTTCCCGCCCAGACCCGGACGATCCAGCGTCGTGTCATCAATACCCCTGCTTCCACGCAGGCGGTTGCGGTGCCCGGTCAGACCCGGACGATCCAGCGTCGTGTCATCGCGACCCCGGCATCGACCCGCGCTGTTGCGGTTCCTGCCCAGACCCGGACGATCCAGCGTCGTGTGATCAACACGCCCGCCTCGGTTCGCCGTGTTGCGGTTCCGGCGAAGATGCAGACGGTCTCGATCCAGGTCATTGATCGCCCTGCTTCGACCCGTGCGGTCGCTGTCGCAGCCCAGACCCGTCAGGTCTCGCGTCGTGTGGTGGCAACACCTGCAACGACCCGTGCTGTCGCTGTTCCGGGTAAGACCGCGACGATCACCACCCGTGTGATCGATGCGCCTGCCTCGGTTCGCCGTGTTGCCGTTCCCGGCAAGACCGCGACGGTCACCACTCGTGTGCTTGACACGCCTGCCTCGGTTCGCCGCGTTGCCGTTCCCGGCAAGACCGCGACGATCCAGACGCGCGTCATCGATACGCCTGCCTCGGTTCGCCGTGTTGCCGTTCCCGGCAAGACTGCAACGATCCAGGTTCGCAGTGTCGCGACGCCCGCCTCCGCGCAGTCGGTCGCCGTTCCTGGCAAAACCGCCACGATCAGCACCCGCGTGATTGATGCACCCGCCTCGGTCCGCCGTGTTGCCGTTCCCGGCAAAACCGCGACGGTCCAGACGCGTGTTGTCGCCGAGCCTGCCTCGGTTCGTCGGGTTGCCGTTCCGGGTAAGACCGCGACGATCAACACCCGTGTGATCGACGCGCCTGCCTCGGTTCGCCGTGTTGCCGTTCCCGGCAAGACTGCAACGATCCAGACGCGCGTGATTGATGCGCCCGCCTCGGTTCGCCGCGTTGCCGTTCCCGGCAAAACCGCGACGGTCCAGACCCGGGTCATCGCCGCTGCTCCGGAAGTTCGCCGCATTGCCATCCCCGGCAAGACCCAGACGGTTACCCGTCGTGTGGTGGCAACCCCGGCAACGGTTCGTCGTGTGGCAGTTCCCGGTAAGACGGCAACGATCACGCGCCGTGTCGTCGCGACGCCCGCATCGGTCCGCCGCGTTGCAACGCCTGACACGTTCAAGACGATCAACCGTCGTGAGCAGGTCAGCGACGAGCAGCTGCAGTGGCGCGAAATCCTCTGTGAGACCAATGCGTCTCCCGAGGTTATCCGCCGCCTCCAGCAGGCTCTGCGTGAGCGTGGTTACTACCAGGGTTCGATCGACGGTTCCTACAACGCCTCCACGACGGCAGCGGTCACCCGCTACCAGCGTTCGGAAGGTGAAGGTACCGGTGGTCTGACCATGGACACGCTGCGTTCCCTCGGGATCGACTTCCGCTAAGGTCTGCTCTCCAGCTCATCGAGCACACCATGGCCCCCCGCCAGAAATGGCGGGGGGCTTTTTCGTGAGAAACGATTGAATCCGGGTCGCCATGCGTTTTCGCCGAATTGCCTTCGTCGCCAGTGACACCGATACAGCCCGCCGTGCGGCGAAGACCCTGCGCGCGCTTTATGGTGTGGCGGCCCCCGAAGAGGCCGACGTCATCGTCGCGCTGGGGGGAGACGGTTTTATGCTCGAAACCCTTCATGCCGTCATGGAACGGGATATCCCCGTCTACGGCATGAATCGTGGCTCCGTCGGTTTCCTGATGAACGAGTATGGTGCGAAATCCCTTGAAGAGCGCCTGTCCCGCAGCGTTGAGTCCCGCATCCACCCCCTGCGAATGGTCGCGACCGATACCGGCGGCCTGCAATACGAGGCCCTTGCCATCAACGAGGTCTCCCTGCTGCGCGAGACGCGACAGGCCGCCAAGATCGCGATCCTCATCGACGGCTCGACCCGGATGCCCGAACTGATCTGCGACGGTGTGCTTGTGGCGACCCCGGCGGGCAGCACGGCCTATAACCTCTCCGCCCATGGCCCTATCCTGCCCATTGATGCGGGCTTGCTGGCGGTCACCCCGATCTCCGCGTTTCGCCCCCGGCGCTGGCGCGGAGCGATCCTGCCCATGAATGCCACGATCCGCTTCGAGGTGCTGGAGCCGGTCAAGCGCCCGGTTTCCGCCGTCGCCGATGCCGTCGAGGTGCGCGATGTCGATTGGGTCGAAGCGCGTGTCGCACAGGATATATCCCTGCGCCTTCTCTTCGATCCCGGCCACAGCCTGGATGAACGCATCCTGCGAGAGCAGTTCCAGAGCTAGGGTCTCCGGCGCGGCAAGGGGTGGCGAAAATCCGGGGTCGCGGCATCGCGCACGCGGCCCTATACTCGTCTCCATCGAATGCATCGGAGCGACGCCATGTCCGCAAAGCCTTCCCTCAAGCTCTATCTTGCTGCCCCGCGCGGCTTCTGTGCCGGTGTGGACCGGGCGATCAAGATGGTCGAGATGGCGCTGGAGAAGTTCGGCGCGCCCGTCTATGTGCGCCACGAGATCGTGCATAACCGCTTTGTCGTGGACGGGCTGCGCGACAAGGGTGCGGTGTTTGTCGAGGATCTCGATGAATGCCCGCAGGATCGCCCCGTCATCTTCTCGGCCCATGGCTCGCCCAAATCGGTGATAGAGGCGGCGAAGAACCGTGAGATGTTCGCTGTCGATGCGGTCTGTCCGCTGGTGACAAAGGTGCATATGGAGATCGCGCGCCTGCATCGGCAGGGTTACGAGATCGTCCTGATCGGCCATGCGGGCCATGTGGAGGTGCTGGGCACGATGGGGCAACTGCCCCCCGGCTCGGTCACTCTGGTCGAGACGGTCGAGGATGTCGCCCGCCTTGCCCCCGCCGATCCGCAAAAGCTCGCATGGGCGACCCAGACGACCCTCTCCGTGGATGACACGGCGGAAATCGTCGCCGCCCTTCAGGCGCGGTTCCCGCAGATCGTCGGCCCCGGCAAGGAGGATATCTGCTACGCCACCACCAACCGGCAGGCTTCCGTCAAGGCGATCGCGCCGAAGATCGATGCGCTGGTCGTGATCGGGGCGGAAAATTCTTCCAATTCCAGGCGTCTGGTCGAGGTCGGGGCGAAGGCGGGCTGCCATTACGCCGTTCTGGTTCCACGGGCGGCGGAGATCGACTGGACCCGCTTCGACGGCGTTTCCTCCGTCGGCATTACCGCCGGAGCGAGCGCGCCCGAAGTGCTGGTCACGGAAGTCGTCGATGCCTTCAAGACCCGCTTCGACGTGACGGTCGAGGTCGTCGAGACGGCGGTGGAGAATATCGAGTTCAAGGCCCCGAGGGTCTTGCGGGAGCCTGCGTGAGGGCGTCTCCGATTGTCCCGCCGCTTCGTGCCACCTGTCGCGACGTGCTGCAAGCCCCGCTGAATACGGTCGCGGAGATCATCAACGCGACGCTCCACTTCCCGATTCAACCTGATCGGGATGGACCGTAACGGGCGGTATCGACTCCGGCGACTGCTGGATTGATAACGAGCCGGAAACCCTGCCTGACGGTGCATCGGGGCAAAGGGACCATATCGCCTTATCCTCGTCGATCCCCTAGGATGGCGGAATATCGACGAAAGGATATCCCCATGCATCTCTCCGACACCACACCCGTCCTCGTTTCCGGCGGTGCCTCCGGCCTTGGCGAGGCGGTCGTGCGGCGGATGCGAAAGGCCGGATGCCCGGTCGCGATCCTCGATCTGGACGAGGCGCGGGGGGCGGCGGTGGCGGAGGCGACCGGCGCGCTGTTCCGGCGCTGCGACGTGACCGATGCCGCCAATGTGCGCGATGCCATAGCCGGGGCGCGCGCGACCCATGGTACCGCCCGCCTCGCCGTGACCTGCGCGGGCATTGCACCGGGGGCGAAGACGGTGGGCAAGGGGGTCGCCCATGACCCGGACCTCTTCGCCAGAGCTATCTCGATCAACCTGCTCGGCGTCTTCCACGTCGCCAGCATCGCCGCCGAAGCCATGGTCGCGGCGGATGAGATGGAGGGCGGCGAGCGTGGCGTGATCGTCAACACCGCTTCCGTCGCCGCCTTCGAGGGCCAGATCGGCCAGGTCGCCTATGCCGCTTCCAAGGGTGCGGTCGCCGCCATGACCCTCCCCATGGCCCGCGACCTCGCCCGCGATGGCGTGCGCGTCGTCAGCATCGCCCCCGGCCTCTTCAAGACCCCCCTGCTGGAGGGCCTGCCCCAGGAGGTGCAGGATTCCCTGGGCCAGACCGTCCCCTTCCCCTCCCGCCTCGGCGACCCCGCCGAATTCGCCATGCTCGTCCAACACATCGCACGCAATGCGATGCTGAACGGGGAGGTCATTCGGTTGGATGGGGCGATCAGGATGGCGGCGAGGTAAAAGGAACCAATGTATAAAAACGAGGAAAATTTTTACAAATACATAGATCGTTCGGACGTTGCCGTGTCTCTTTTGGTGATTGTCAGAGCAGTGCTTAGGGTCACACCATTGATCGATTTTGCAACGCCGGTAAAAGGGATTGTGTCCGAAAATATTGACTATACAACGGTGTTTCGTCAATTATCTAAAATTTACTTTCATGCAGCTTTAGGTCATTCAGATTTTATTTTAGCAAATAAAGATGATATTGAGGAACTAAATGAGGAAATATCATTTCTAGCTGGGGCATACCCATTTGCAACATTAGACAACACCCCATCTGAAGCGGCAATGTATTCTGTTTCGTCATTTTCTAATATCGATGAGTTGACGGGAACAGT